>JBDUCH010000365.1:0-4111 GCA_040003555.1 Variovorax sp. | reverse complement strand
TGATCGCCTGGGGCGCGATCGGCGCGCGCACCACCGAAAGCCAGGTGCACCGCGAACTGGCTTCGGGCCTGTCGGCGCCGATCGGTTTCAAGAACGGCACCGACGGCAACATCCGCATCGCCACCGACGCGATCCAGGCGGCAGCGCGCGGGCACCACTTCCTGTCGGTGCACAAGAACGGGCAGGTCGCGATCGTGCAGACCAATGGAAACAACGACTGCCACGTGATCCTGCGCGGCGGCAAGGCGCCCAACTATGACGCGGCCAGCGTGGCTGCAGCCTGCAAGGATCTGGCCGCCGCCAAGCTGCCGCCGACCTTGATGGTCGATTGCAGCCATGCCAACAGTTCCAAGCAGCATCTCAAGCAGATCGAGGTGGCCGGAGACATTGCCGCGCAGATCGCCGGCGGCAGCAAGAACGTGTTCGGCGTGATGGTCGAAAGCCATCTGCAGGCCGGCGCCCAGAAATTCACCGCAGGCAAAGATCAGATCGCCGGCCTGGAATACGGCAAGAGCATCACCGACGCCTGCATCGGCTGGGATGATTCGGTGTCGGTGCTCGACACGCTGTCGCAGGCGGTCAAGCAGCGCCGCGGCTGACGCGGCTAGATCAGACTGGCCAGGTCGGGCCAGTGGTGGCGCAGCAGCGTGGCCTCTTCGCCATCGGCTGCCATGAAAGAGAAGTCGGCAAAGTCGAAGCCCGGGCCCACGGTGCAGGCCGCCAGGCTGTAGTCGCCAGTGCTGTGGGCGACGATCGGCCGCGCGGCCTGCCACTGGCCGGCCGGCACCACATGCTGCGGCCGGGTGCCGTGCAGATCGACCGGGCCGAGCCGCACGTGGGCCGGTGCCGTGCGCAACGCCGCGTCGCACGTCCAGAGCGCGATCGGTACGCCTTCGAGATGCAACCAGACCTCGTCCGAAAGCACGCGGTGCCAGCGTGATTGCTGGCCGGCTTCGAGCAGAAAGTAGATGCTGGTCAAGGCGTCGCGCTGCGGCCGGCCATCGGCCGGGTTCACGCGCGTCGCCGAACGGAACACTTCGCGGTACCAGCCGCCTTCCGGATGTGGCTGCAGCCGCAGCAGATCGATCAGTTCATGCGCGCGCACGGTGGTCAGCTCGCCTTGCGCAGTCCGGCGAGCAGCTTCTCGTGCACGCCGCCGAAACCGCCGTTGCTCATGCAGACGATGTGGTCGCCCGCCCGCGCCGCGGCCACCACCTGATCCACCAAGGGGGCGATCGCGTCGGCCACCTGCGCCCGTGCGCCCATCGGCGCGAGCGCGGCGGCCGCGTCCCAGCCCAATCCTGCGGTATGGCAGAACGCGAGGTCGGCCTGCTCCAGACTCCAGGGCAGTTGCGCCGCCATCGCACCCAGCTTCATGGTGTTGCTGCGCGGCTCGAACACGGCCAGGATCCGGTCGGAGTGGCCGCCCTTGCCATCGAGCTGGCGACGCAGGCCGTCGAGCGTGGTGCGGATCGCGGTTGGGTGGTGAGCGAAATCGTCATACACGGTGATTACACCGCCGTCGCGCTCGACCGTGCCGCGCAATTCCATGCGCCGGCGCACGTTGCGAAACGACGCCAGCGCTGCCGCCGCCTCGGCGGGAGCCACGCCCAGATGCTCCGCCGCTGCGATGGCGGCCAGCGCGTTCATCTGGTTGTGCCGGCCCGAGAGCGCCCATTCGACCCGGCCCACGGATCGACCCGCGCGCAGCACCTCGAAAGCATCGTCGCTGCCATGGGCCTGCCATTCGCCGCCGTCGCCGAAGCGTGAGAGTTCGCTCCAGCAGCCCTGGGCTAGCACGCGCTGCAGGCTGTCCTCGGTGGCGTTGACCACCACGCGCCCGCGGGCCGGCACCGTGCGCAGCAGGTGGTGAAACTGGCGCTCGATCGCGGCGAGGTCGTCGAAGATGTCGGCGTGGTCGAACTCCAGGTTGTTCAGCACCGCAGTGCGTGGCCGGTAGTGGACGAACTTGCTGCGCTTGTCGAAGAAGGCGGTGTCATATTCATCGGCTTCGATCACGAAGCCCTTTCCCGAGCCCAGTCGCGCCGACACATCGAAATTCAACGGCACGCCGCCGACCAGGAAACCGGGCGCCTGGCCGGTGGCTTCCAGCACCCAGGCCAGCATCGAGGTGGTGGTGGTCTTGCCGTGGGTGCCGGCCACGGCCAGCACATGGCGGCCCTGCAGTACCTGCTCGGCCAGCCATTGCGGGCCGCTGGTGTAGGGCAGCCCGGCGTCGAGGATCGCCTCCATCAGCGGAAACTTCGGCGTGCCGTCGTCCAGGCGAGCCCGCGACACCACGTTGCCGATGACGAAAACGTCCGGCTTCAACGCGAGTTGCTGCGCGTCGAAACCTTCGATCAACTCGATGCCAAGTGCGCGCAACTGATCGCTCATTGGCGGATAAACCCCGGCGTCGCAGCCCGTGACCTTGTGGCCGGCCTCGCGCGCAAGAGCGGCCACGCCACCCATGAAGGTGCCGCAGATGCCCAGAATGTGAATATGCATCAGTCGATTTTAGGGACGACCCGTGGGGGCACTCCTGCATCGGCCGCCTTGCGGGCAGAATGCCGTGATGGACATGTCCAAGCGTGAAATCGCCGCCGCCGCCGCACGCCTCGTGGTCGAGGAAGGGCTCGAGTACGGGCCGGCGAAGCGCCGCGCATTGCGCAGCCTGGGCCTGCCTTCGCGCACCGCATTGCCAAACAACGATGAGGTCGAGGCCGAAGTGCGCGAATACATCGCGTTGTTCTGCGCCGACACGCAGCCGGCTGAATTGAAGGCGCTGCGCGCGTTGGCGCTTGCATGGATGGAACGCATGGCCGCGTTCCGACCCCATGTGGGCGGTGCAGTCTGGCACGGCACTGCGACGCGGCTCTCCGATATCTATATCCAACTGTTCTGCGATGACTCCAAGTCGGCCGAAATCGCGCTGATTGACCACCACGTGGACTACGAACCGCGCATGGTGACGGGCTTCCACGGCGAGCAGGTCGAAGCGCTCAGCGTGCACGCGATCAGCCGGCCACTCGGTGAAGAAATCGGCGTGCACCTGCTGGTGTACGACCTTGACGACCTGCGCGGGGCGCTCAAACCCGACGCGCAGGGGCGCGCGCCGCGCGGCGACCTGGCGGCCTTGCGGCGGCTGATGGAACAGGAGGACAAGGCATGAGCGAAACCTCCTCCCCGGCGCGCAGGCGCTGGATCGTTGGTGGCGTGGCCGCCCTTGCGGCTGTTGCCGGAGCGGGCGGCGCGTGGTGGCGAGAAAGCGCGCGAGAGGCGAGTGCCGCTGACATGCTCGATGAGGCGTTCTGGGCCCAGCGCTTCGAGCGGCCGGAGGGCGGCGAGCTTGCTTTTGCGTCGTTGCGCGGCAAGCCATTACTGATCAACTTCTGGGCAACATGGTGCCCCCCGTGCATCGAGGAGCTGCCCATGGTTGATCGCTTTTTTCGCGAACAAGCAGCCAACGGCTGGCAAGTGGTGGGCCTGGCCATCGATCAGCCCAGTTCGGTGAGAAAGTTCCTGGCCCATACGCCGGTCAGTTTTCCGGTAGGTCTGGCTGGGCTTGAGGGCACCGATCTGGTTCGCCAACTGGGCAACACGGGGGGCGGATTGCCGTTCACATTGGTTGTCAATTCAGCCGGCGCAGTGGCCGCGCGTAAAATGGGCAAGCTCGAGGCGACCGACCTCGATGCGTGGCGGCGGGCTCCTGTTCACGGGTAGAATCCGGCGCACAATCCGGCAATTGGCGTTAAAACGCCGACATAAGCCGATTTTCAGGCGAGTTATTACCTATTGACCGGCAAAGCTGGCGCTGGAGGCCCATGGATCTGCGCAAACTCAAGACACTGATCGATCTGGTGTCTGAATCGAATATTTCCGAACTCGAAATCACCGAAGCCGAAGGCAAGGTGCGCATCGTCAAGGCCGGTGCCGCGGCACCGGTGCAATACGTGCAAACGCTGGCGCCGCAAGGTGGCCCGGCACCGGCTCCCGCACCCGAGATGCCCGCCGCGCCCGCCCCCACAGGAGCCGCCGCACCCACCGGCCACGCGATCAAGTCGCCGATGGTCGGCACCTTCTACCGTTCTTCGAGCCCCGGCGCGCCGGC
>JBDUCH010000364.1:0-4131 GCA_040003555.1 Variovorax sp. | reverse complement strand
CCTGGACGATCTTGCCGTTGCCGCGCACCGGGCCGTCGAGGCGCTGCAGGTTGCAATTGACGACGAACACCAGGTTGTCGAGGTTCTCGCGGGCGGCCAGGCCGATCGCGCCGAGCGACTCGACCTCGTCCATTTCACCGTCGCCGCAGAACACCCAGACCTTGCGGTTCTCGGTGTTGGCGATGCCGCGGGCGTGCAGGTACTTGAGGAAGCGCGCCTGGTAGATCGCCATCAGCGGGCCGAGGCCCATCGACACGGTCGGGAACTGCCAGAACTCGGGCATCAACTTCGGGTGCGGGTAGCTCGAGAGACCCTTGCCGTCGACTTCCTGGCGGAAGTGCAGCAGTTGCTCTTCGGTCAGGCGGCCTTCGAGGTAAGCGCGCGCATAGACGCCCGGCGACACGTGGCCCTGGATGTAGAGGCAGTCGCCACCGTGGTTTTCGCTCTCGGCGTGCCAGAAGTGGTTGAAGCCGGCGCCGAACATGTGGGCCAGCGAGCCGAACGAGCCGATGTGGCCACCAAGGTCACCCCCATCGACGGGGTGATGGCGATTGGCCTTGACCACCATCGCCATCGCATTCCAGCGCATGTAGGCGCGCAGGCGCTCTTCGACTTCGATGTTGCCGGTGCAGCGCGCTTCCTGGTCGGGCTCGATGGTGTTGACGTAGCCGGTGTTGGCAGAAAACGGCATGTCGATGCTGTTCTGGCGTGCATGTTCGAGCAATTGCTCGAGCAGGAAGTGGGCGCGTTCCGGGCCCTCGCTCTGGATCACGGCGGACAGCGCGTCCATCCATTCACGTGTTTCCTGCGTGTCCGCGTCGTTCGCGGCCGAGCCAAAAAGATTCTCGGGATTTGCCGACATGTTGTTTGTCTCCTGGATGTGGATGGCAGCAATTTACCGCCGGGTTTGCATCGCGCGGCAGTTTCGCATAAATTTTTAGGGATTTCAAATGGTGCGTAGCGATTTCTTATTGTGAAATGCATTGCAGTGCTTCATAGGCGATGGGCAAGCAATCGCCTGCCTCTTCGAAAGCCATTTCAAGCGTGTGCGGCAGCGCAAACCGAGGGTTCCCCTAAACTCGCGCGATGCCCTTCTCTTCCCCCGTCACTGCAGCGCGTCACGTCGTGAACGCGTCGCCGTTGTCGTGGTGGCGCCGCTGGTGGCGCAGGCAAACGCCGGTGTTACAGGACGCAGTCGCCATGTTGGCCCCGCTGGCAGCGGTGTTGCTGTTTCTGGCGGCCATCGTGTCGGCCTTCTGGTACCTGCGCGCCGAAGAGCTTGGGCGCGAGCAGGAGTCGGTCAAACGCGATGTCGAATACGCCCAGCAGCGCGTGCGGCTGCGATTGCTCGAGCGGCAGGAGCAGTTGATGCGCATGGCGCGCGATGCGTCCAATCGCGAGATCGATCCGACCGAGTTCGCGAGCCGGGCCGAGTCGCTGGTGAGCCAGTTCCCCGAACTGCAGGCCGTGACCTGGATCGACGACCGGCGCCGGGTGCGCGCAGCTTATGGGGCGCCCAGCCTGCATCCAGCCCAGCAACATGCGATCGGCGAGGTGCTGCGTCCGGGCGACATCGAGACCAGCTACGCGCTCGCGCGCGAATTGCGCCAGCCGGTGTTTTCGCAGCCGGTGGCGGGCAGCGATCCGCCAAGCCTGCTGCAGCTCCACATTCCGCTGTTCGATCAGGGCCTGTTTGCCGGCGTGGTGCTCGGCGAGTTCTCGATCGACGGGTTGCTGCGCTACGGCATCCCGCCCGAGGTGTCGGCACGCTACGCGGTGTCGCTGCTCGACGCCAAGGACGGGCTGATCGCCGGCAACACCGTCAACCCGCGCGAGGCCGGCGCGCGGCTGCTGCCGTGGGCCGAGCACACCAACGAGTACGAGGTGCCGGTGTCGCCGGTCGGCAACGGCCTGTTGCTGCGCGCGCAGGCCTACCGCACCTCGCAGGGCATCGTCGGCAACGGCCTGTTCTGGCTGGTGGTCGCGCTCAGCGTGCTCACCAGCTGGATGCTGATCGGCACCTGGCGCCACACCCGGCGCCGGCTGCAGGCACAGCAGGCGCTGATGGCCGAAACCAACTTCCGCCGGGCGATGGAAAACTCCATGCTGACCGGCATGCGCGTGCTTGATCTCGAAGGCCGCATCACCTACGTCAATGCGGCGTTCTGCGCGATGACCGGCTGGAGCGAGTCCGAGCTGGTCGGCCAGACACCGCCCTTCCCCTACTGGCTGGAATCCGACCGCGAAGTGATGAACGAGCGGCTCGAGGAAGAGCTGCATGGCCGCGCCTTGCCCGGCGGCTTTCAGGTGCGCGTGAAGCGCAAGAACGGCGGTGTGTTCAGCGCCCGCCTGTACGTGTCGCCGCTGATCGATGCGCGCGGGCATCAAACCGGCTGGATGACGTCGATGACCGACATCACCGAGCCCACGCGCATCCGCGAGCAGCTGTCGGCCTCGCATGAGCGCTTCACCACGGTGCTGGAAGCGCTCGACGCCTCGGTGTCGGTGGCGCCGCTCGGGAGCGAGGAGCTGCTGTTCGCCAACAAGCTTTACCGCAGCTGGTTCGGCTCCGACACCGTCGGCCACCTCGGCATGGTGGCGCAGGCGGGTGTGCCGGCGTCGCAGGCGCACGACGAGGGGCTGGACGACGTCGACCCCTTCGCCGGCCTGCCGATCGACACGCTGACCGGCGCGCAGCCGGCCAACAACGAGATCTTCGTGCCCGAACTCGGCAAGTGGCTCGAAGTGCGCTCGCGTTACCTGACCTGGGTCGACGGCCGGCTGGCGCAGATGGTGATCGCCACCGACATCACGCCGCGGCGCGACGCCGAGGATCTGTCGGCCGCACAGGCAGATCGCGCGCAATCCGCCAGCCGCCTGATCACGATGGGTGAAATGGCCTCCAGCGTGGCGCACGAGCTGAACCAGCCGCTGACCGCCATCACCAACTATTGCAACGGCATGGCCTCGCGCATCCGCGGCCAGACCATCGACAACGAAGCGTTGCTGGCGGCGCTCGACAAAACGTCCAAGCAGGCACAGCGTGCCGGCCAGATCATCCAGCGCATCCGCTCCTTCGTGAAGCGCAGTGAGCCGAACCGCACGCCGGCCGAGGTCGGCGCGATGGTGAGCGAAGCGGTCGAGTTGGCCGGCATCGAGCTGCGCCGGCGCAATGTGCGGCTCAACCACTACGTGGCGGCGCGGCTGCCGATCCTGCGCGTCGATCCGATCCTGATCGAGCAGGTGCTGGTCAACCTGCTGAAGAATGCAGCCGAGTCGATCGATGCGGCCGAGCGGCCACTGGCACGCCGCAGCGTCGAACTGCGCGTGTTGCCAAGGATGGCCGAAGGCCAGAATGCCGTCGAATTCTCGGTGCAGGACACTGGCATGGGCTTAGCGCCCGAGGTGATGGACCGACTCTACGAGGCCTTCTTCTCGACCAAGCCCGAAGGCATGGGCATCGGGCTGAACCTGTGCCGCACCATCGTCGAGTCGCACCGCGGCCGGATGCAGGCGGAGAACCTCTACAATGGTCCGGATGTGGTCGGATGCCGTTTTTCCTTCTGGATTCCGGTGTTCGATGCTATCAATTCCGTAGCAAGCGACGAGGCAAAGGTACCCGCATGAGTTTGATTCCGAAGAAGGGCACGGTCTACGTCGTCGACGACGACGAAGCAGTGCGCGATTCCCTCCAGTGGCTGTTGGAAGGCAAGGATTACAGGGTGCGCTGTTTCGATTCGGCCGAGTCCTTTCTGTCGCGCTACGACCCGCGCGAAGTGGCTTGCCTGATCGTCGACATCCGCATGGCCGGCATGACCGGGCTCGAGTTGCAGGATCGCCTGATCGAGCGCCGCTCGCCCCTGCCGATCGTGGTCATCACCGGCCACGGCGACGTGCCGATGGCGGTCGACTCGATGAAAAAAGGCGCGATGGATTTCATCCAGAAGCCGTTCAACGACGAAGAACTGGTCACGTTGGTCGAGCGCATGCTCGAACACGCTCGCGGCGCCTTTGCGCAGCACCAGCAATCGGCCAGCCGCGACGCGCTGCTGTCCAAGCTCACCGGCCGCGAGGCACAGGTGCTCGAGCGCATCGTCGCCGGCCGCCTGAACAAGCAGATCGCCGACGACC
>JBDUCH010000363.1:0-4132 GCA_040003555.1 Variovorax sp. | reverse complement strand
TGCGCTGCTGCAACGTGTTCCATGCCGGCGACGGCAACCTGCATCCGCTGATCCTGTTCGATGCCAACGAAACCGACGAGCTGCATCGCGCCGAGCTGTTCGGCGCCGACATCCTCGAGACCAGCGTCGCGATGGGCGGCACCGTGTCGGGCGAGCATGGCGTGGGTGTTGAAAAACTCAACAGCATGTGCGTGCAGTTCACCGCGCCCGAAAACGAGCAGATGTTCGGCGTCAAGCGCGCGTTCGATCCGGTCGGCCTGCTCAACCCCGGCAAGGTGATCCCGACGCTGCAGCGCTGCGCCGAATACGGCAAGCAGGTGGTGCGCGGCGGCAAGACGCTGGCGTTCGCCGAGCTGCCGCGGTTTTGAGGCGCATGACCTTGACCGATCCTGCCCTCCACGCTCTGGTCGACCGGGTGCGCGCCGCCGCCGCGGACGCCAGCCCGCTGCGCATCCACGGCGGTGGCACCAAAGACTTCTATGGCGAAGCGCTGCAGGGCGAGGCGCTCGACACCACGCCGCTCGCCGGCATCACGAGCTACGAGCCGAGCGAGCTGGTGGTCACCGTGCGCGCCGGCACGCGGCTGATCGAACTTGAAACGCTGCTCGCCACCGAGGGCCAGTGCCTCGCGTTCGAGCCGCCGCGCTTCCAGCCCGGCGGCACGGTCGGCGGCATGGTGGCCGCGGGCCTGAGCGGCCCGGCGCGTGCCAGCGCCGGCGCGGTGCGCGACCACCTGCTCGGCGCCGAGCTGCTCAACGGCAAAGCCGAGTTGCTGCGCTTCGGCGGCACGGTGATGAAAAACGTGGCCGGCTACGACGTCTCGCGCGTGCTGGCCGGCGCGCTCGGCACGCTGGGGCTCATCACCGAAGTCAGCCTCAAGGTGCTGCCGATGGCGCCGGCCGAAGCGACGCTCGACTTCGAATGCAGCCAGGCCGACGCGCTGCGCCTGCTCAACGCATGGGGCGGCCAGCCGCTGCCGATGAACGCGAGTGTCTGGCTCGAACGTGAAGGCAGGGGTGTGCTTTCGCTGCGCCTGCGCGGCGCGGTGGCCGCCGTCGAAGCGGCCTGCGCGCATCTGGGCGGTGTGCGTCAGGATGCCGATCGCAGTACGGCCAGGTGGCAGTCTTTGCGCGACCAGCAGCACCCGTGGTTTACCGCCGAAGCTGCCGGCACGCGCGACCTGTGGCGCGTGTCGGTGCCGCAAACCGCGCCGGTGCTCGCGATCGATGGCGAGCCGCCGCTGGTCGAATGGCACGGCGGCCAGCGCTGGTACCGCGCCGCGCCAGGGCAGGGTGCCGCGATCCGCGCTGCAGCCCGTGCCCTCGGCGGCCACGCCACGCTTTTCAGGGCAGCCGCTGCAGTCGGTGCGGGCGCTCCGGCCCGATCCGTTTCCAGTTTCGAGGCGCTGTCGCCGGTGCTCGAGCGCATCCACCGCGCGCTCAAGCACGAGTTCGATCCGCACGGTGTGTTCAACCGCGGCCGGCTGCACGCCGCCTGGTAGGCAAGGATGCGGCGCCTGCGCTTTCTCACCGGCCGGCACCGCACGCCGGCCATCAACCGGCTGCTCGGGCTGCTGCTTGCGTTCATTGCGGGCGCTGTCAATGCGGGCGGTTTTCTCGTGGTGCACATGTACACCTCGCACATGACCGGCTTCGTCTCGATGCTGGCCGATAACCTGGTGCTGGGCAACATGGCGCTGGTGCTCGGCGCCACGGGCGCGTTGCTGGCCTTTGTCTGCGGTGCGGCCTTCACGGCCGTGGTCGTCAACTGGGCGCGCCAGCATCGGTTGCGCAGCGGCTTCGCTCTGCCGCTGCTGTTCGAAGCGGTGCTGCTGTTGCTGTTCGGGTTGGTGGGTGCCACCACGCTGAGCCAGGCGACGCCATTCGCGGTGCCGTTGACCGTGTTGCTGCTGGCATTCCTGATGGGGCTGCAGAACGCGCTGGTCAGCAAGGTGTCGTCGGCGCAGATCCGCACCACGCACATGACAGGCGTGATCACCGACCTGGGCATCGAACTCGGCAAGCTTTTGTACTGGAACCAGGCCGGCACGCCGGCCAGCGCGCAGGTGCGTGCCAACCGCGCGAAGCTGCGGCTGTTCAGCCTGCTGCTGGCGATGTTTCTGATCGGCGGGCTGGTCGGTGCCGCGGGCTTCAAGTACATCGGCTTCATCTGGGTGGTGCCACTTGCGGCGCTACTGTTCGCGGTGTCGCTGCCGCCGCTGCTGCAGGATCTGCGGCATTCCATCTACCTGCGCGCATCCATCGGGCGCATTGCGCGGGCATTGTGGCCGCACGCCAGCCGCCGTTGAACACCTTCCATGCAAACCGAACTCGCTCCTGAATTCCGCGACACCGCCGATGGCCGCGAAGCCGAAGCCATCCTGCGCAAGTGCGTGCACTGCGGCTTCTGCACCGCAACCTGCCCCACGTACCAACTGCTCGGCGATGAGCTCGACGGCCCGCGTGGCCGCATCTACCTCATCAAGCAGGTGCTCGAAGGCAAGGCGCCCACGCGCAGCACGCAGCTGCACCTGGACCGCTGCCTGACCTGCCGCAACTGCGAAAGCACCTGCCCCAGCGGCGTGCAGTACGGCCATCTGGTCGACATCGGCCGCAAGATCGTTGACGAGAAGGTGCCGCGCCCGGCCATGGAATCGGCCACGCGCTGGCTGCTGAAAGAGGCGCTGCCGTCGTCGCTGTTCGGCCCCGCGATGAAGCTCGGCCAGTCGGTGCGCGGCCTGCTGCCCGAGGCGCTCAAAGCCAAGGTGCCGGCGAAGCAGGACGCCGGCATCTGGCCGACGCGAACGCATGCGCGCAAGGTGCTGATGCTGGCCGGCTGCGTGCAGCCTTCGATGATGCCCAACATCAACAGCGCCACCGCGCGGGTGCTCGACGCCGCAGGCATCGAGACGGTGATCGCGAAAGAGGCGGGCTGCTGCGGCGCGGTCAAGTTCCACCTGAACGACCAGCACGGCGGCATGGCACAGATGCGGGCCAACATCGACGCCTGGTGGCCGCAGGTCGAGCGCGACCCTGGCGAGGGAGGGGTAGAAGCGATCGTCATGAACGCCTCGGGCTGCGGCGTCACGGTACGCGAGTACGGCCACATCCTGCGCAACGATGCGGCCTATGCGCTGAAGGCCAAACGCATCAGCGAGCTCACGCTTGACCTCAGCGAGTTGCTGCCCGAGCTGGTGCCGCTGCTCAAGCCCCGCGTGAAGGCGCCGGCCGGCGTGGTCGCCTACCACCCGCCCTGCACCCTTCAGCATGGGCAAAAGCTGCGCGGCGGTGTCGAAGTTAACCTGCGCGCCCTCGGCTTCGACCTACAGCTGGCGAGGAACGAATCCCACCTGTGCTGCGGCTCGGCCGGCACCTACTCGGTGTTGCAACCGGAGCTCGCCTATCCGCTGCGCGACCGGAAGTTGGGCCACCTGCAGCAGTTGCAGCCCACCGTGATCGTCTCGGCCAACATCGGCTGCATTACGCACCTGCAAAGCGGCAGCGAAGTCCCGGTCGGGCATTGGGTCGAGTTGCTCGATGCCGCCCTGGTGGTTTCACCGTCTTCGAAGGAGCAAACGTCATGAACCGTCTTCAATGGATTGCCGCCGCGTGCATCGCCGGCGCGCTGCAGGCCCAGGCCCAGACTGCAGGCGCGATGCCGCCCATGAAGGGCGAGGGCGCCGTGCGCTGGGTTTGTGGCGGCATCGGCGTGGACGAATCGACTGCGATGCGGGCGGCGATGAAATCGCATCCGCTCTCGCTGCTGTTCGCACGCAAGGACGGCGCCTATCTGGCCGAGATCGACGTGACAATCCAGCGCAGCGACGGCGGCCCGACGCTGGCGCTGCGTGCGGACGGCCCGGTTTGCCTGATCGATTTGCCGGCCGGCCGCTACACCGTGCAGGCAGTGGCGGGCGGTGCGACTCAGAAGGAGTCGGTCACCGTCGGCGGTGCGCCGAGAACGGCCGACTTCCGCTTTTGAGCATGGTGCGGCGGCCCCTCACCATTTGATGCGCAACCCGAGCGAGCCCTGCAGCGCGCTCTTCACCTTCGCGTCGCCGCCGGAGGCCCAAAGTTTGCCGACTTCGCCGTAGACGCTGGTCGTCTGGTTCAGCGCCAAGGTAAGGCCACCG
>JBDUCH010000076.1:0-14039 GCA_040003555.1 Variovorax sp. | reverse complement strand
CGCTGCTCACGGCCTACCCCGGCCATGGCATCCTGGCCGAGGAATCGGGCACCGAGCACGGCGCCAAGGATTCCGACTACGTCTGGATCATCGATCCGCTCGACGGCACTACCAATTTCATCCACGGCTTTCCGGTCTACTGCGTGTCGATCGCGCTGGCGGTCAAGGGCAAGGTCGAACAGGCCGTGATCTACGACCCGAGCCGCAACGACCTGTTCACCGCCACCAAGGGCCGCGGCGCGTTCATGAACGATCGCCGCATCCGCGTGAGCAAGCGCACCCGCCTGAACGAGTGCCTGATTTCCACAGGCTTTCCGTTCCGCACCGGCGACAACTTCAAGCAATACCTGGCCATCATGGCCGACCTGATGCCGCGCGCGGCCGGTCTGCGCCGCCCCGGCGCCGCCGCGCTCGACCTGGCCTACGTGGCCGCCGGCTTCACCGACGCCTTCTTCGAAACCGGGCTGAACCCGTGGGACGTGGCGGCCGGCTCGCTGCTGGTGACCGAGGCCGGTGGCCTGATCGGCAATTTCACCGGCGAGCCCGACTTCCTGGAACAACGCGAATGCCTGGCCGGCGCTCCGCGCATCTACGGCCAACTGGTGCCGCTGCTGGCCAAGTACTCGAAGTTCGCGGGCGTCGACGACAAGCTGCGCGCGAGCGATCGCATGCGTTCGATCGACCCGACGCAAGACACCTACGCCCGCAGCACGGTCGAGGTGCAACAGCCCGATGGCGAAGCCGAGGCCGCCGCCCCGGTGGCAACGGCACCCCGCAAACTGACCCGCGTGCGCCCGCAGGCCGTGGCACCGGTCGATCCCACGATCGAGTGAGCGCGTAATGCAGCTGGCGACAACGCCGCTGGCGCGTCGAACCCGGGCGGCATTGCGGATTGCGCTGAGCCACTATGTTGCCAACGGACTGTTGGTCGCGTTCGGGCTGTTTCTGATCTCGGGCGGCGTGCACCTCTGGCTCGGTGCCGTCGCGAGCGCATCGGCCGCGGTCGGCGTGATCGTGGCGTCGCCACCCGACCAACCCAGCCCGCGCCGCGGCAAGTTCTGGCAGATGCTGCCGGCGCCGCTGATCTCGCTGCCGCTGTTCTTTGCGGTGCAGTTGCTGCACACCGCGCCGCTCAGGCTCGGCATGGTGCTGATCCCGGCCACCTTCATCGCGTTCAGCGCCATGGCGTGGGGCAAGCGCGGCATTCCGATCGCCATCGCCGTGATGCTGGCGATGGTCTTTTCGATGGCCACGCCGGCGCCGAGCGGCCTGCGCGAAGCGATCGAGCGCAGCTGGCACTTCGGGCTGGGTGCGGGGTTGTACATCGTGTATTCCACGCTGGCCAATCTGGCACTCAATGCCCGCTACCGCGTGCAGCTGATCGCCGACACGCTTTATTCGGTGGCCGCATTGATGCGCACGGAAGCCAGCCAGTTCAGGGCGATCGACGAAACCAGCGACGTGCGCAACACGCCGGCGCCCCTGCTCGGCCAACTGCTGCGCGAAACCGCGGCGCTGGCCGACCAGATCCAGGGCACGCGCGACATCGTGCTCGAGTCGCCGCGCACGCCGCGCCGCCAGCGCCTGGCCGGCATGCTGCTGATCGTGCTCGAAATGCGCGACCACCTGCTGGCCAGCGAACTCGATCTGGAGTCGCTCACGGCCCACCCGGGCCATGCCCGCTCGCTGGCCGAGATGCGCCGCGTACTGGAAGACCTGGCCCGCGAAGTAACCGCTCTGGCGGACGCGATGCTGATGTTCCGCCGCCCTGGCGTGCTGACCGACCGGCGGCCGCAGCTCGCAGCCATCCACATGCCCGAAGACCACGCGCAGGCGCTGCCCCAGCAGGGCCCCTCGCCTGCCATGCTCGCGCGCGGCCTCGCCAGCCGCATCGGCCACATCAACGACGAGGTGCTGCGCCTGAACCAACTCGCGCGCGGCGAGATCGAGCCCGACCTGGCGGTCGTGCGCGCCAACTGGCAGTTGTTCGTCAGCCCGACCGCGTGGTCGTGGCGACCCTTTCTCGCACTCTGGAAATGGGATGCGCCGCCGCTGCGCCATGCGATCCGTGCCGCGCTTGCCATCGCGGCGGGCTACGGCATCGCGCTGCTCATGCCCTGGGGTTCGCACGACTACTGGATCCTGCTGACCATCGTGGTGGTGCTGCGCGGCAGCCTCTCGCAGACGCTGGAGCGGCGCAATGCGCGCGTGGCCGGCACGCTGGTCGGTTGCGTGCTGGCGGTCGGCTTGCTTGCGGCGCATCCTTCGGCGCTGATGCTGCTGCTGTGCGTGACCGGCGCGCAGGCCGTGGCGCATGGCTTCGCGGTGCGCAAGTACCTGATCACTGCGGTGGCAGCCACCGTGCTCGGCCTGGTGCAGGCGCACATGCTGAACGTGGGCATGAGCCCGACCTTTGCGCTGTTCGAGCGCATCGCAGACACGCTGATCGGCGCCGCCGTGGCCTGGGCCTTCTGCTACGTGCTGCCCTCGTGGGAGCGCGGACAGGTTCCGGCGCTGGTGATGCGCACGCTCAAGGCGCAGGCGCTGCACGCCCGGCTCGCGCTGGGCCTCGGCCAGTTGCGCACCGTCGACACCGCCCCCGAACTTGCGTGGCGGCTGGCGCGGCGCGAAGCCTTCGACAGCCTCTCGGCGCTGGTGCAGGCTACGCAGCGCTCGCTGTCGGAGCCGCGTGCCGTGCGACCGCCACTCGAGCCGCTGGAACGTCTGCAGGCCCATAGCTACCAGTTGCTCGCACAGCTCAGCGCGGTCAAGTCGATGCTGCTGCTGCGCCGAGACCGGCTCACGCTGCACGAAGTGGAAGGCCCGCTCGCGCGCACTGCAGTGCGCATCGAGGACGCGATCGGCAGCGCGCCGATCGGCCCGTCGCCATTGCCCGACCAGGCGCCGGCGACGGCGCTGGGCGGCGCCATTCCGCTGCCGGATCCGTTCGACAACGACATCAGCCCCTGGCTGCTGCGCCGGCTCGACCTGGCCACCGCCATCGCAGCGCAGCTGCGCGACGACGCCGCTCGCATCCTGCAACCGGCCTCGTCGGCGCCCGCGCCGGCAACGCCCGACCCCACCCCGACCGCGAACGAAGCCCCATGAATCTGCAAATGCTGCCAAGCCACCCCTGGTTCGGCACCTGGCTGGCCGCGCTGGTCGTGGTGCCGCTGGCGCTGGCCGTGTACCGCTTCGGCGGCTTGCTGTTGCTGCGCGTGACGCGCTCGACGCCGGCCTTGCACGCGATGGTCGGCAAGAGCCGCTCCGCCGCGCGCTGGGCGCTGCCGCTGATGGCGCTGCAGGCCGTGTGGCAGGCCGCGCCCGACGACCTGCGATTCATCCCCAGCGTGCGCCATCTGAACGGCCTGCTGCTGATTGCCGCCGTCACCTGGCTTGCCGTCCGTGCCATCAGCGGGTTCACGCAGGGCGTGCTCGCACAGCATCCTGCCGATGTAGAGGACAACCTCAACGCACGCCGCATCCACACCCAGGCCAACGTGCTTTCGCGCACCGCCATGACCATGGTGCTGGTGGCCGGCGCCTCGCTGATGCTGATGACCTTTCCGGGCGCACGCCAGGTTGGCGCCAGCCTGCTGGCTTCGGCCGGCGTGATCGGCCTCGTGGCCGGCCTCGCGGCCAAGCCGGTGTTCAGCAACCTGATCGCCGGCCTGCAGATTGCGCTGGCGCAGCCGATCCGCATCGACGACGTGCTGGTGGTCGAGGGCGAATGGGGCCGGGTCGAAGAGATCACCGGCACCTTCGTCGTGCTGAAGCTCTGGGACGAGCGCCGCCTCATCCTGCCGCTCACCTACTTCATCGAAAAGCCGTTCCAGAGCTGGACGCGGCACAGCGCACAGTTGCTGGGCTCGGCCTTCATCTACGTCGACTACGGCATGCCGCTGGCACCGCTGCGCACCGAGCTCGAGCGCATCGTGGGGGCCGCGCCCGAGTGGGACGGCCGCACCTTCGTGCTGCAGGTGACCGACACCACCGAGCGCTCCATGCAGCTGCGCCTGCTGGCCAGCGCCGCCACGGCACCGCTGGCCTTCGACCTGCGCTGCCGCATCCGCGAAGGATTGATCGACTTCATGCAGCGCGAGCACCCGACGCATTTGCCCAAGCTGCGGATCGACGCCGGGCAGGAACCGACCCCATGACATTGCAACGTGCACACCAGCTCTATCAACAGGGCGACCACGCCGGTGCCCGGCGCGAGGCGAATCGCCTGCTCAAGCAAGGCCAGAACACGGCGGCCGCCTTGCGGCTGCTCGGCTACATCGAGGGGCAGGGCCAGAACTTCGAGGCCGCTGCCGGGTTCCTGTCTTCTTCGCTGAAATACGACGCGGGCTCGGTGGAAAGCTGGTACTACCTCGGCGTCGCGCAGCAGAAGTTGGCGCAACACGCCGGTGCGATCGAGGCGTTCCAGAAAACATTGCAGCTTGCACCGACCCTGTTCGAGGCGTCGCACGATCTCGGTTTGTCGCTGATGGCCATGGGCCGCAACCGCGACGCCCTGACGCACCTGGAACACGCGGCGCGCCTGAATCCGCGCTCTTTCGAGGCCCACCTGAACCACGGCGTGGTGCTCGGCAAGCTCGGCCAGTACGAAGCGGAAATCGCGAGCTACGACAAGGCGCTGGCAATCGACGGCAAGCACCGGACAGTGCTCGAGAACTACGGCGTCGCGCTCATCGAGGCGCGGCAGTTTTCCCGTGCCGTGGCGTACTACCAGGGCTTGCTGGCGCGGCATCCGGACTTCGAGTTCGCCCGTGGCGGCCTGCTCTTCGCCAAGGCCAACGCCGGCGACTGGGACGAGTTCGACGCGCAATTGCAGCTGTTGCAGCGCGATATCGCAGCCGGCAAGGACTGCATCGGCCCGTTCGAGCTGCTGGCGCTGCCTTCGACCGCGCAAGAGCAATTGCAGGTGGCGCAACGCTACACCGCGCAGCACTTCCCGCCGCAGGCCCCGCCGCTGTGCGCCGCGCACCGCCAGGGCAACGAGCGCTTGCACATCGCCTACGTGTCGGCGGATTTCGGCACGCATCCCGTGGCCTTCCTGCTGGCCGAGAGCATCGAGCTGCACGACCGGGAAGCGTTCGAGATCAGCGCCATCTCGATCGGCCGGAACGACCACGGCCCCATGCGCGCACGCCTGGAGAAGGCCTTTGATCGTTTCGTCGATGCCGACGCCATGTCCGACCGCGCCACGGCGCAGCTGATCTCGGACATGAATGTCGACATCGTCATCGACCTCATGGGCTACACGCGCAACGCACGGCCCGGCGTGCTGGCCTGGCGGCCTGCGCCGGTGCAGATCGGCTACCTCGGCTTTTCGGGCACCACGGGCGCCCCCTTTGTCGACTACCTGATTGCCGACTGCTTCGTGGTGCCCGAGGCGCACCGCCCGTTCTACAGCGAGAAGATCGTCTGCCTGCCCGACACCTTCCTGCCGAACGATTCCACCCGAGAAATAGCGTCGGGGCCGATGACCCGGCTCGAAGCGGGACTGCCGGCGGATGCCTTCGTGTTTTGCAACTTCAACGCCAGCTACAAGATCGCGCCCGAATTCTTCGGGCTCTGGATGCAGTTGCTGTCCCGCGTGGCGCACAGCGTGCTCTGGCTCAAGGGCGCATCGCCGGCGCATGAAGCCCGGTTGCGCGGGGAAGCCGCGAAGCGTGGCATTGCCCCCGAGCGGCTTATCTTTGCAGCGCGCGTCGAGCGGCTCGATGCGCACCTGAACCGCCTGCGGCTCGCCGACCTCGCGCTCGACAACCTGCCCTACAACGCCCACGCGACGGCCAGCGATGCGTTGTGGGTCGGCTTGCCGCTGCTGACATGCGCAGGCGACACCTTTGCCGGGCGCGTGGCCGGCAGCTTGCTGAGCGCCGCAGGCTTGCCGGAACTGATCACGCAGACCCAGGAGGAATACCTGGAACTGGCGGTCGCACTCGCCCAAGACAGCGCGCGGCTCGCGCGGATCCGGCGCACGCTGGAGACCACCGCCAGAACTGGCGCCCTGTTCGATTCAGCAACACGCACCCGGCAACTCGAAGACGCCTACACCGCCGTCTGGACGCGATACCGTGGCGGACAAGACCCCGATCACATCGTTGTCGCACCGCGTGCGCCGCAGCGCGGCCTATAGTGGGTTGTTGCCAACCCCTGAAGGAGTTGATTTGAAATTTCTGCTCGCCTCCACCCTTGCCGCCGCCCTCTGTCTCGTCGCGGGCTGCGGCGCCACCTCGCGCAGCCAGACCGGCAGCAACGAAGGTGCCGGCACCCGCTCGGGTGGCAGCGGTGTCGAGGTTTTCGGCACCATCGACGCGGCCGTGTCGCACCGCCGCAGCAACTGACGCGCAATGACCGGCCCGGTCGACCTGCAGCGCTTTGTCGATGCGCAGGCGCCGGTGTTCGAGCAGGTGCTGGCCGAGTTGCGTGCCGGCCGCAAACGCAGCCACTGGATGTGGTTCGTCTTTCCCCAGCTCGACGGGCTGGGCCACAGCGCCATGGCCCGCAGCTACGCCCTGGCATCGCTCGACGAAGCGCGCGACTACCTTCGGCACCCGGTGCTCGGGCCTCGCCTTGAAACCTGCAGTGCGCTGGTATTCGAAGCGACGGGCGTGCCGATCGACACCCTCTTCGGCACGCCGGACGATCTCAAATTCAGATCCTCGATGACGCTTTTCGCGCAAGCCTCCCCCGACATCGAACTGTTCGACGCCTGTCTGCGCAAGTATTTCGGCGGCACGCCCGACCCTCGAACGCTGGCGCTTCTCGCCGGCTGAGCTGATCCCGCAACATCTCAAGGCATTGACTTAGATCTGATTTAGATATATCTTTATCAAATCAGATATACCCAAGAAGGATTCTCAATGCGTGATTCCAGACGATTCGAACGCTGTACCCGACGCGGTGAGCACGGCGACGGCCTGAGCGGCGGCGGCATGCGGGGCGGTGGTGGAAGTGGCCGGGTGTTCGGTCACGGCGGCCTGCGCTTCGTGCTGCTGCAACTGATTGCCGACAAGCCGAGCCACGGCTACGAGCTGATCAAGGCGATCGAGGAGCGCCTGGGCGGCAGCTACAGCCCGAGCCCCGGCACGGTCTACCCGACGCTCACACTGCTCGAAGAGCTTGGCCACCTGAGCGTGGACGAAGCCGATGCCGGCGGCCGCAAGCGCTACAGCATCACCGACGCCGGCCAGGCCTTTCTGGCCGAAAACCGCGTAACGGCCGACGCCATGCTGGCACGCATGAACGGCGGCGTCGACGGTGCCGGCCCGCGCGGCGGGCGCCCGCCACAAGTGATGCGCGCCGTCGAAAACCTCAAGCTCGCGATGCGCATGCGCCTTTCGCGCGAACCCCTCACCCCGGCGCAAGCCAGCGCCTTTGCCGCCGTGCTCGACGTCGCGGCCCAACAACTGGAACAGATCTGAAAATGACCACAGACACGCTCGAACGCACCGCCACCAACCCCGACCGCATGCCGCAACGCGTGCGGCACCCACTGCGCTTTCGGCAGCTCGAGGTGCTTACGGTGCAACGCGTCACGCCGCACCTGGTGCGCGTGACACTCGGCGGCGATGCACTCGAAGGCTTTGTGAGCCTCGGCTTCGACGACCACGTGAAGCTGGTGTTGCCCGACCCCAGCACCGGCCTGCTCGCCACGCCGGCCATCGGCCCCGAAGGCATGCCGGTCTGGCCCGAGGGCGCCAAGCCTCTCATGCGCGACTACACACCACGCCATTTCGATGCCGTGGCACGCACGCTCGAGATCGACTTCGCGCTGCACGAGGCAGGCCCTGCCACGCGCTGGGCCGAACAGGCGCAGCCGGGCCAGGCCATCGGCATCGGCGGCCCGCGCGGCTCGTTCATCGTGCCGACCGATTTCGACTGGCACCTGCTGGTCGGCGACGACACCGCGCTGCCCGCGATCGCGCGGCGCCTGGCCGAACTGCCCGCCGGTGCCCGCGCGCTGGTGCTGGCGGAGGTGGATGGGCCCGCCGACCGCATCGCGTTGCCAAGTCAGGCGCAGGTCGAGCTGGTCTGGGTGCATCGCCAGGAGGCCGACGTCGCCCCGAGCGCCGAGCCGCCGCTGCTGGCCGCGCTGCGCAATACGCCCCTGCAGACCGGTGCCTTCCACGCGTGGGTCGGCTGCGAATCGGCGGCGGCCAAGGCGGTGCGCGCACACCTCGTCAACGACTGCCGCGCCAACCCGAAATGGATCCGGGCCTCGGGCTACTGGCGCCGGGGCGCTGCGGCGACGCACGACTCGCACGACGAGTGATGCGGTCTTGCATTCGCGGAAGGGGCCACCCACCGCCATCGGCCTACCCCCGAAACCTCAAGGCACGAAGCGCCAGTGCGAGACGCAGGCGCGATCAGCGCGAAGACACGGCCCAGCGGCGCTTTAAGTCACAACAAAGAGGCGTGGATCGAGGCTGGCCATTCAGCCGGGTTGACGATCGTTTGGCAGATGCTGAGAATTCGACCTGAATACTTTAGAATTATCAGTGGAGCTCCAGCATGAACCTCGACCTTGAGACATGGCAATTCGTCACGTTGATCGCGGCGGCCTCGGTGCTGACGGTTGCGCTTCTGTATTTGAGTTGGCACCTGATCGCCACGAAACGTGAGACGGCGCATCGCATTGCCGCAGCCCGGGTGCGATCGGGCCACGTGCCACTCGAGATACCGACAACGCGCGGCGGCCTGCGCAGTGGCGCCACTGACAGCGCGCCCGACACCCTGCCCGAGTGGTTCATCCAGGGCGAAGGCGAACATGCGATCGTCGACGAAACACCCAGCATGCAGATCCGCTACCTCGATGTCAGCGGCCGCAAGGTTCAGAACGTGCTCCATGTGCAGCAGCTCGACCTGCAGAAAAAGCTCATCGTCGGCCATTGCGGCACCCCCGGCGACGTGCGCAGGATCTTCCTGCACCAGGTGCTGGCCGCACGCAGCGCCGAAACCGGCCAGCGCTTCAACCTCGATACATGGGTCGAAGCCGTCCGCGTCGCGCGCCGCCGGCGCGGGCTGGCGCATTGAGCCAGCGCACCGCGGACGCTGCGCACGCCAGCCCAGGCGCGCTGGACGAAAACTTATTTAGTCAATAAACTATCAATTAAGTGGTTTAAAAGCCATTTAATTGATGTCCAAGCCCAGTCCTTCCCTCACCACCCTGCCCGTGCCGGCGCAAGCTGCGCTCGTACGCATCGGATCGCGCCTGCGGGCACACCGGCTCCAGCGCGGCTGGACCGTGGCCGACATGGCCGAGCGCCTGTTGTGTTCGCCAACCACCTGGCGCTCACTGGAGGCCGGCAAGACCGGCACCAGCATTGGCCTGCTGGCTCATGCGCTCTGGTTGTTCGGTCAAATCGATTCGCTGGACACCGTGGCACCGGCACCGACCGGGCTGGCAGCCAACCGCCGCGTCCGGCGCAAGAAGGGCGGCACGGCACCCGGCGTGATCGAAGAGAACGAACGTGACTTCTGACGCCTCCACCCGGGAGCGCGCCGTCTACGTCGGTCTGGCGCGCCATACCGGCGGCCACACGCAGCCCGTCGGGCTGCTCAAGCTGGCCCGGCAGGGCGTGATGGAATCGGGCGAATTCGGCTACGGCCGCCGATACCTCCAGGAGCCCGGGGCCCAGCCGCTGAATCCCGACCACCTGCCCTTGCGGGACGCGCCTTTCGTGCTTGCCGAGCGCCGCATCCGTGATGGGGGCGCCCTGCCGCTCACGCTGCGCGACGCCCTGCCCGACAGCTGGGGCCGCAAGGTGCTCGAAGTCCAGCACGGCAAGGCGCTGTCGGATCTGGACGCGCTGCTGCTCACCAACGAGGATCGGGTCGGCGCCATGGTGTTTTCCGAATCGCTGCCGATTGCCGTTGCAGCGCCGCCTGCGGGCCTGCTCTCGCTCCAGGATCTGGCCGAGGCTTCGCGGCGCATCGAGGCCGGCATGGAAGTCACACCCCGCATGCAGCAATTGCTGCGCGGCGGCAGCCTTGGTGGTGCAAGGCCCAAAGGCACCTTTGTTCACAAGGAACGCCGCCAGATCGCCAAGTTCGCCTCGCGCGGCGACGAGCACGACATGGAAGTCGTCGAAGCCGCCACGCTTGGCATGGCGATGGCCTGTGGAATCACGGTGCCGCCCTTCCTTTTGCAGCCGCTGGCGATTGGCCACGCGCTGCTGGTCGAACGCTTCGATCGCACCGGGCCGATCGGCAACGAGCACCGGTTTCATTACCTGTCGGCATCGGCCGTCCTCGATGTGCCTTACGAATCCAGCGGTGGCAGCTATGTGGAGCTGGCGCAGCTGCTGCGCCGACTTTCGGCGCGTCCCGAGCAGGACGTGCACGAGCTGTTTCGCCGCCTGGTTTTCAACCTCGTCGTCGGCAACAGCGACGACCATGTCAAGAACCACGGCCTGCTGCACCAGGGGCACGGCTTGTGGCGGCTGGCGCCGGCGTTCGACCTGGTGGCGCAACTGGGCAGCCACCCCGGCTATCAGGAGCTTGCGGTGCTGCCGGGACAACACGCCTCGAGTCTCGCGCTGGCACGCGAAGCCGCGCCGCATTTCGGGCTGAACGCCACGCGCGCCGAGGACGTCATCCGCGCCATCGACGCATCGGTCGTTGGGCAGGCCTATGCGACGGTCAAGGCCGTCGGCGGCAGTCCGGCCCTGGCCAGACGGGTCAGGGCTTTCGTGGCGCAACAGGGCGAGCGCATCCGCGCCTGAACCTGGCCAGCCGGCCGCCTTTCCAATGTCGAGGAAAATCGGCGCATCCTCCAGAAAACGGAACGCCTGTTGACATCGATTGCACCGGCTGACGCCCCGCCCAACACGCCGATGATGGCGCAGTATCTCGGCCTCAAAGCCGACCACCCGGACACCTTGCTGTTCTACCGGATGGGCGATTTCTACGAGCTGTTCTGGGCCGATGCCGAGAAGGCCGCGCGCCTGCTCGACATCACGCTCACGCAGCGCGGCCAGTCGGCCGGACAGCCCGTGGTGATGTGCGGCGTGCCGTTCCATGCGGTCGATACCTACCTGGGCCGGCTCATCAAGCTGGGCGAGTCGGTCGCGATCTGCGAACAGGTCGGCGAGGTCGGCGCAAGCAAGGGGCCGGTCGAGCGCAAGGTAGTGCGCGTGGTCACGCCCGGCACGCTGACCGATGCCGAACTGCTCAACGACCGCAGCGAGTCGCTGCTGCTGGCAGTGCATGCCGGCACGCGCAACTTCGTCGGGCTGGCCTGGCTCAGCGTGACCGGCGCGGATCTGCACCTGGCCGAGTGCCCGGCGGATGCGCTCGAAGCCTGGATCGGCCGCATCGCCCCGAGCGAGCTGCTCTACAGCGCAGAGGTCACGCCGGCTTTCGAGAACCGCCTTAAGACCGCGCGTACGGCCTCGTCGCCGTTCACGCTGTCGATCAGGCCGGCCTGGCAGTTCGATGGCGGGCTGGGCGAGCGCAAGCTCAGCGAGCAACTGGCCAGCGCCAGCCTCGCGGCCTGGAATGCCGAGGGCCTGGCCAACGCGCATGCCGCCGCCTCGGCCCTGCTCGGCTACGCCGAACACACGCAGGGCCGTGTGCTCACCCACCTGCAGCGGCTCGTGGTCGAGCGCGACGGCGAACTGATCGAGTTGCCGCCGACCACGCGCCGCAACCTCGAGCTGGTGCAAACGCTGCGCGGCGAGGATTCACCCACGCTGTTCTCGCTGCTCGACACCTGCATGACCGGCATGGGCAGCCGCCTGCTCAAGCGCTGGCTGCTGGCGCCACGGCGCGATCGCAGCGAAGCGCAGGCCCGGCTGGCAGCCATCGCGGCGCTGCAGACCGCGCCGATCGGCAGCACCGCGCTGCCCTGGCGCGCACTGCGCGAGCAGCTCAAGAACACCAGCGACGTCGAACGCATCGCGGCGCGCATCGCGCTGCGGCAGGTGCGGCCGCGCGAACTCGTGGCACTGCGGCTGGCGCTGTCCAAATCTGAGCAGCTCGCGCCCGCCCTGCCGGCGTCTGCCGCACTCCTGGCCCGGGTTTCGAGCGACTTCGCGGCGCCACCCGGCTGTGCCGAGTTGCTCGCCAGCGCGATCAAGCCCGACCCCTCGGCGCTGGTGCGCGACGGCGGCGTGATCGCGACCGGCCACGACGCCGACCTCGACGAGCTGCGCGCCATCAGCGACAACTGCGACGACTTTCTGCTCAAGCTCGAGATCCAGGAGCGCGAGCGCACCGGCATCGCCAACCTGCGCGTGCAGTTCAACCGCGTGCACGGCTTCTACATCGAGGTGACGCAAAGCGCGCTGGCCAAGGTGCCCGACAACTACCGCCGGCGCCAGACCCTGAAGAACGCCGAGCGCTTCATCACGCCCGAGCTGAAAGCCTTCGAAGACAAGGCGCTGTCGGCGCAGGATCGCGCGCTGGCCCGCGAGAAGTTACTCTACGAGCAACTGCTCGATGCGCTGCAAACCCACGTGCCCGCGCTCACGCGGCTGGCCGGTGCGCTGGCCACGCTGGATGCGCTGTGCGCGCTGGCCGAGCGCGCCCACACGCTGAACTGGCGCGCGCCGACCTTCGTGGCGCACCCCTGCATCGAAATCCAGCAGGGCCGGCATCCGGTGGTGGAGGCGCGGCTGGCCGAGAAGTCGTCCGGCGGCTTCATTGCCAACGACACGCAGATGGGCCCGCAGCAGCGCATGCAGGTGATCACCGGCCCGAACATGGGCGGCAAGTCGACCTACATGCGGCAGGTGGCAATCGTCGTGCTGCTCGCCTCGATCGGCTCCTACGTGCCGGCCACCGCCTGCCGGCTCGGGCCGATCGACGCGATCCACACGCGCATCGGCGCGGCCGACGACCTGGCCAATGCCCAATCGACCTTCATGCTCGAGATGACCGAGGCCGCACAGATCCTGCATGGTGCGAGCGCGCAGTCGCTGGTGCTGATGGACGAGATCGGCCGCGGCACGAGTACTTTCGACGGCCTTGCGCTGGCCGCCGGCATCGCAGCACAGTTGCACGATCGCACCAAAGCCTTCACGCTGTTCGCGACCCACTACTTCGAACTCACCGAGTTCCCGGCCACGCACCACGCGGCCGTCAACATGCACGTGAGCGCGACCGAATCGGGCCGCGACATCGTGTTCCTGCACGAAATGCAACCCGGCCCGGCCAGCAAGAGCTACGGCATCCAGGTGGCACGGCTGGCCGGCATGCCGGCGGCCGTGGTCAACCACGCGCGCCAGGCGCTAGAGGCACTGGAAGCGCAGCAGACGCAGACGCGCGCGCAGGTCGACCTGTTCGCGCCGCCGCCGGTGGCCGAGGCCCCCGCGAGCAGCGCCGTAGAATCCGCGCTGGCTGCGCTCGACCCCGATGCGATGAGCCCCAGGGAGGCGCTCGAGGCGCTCTACACACTCCAAAAACTGAACCTGCGCGACCGCCGCCAGCCCTCCTGACAGACCCGGCCCGGTTCGTGCACTGAGAACTCATGACTTATTGCGTAGGCATCAAACTCAACGCCGGCCTGGTGTTCCTGTCCGACTCCCGCACCAACGCCGGCGTCGACCACATCAGCACCTTCCGCAAGATGATCTGCTACGAGCAGCCGGGCGACCGCGTCATGGTGCTGCTGTCGGCCGGCAACCTGAGCATCTCGCAGTCGGTGCGCGAGATCCTGCAGATCGAAGAGCTGCGCGAAAGCGAAGACAGTGCACCCATGACGATCTGGAACGCAAAGAGCATGTTCGACGCCGCGCGCGTGCTCGGTTCGGCGGTGCGCCACGTGTACGACCGCGATGCCGAGGCGCTCAAGCATGCGGGCCTCGACTTCAACGTGTCCTTCATTTTCGGCGGCCAGGTCAAGGGCGAAGGCATGCGCCTGTTCCTGGTCTACTCGGCCGGCAACTTCATCGAGGCGACCACCGAAACGCCCTACTTCCAGGTCGGCGAATCGAAATACGGCAAGCCCGTGCTCGACCGCGTGCTGACGCCCGAAACGCCGCTCGACGAAGCCGCCAAGTGCGCGCTGGTGTCGATGGACT
>JBDUCH010000362.1:0-4179 GCA_040003555.1 Variovorax sp. | reverse complement strand
TGCGATGCAGCTCAACCGCGTGGTGCGCAATGCGTTCCAGGAAAACATCAACAAGTACACCGTGCGTGACCTGATCTCGGCCAGCCGCGAGAAGCTCATGGCCGATGTGCAGCGCGAGGTGCTTTCGGTCGTCAAGGGGGCCAAGCCCTGGGGCGTGGACGTGGTCGACGTGCGCATCACGCGGGTCGACTATGTGGAAGCCATCACCGAGTCGGTGTACCGCCGCATGGAGGCGGAACGCAAGCGCGTCGCCAACGAATTGCGCTCGACCGGATTTGCCGAAGGCGAAAAAATCCGCGCCGATGCCGACCGTCAGCGCGAAGTGACGGTGGCCAATGCCTACCGCGACGCACAGAAGATCAAGGGTGAAGGCGATGCGCAGGCGGCAACCGCGTATGCCGAGGCGTTCGGCAAGGATCCGCAGTTCGCGCAGTTCTATCGCAGCCTCGATGCCTACAAGCAGAGCTTCAACAAGAAGAGCGATGTGATGGTGCTCGACCCGTCGTCCGACTTTTTCCGCGCGATGCGCGGTTCCGGGTCGAACACGGTGAACCCGGTGGCGCCGCCCAGCCGCCGCTAGCAGGCAGCGGCGATGAGCTCCGAAGTTTTCTGGAGCGCACTGGCCCTGGTGCTGGTGATCGAAGGCGCCATGCCGTTCCTCTCGCCGGGCAGCTGGCGCAAGGGCTTCCTGCAGTTGCTGCAACTGCGCGACGGCCAGCTGCGCTTCTTCGGGCTCTGCAGCGTGCTGCTCGGCTTGTTGCTGCTCTGGCTTGCGAACTAGCGGCGCTGGTGCGGCGCCGCGGCTGTGGCCCCGGGGCACCCGGTAGAATCCGCATTTAACCCACGCCTCCTTTTCCCATGTCCGCTTGGGTCCTTCCGGATCACATTGCCGATGTGCTGCCTTCAGAGGCGCGCCACATCGAAGAACTTCGCCGTCAGCTGCTCGACACCGCCCGTGGCTATGGCTACGAGTTGGTGATGCCGCCGATGCTCGAGCACCTGGAATCGCTGCTTTCGGGCACCGGCGAGGCGCTCGACCTGCAAACTTTCAAACTGGTCGACCAGCTCTCGGGCCGCACGATGGGTCTGCGTGCCGACACCACGCCGCAGGTGGCACGCATCGACGCGCACCTGCTGAACCGGCGCGGCGTGGCCCGGCTCTGCTATTGCGGCCCGGTGATCCACACCCGGCCGGATCGACCGCACGCCACGCGCGAACCGCTGCAGTTCGGCGCAGAAATCTATGGCCATGGCGGCCTCGAGGCCGATACCGAAACCCTGTTGCTGGCGCTCGACTGCTTGCGCGCCGCAGGTGTGGGCGAAGGGGTGCTGGTCGACCTGGCCGATGCCCGCATCGTGCGCTCGCTGCTCGCCGACGTGCCGGTCGACGCCTCGGTGCTGGCGCGCGTGCATGCAGCGCTTGCCGTCAAGGACAGCAGCGAACTGCGTGCGTTGACGCGGGACTTCCCCGTGGCCGCACGCGAAGGCCTCCTGGCGCTGGTGCAGCTCTATGGTGATGCGGCGGTCCTCGCCGAGGCCGAAAAGGCGCTCAAGGGATCGCCCGCCGTGCGCGAGGCGCTGAACGATCTGCGCCAGCTCGCCACCCGCCTCAGCGGCGCCAACGTGAGCTTCGACCTGTCGGATCTGCGCGGCTATGCCTACTACAGCGGTATGCGCTTCGGCATCTACGTCGAAGGCGCGGCCGATGCGCTGGTGCGCGGCGGCCGCTACGACGAAGTCGGCGCCGTGTTCGGGCGCAACCGACCGGCCGTTGGCTTCAGCCTGGATCTGCGCGAATTGGTTGAAGTGCTGCCGGCCCGGCCCCTGCGCGCCGCGGTGCGGGCGCCCTGGAGCGATGCCACCGGCCTGCGCGATGCGATCGCTTCGCTGCGCCGGCAAGGCGAAACCGTGGTCTGCGTGCTGCCTGGCCACGACAGCGAGATAGACGAGTTCCACTGCGACCGCGAGCTCGTCGAGCGCGCCGGCCAATGGACCGTCAAGGCCATCTGAATATCTGTTTGAGAAGCGAGTAGACATGAGCGTTACCACCGGAAGAAACGTGGTCGTCGTCGGCACCCAATGGGGCGACGAGGGCAAGGGCAAACTGGTCGACTGGCTGACCGAAAGCGCCCAGGGCGTGGTGCGCTTCCAGGGCGGCCACAACGCGGGCCACACGCTTGTCATCAACGGCGTGAAGACCGCGCTGCACCTGATCCCCAGCGGCATCATGCGTCCCGGCGTCAAGTGCTACATCGGCAATGGCGTGGTGCTGTCGGCCGGCAAGCTTTTCGAGGAGATCGAGGGGCTCGAGAAGGCCGGCGTCGAGGTGCGTTCGCGCCTGCGCATCAGCGAGGCCTGCCCGCTGATCCTGCCATTCCATGCCGCGCTCGACATCGCGCGCGAGAACTACCGCGAGAAGGGCGGGGTCGAGAAGATCGGCACCACCGGCCGCGGCATCGGCCCGGCTTACGAAGACAAGATCGCGCGCCGCGCACTGCGCGTGCAGGATCTGAAGCACCCGGAGCGCTTCGCTGCCAAGCTGCGGGTGCTGCTCGACCTGCACAACCACGTGCTGACGCAGGTGCTGAGCGCCCCGGCCATCGACTTCGACATGGTGTTCGAAGAAGCCATGCGCCATGCCGAACTGCTCAAGCCGATGATGGCCGACGTGTCGCGCGAACTCAACGACGCGCACCGCAACGGCGCCAACCTGCTGTTCGAAGGCGCGCAGGGCACGCTGCTCGACGTCGACCACGGCACCTACCCGTACGTCACGTCCAGCAACTGCGTGGCCGGCAATGCGGCCGCCGGTTCGGGCGTGGGCCCGGGCATGCTGCACTACATCCTGGGCATCACCAAGGCCTATTGCACGCGCGTGGGCGGCGGCCCGTTCCCGACCGAGCTCGACTGGGAGACACCCGGCACGCCGGGCTATCACATGAGCACCGTGGGCGCCGAGAAGGGCGTGACCACCGGCCGCAGCCGCCGTTGCGGCTGGTTCGACGCGGCGCTGCTCAAGCGCTCGGCGCAGGTCAATGGCCTCTCGGGCCTGTGCATCACCAAGCTCGACGTGCTCGACGGCCTGGACAAGCTGGAGCTCTGCACCGGGTACGAACTCGATGGCGAGATCACCGACATCCTGCCCATGGGCGCCGACGAAATCGAGCGCTGCACGCCGATCTATGAAACGCTCGAAGGCTGGACCGAAAGCACGGTCGGCGTCACGCAATACGACAAGCTGCCGGTCAACGCGCGGCTCTATCTGCAACGCATCGAGCAGGTCACGGGCGTGCCGATCCACATGGTGTCGACCAGCCCGGATCGCGATCACACGATCATGATGCGGCACCCGTACCTTGCGGACTGAACAGGAAAAGAACCATGTTGACCGAAGACGGCAAACACCTGTACGTCAGCTATGACGAGTACCACAACCTGATCGAGAAACTCGCGATCAAGGTGCATCAGTCGGGCTGGACTTTCGACAACATCCTGTGCCTGGCGCGCGGCGGCATGCGCCCGGGCGACATGCTCTCGCGCATCTTCTCCAAGCCGCTGGCGATCATGTCGACCAGCTCCTACCGGGCCGATGCGGGCACCGTGCAGGGCCATCTGGACATCGCGCGTTTCATCACTACGCCCAAGGGCGAGATCGCCGGCAAGGTGCTCCTGGTGGACGACCTGGCGGACTCCGGCCACACGCTGCATGCGGTGGTCGACATGCTGCGCACCCAGTACAAGCCGATCACCGAGCTGCGCACTGCCGTGATCTGGACCAAGGCGTTGTCGACCTTCACGCCCGACTATTCGGTCGAGTTCCTGCCGACCGATCCGTGGATCCACCAGCCCTTCGAAGGCTACGACAGCCTCGGGGTGGAAAAACTCATCGAGAAGTGGTCGGTGTGAGCATGGCGGTGTAGCGCCGCTGCATCTCCTCCGGCGAGATGTCTTCGATGCTGTGCCCGACGTTCCAGCGGTGGCCGAAAGGGTCGATGAAGCTGCCCGAGCGTTCGCCGTAGAACTGGTCTTGCGCCGCCATCTGCAGCGTTGCGCCGGCCTCGATGGCGCGTCCGATCACGGCGTCGGCGTCCTCCACATGCAGGTGCAGCGTCACCGGCGTGGCGCCGATGCTGCGGGCGCCGCGGATATCGTATTCAGGAAACTCGTCCGACAGCATCA
>JBDUCH010000075.1:0-14225 GCA_040003555.1 Variovorax sp. | reverse complement strand
CTCGGCGTTGTTGATGACGATGTCGACCTTGCCGCCGATCTCGCCGGCCAGCTCGACGACCGAGCGCCCGTTGGTCAGGTCGAGCGGCACCAGCGTGACCTGCGGCAACGCCGAAATGTCGTCGAGCCCGTCGCCCATCTTCTTCCAGGGTTCGGCATGGCCGACCCAGACGATGTCGGCACCGGCCTTGACCAGCGCACGCACGATGGCCTGCCCGGTTTCGGTCTTTCCGTCGGTCACCAGCGCCTTGCGGAACTTGGGATCGCTGGTCATTTCTCGGAGCATCTTGTCGTCGGCCATATGGGCACTCCCTTCATTCGGAAAACCAATGAGAACGGCCTGTCCCGCGCGGTCGAGCCGCGCACCGACACGCACACGTTGCGGCGCATCGCCCACTTCGCCGTGCAGGTGCACCATGAGCGTCGGGCCGGCATCCAGGTGCACCAGGCCCAGTCGCCAGGGCAGCCGCTCGCGAAAGAACAGGTCGTTGCTGTGATGCAGCGTGGTGCTGGCAATCAACTCGCCCTCACCGCCTTGCGCCCGCCAGTGCAGGTGCGGCGAAAGACACTTGTGGCAGGCCTCGCGCGGCGGGTACTGCACCGTGCCGCAGTCTTCGCAGGTCTGCAGCTCGAAGCGTCCTTCAGCCGCGGCGGCCGTGATGCCCAGGGCAACGCGTCCGCGCGCCCACGGCGGCAGATTTATCTGCCGCGTTCTCAGGACGGGGTTCTTGCGCTTGGGGCGCATCATGGGCATGGTCATGCGGATCTCCCCAGGATGACCGCGCCGGTGCACAGGCAGCGGTCGTAGGTCACCATGCCGAAGCCGGCGACCAGGCCCAGTTGGGCATCGGGCACCGTGCGCGGCCCGGCCTGGTCGGTGAGCTGGCGAATCGCCTCGACCATGCCGAGAAAGCCACCCGCTGCGCCGGCCTGCCCAGCCGACAGTTGCCCGCCGCTGGTGTTGTTCGGAAAGCTGCCGTCGAAAGTCATCTTGTGCAACTGCACGAAAGCCGGGCCTTCGCCCTTCTCGCAGAAGCCGAGGTCTTCGAACTGCATCATCGCGATCACCGGGTAGTCGTCGTAGGTCTGCACGAAGTCGAGCGCGACGGGCTGCACGCCGGCCTGTGCGTAGAGGTCTTCGCGGTCCACGCGCCATCCGCCCCGCACCATCACCGGATCGTCGGCAAAGGCGTTGTGCCGCTCGATGGCGCCGCGGATCACCACATGCGCCAGGCCCAGATCGCGCGCACGTTCTTCGCTCATGACGAGGAAGGCCTCGGCGCCCGCGCAGGGCATGACGCAGTCGAACAGGTGAATGGGGTCGGAGATCGGCCGTGCCGCCATGTACTCATCGAGCGTCAGCGGCTTCTTGAACATGGCATGCGGGTTGAGCAGTGCGTTGGTGCGCTGGTCGACTGCGATGCGGCCGAAATCCTCCCGCCGCGCGCCGTAGGTGCGCATGTAGTTCGCGGTGATGAAGGCGAAGATCGAGTTCGGCCCGCCGGAACCGTAGGGGTAGCTCGCGTCCCGCGCGAAATTGCTGAAGCTGCCGAGGGTCTGCCGGAAGGAATCGACGTGGTTGGTGTCGGCGCCGACGCAGGCCACGATGTCCGCATCGCCGGCCTGCACCGCACGCGCGGCACGGCGCAGGCACATCACGCCCGACGCGCCGCCCGTTGGCACATGGTCGAGCCAGCGCGGCGAGAGGCCCACGTGCTGGGTCACGCCCACGGCCGTGTCGGGCGCCAGCGAGAAGCTGCTGAGGCACAGCCCGTCGATCTGCGCCTTCGGCACGCCGCTCGCCTGCACCAGCGCCTCGAGCGCCTGCCCAATGAACCAGTGCGCCGTGTGCGTCGAGTAGCGCACGTACGGCACGGTGACCGGAACGGCCACTGCCACGCCTTCGTAGGAAAGCCGCCGTTTGGTCATGTCTGCCTCTTTTTCATGGCGCGCGTGTCGATGCAGTGCGCCTGCCCGGGCAACGCGTGCGCGAGTTCGCGCAGTTGGCCGCGCTGGATCTTCTGCGATGCGGTGAGCGGCAGCGCGTCGACGAAGGCGACGTAGCCGGGCGCCTTGTAGTAGGCCAGTTGCGCCAGCGCATGCGCGACGATGCTGGCCGCGACCTGATCGCGCTGCGACGCATCCGCGCCCTCGCGCATCACGATGCAGGCCAGCACCTCGTCGCCGCGCACCTCGTCGGGCGTGGCGGCCACGGCCGAGGTCTTCACGGCCGGGTGCTGGTTGAGCACGCTCTCGACCTCGACCGCTGAAATGTTCTCGCCGCTGCGACGGATCACGTTCTTCTTGCGATCGACAAAGAAGAAGTTGCCTTGCGCATCGCGGCGCACCAGGTCGCCGGTGTGGAACCAGCCGTCGGCCCAGGCCTCGCGCGTCGCCGCTTCGTCCTTCAGGTAACCCGAGAAGAAGTAGCGCTTCGGGTCGCTGCCGGTGGAGCGCACCAGCAGCTCACCGGGCGTATCGGTTGCGACGTCGAGTCCCTGCTCGTCCGCGAGCCGGATCTCGACGAAATCTTCCTGCCGCCCGAAGCAGCTGGTGCCCACGAGGCGCGGCTCCCGGTTGGCCATCACGCAGGCGGCGGCGCCGGTCTCGGTCATGGCCCAGGCCTCGACCAGTGCAAAGCCGAAGCGCGCTTCGAAGGACGCATGGTGCTTGCGATCCACACCGGCGCCGAAGCCCCAGCGGATGGCATGGTCGCGATCGGCCGCCGATGCCGGTGCGGACGGCAGCATGGCCGGCATCACACCGAGGTAATGCACGATGGTGGCGCGGCTCTCGCGCGCGCTGGCCAGCCAGGTTTTCGGATGAAAGCGATCGAGCTGCACCAGGCAGCCGCCCGCCACCAGCACCACCATCGTGGAGAACGCCATCGCGTTCATGTGATTGAGCGGTAGCGGCGTGATGACGCGCTCGGCGTCGCGCCGGATGCCGCACACGCCGTCGAGCGCGGCATACCACTCGCCCGCACGCAGGAAATAGGCGTTGCCGAGGATGCAGCCCTTGGGCCGCCCGGTGGTGCCCGAGGTGTAGAGCAGGCTGCACTCGGTATCGAGGCCGATGGCTTCGCCGGCGCGCGGTGCCGCTGCCCTGGCGGGCGGCACCTCGTCATCCGGGCCCATCGTTTCAAAAGCGACGCCGGCCTGCGCCGCCGCGGCGCGCAGGTCGGCGGCGCGTTCGGGCAGCGTCACGGCCAGGCCGATCTCGCTGTGGCCGATCAGATAGACCAGCTCGGCCGAACGCATCTCGGAATTGATCGGCACCACGCTCACGCCCAGTGCGTTGAGCGCGAACCAGTGGAACAGGAAGGCGGGCCGGTTCTCCAGCAGCAGGCCAACTCGGTGGCCGTGCCCATAGCCTACCTGCGCATAGGCCGCGCGCAGGCGCTCGACCTGCGCCGCCGCCTCGCCCCATCGGATGGCGCCGGCAGCGATGCCGTAGGCGGCTGCCGTCACCGATTCGGTGAACAGGAATTCGGCCTCCGGCGTGCGCGCCGCGGTGGCCTTGAAAACGTCGTGGACGGTGGCGTGCCGCATTGCGTCCCTAGATGAAGAGTTGCACCGCCGGCAGCGCGGCGTCGCAGTTGAGGAGGTTGACGCGCTTGAGCGTCATGCGCAGTGCGCCCTCGTGCACCGACAGGTGGTGAAAGAAGGTACCGACATAGAACTGAAGCTCATCGCCCTGCGACTCGGTGTAGTGGAATCCGGTGCGCACTACATAGCGGTTGGCGGCCTCGTCGAAGGCCTCGACCACCGGCACCTGCAGCAGGTGGTGGCAGCGGCTGGGCGGCTGCTGCGAGAAGGCGCGCGGGCTCTTGAGGCGCTCGATGCGCAGTTCGCGCAGCAGCTTGTCTTCGTAGAGGTGCGAGGTGTGGTTGAGGCCGTCCTCCTGATCCGGCACCAGCGGCACCCAGTAGAAGGCGTCGTCGGTGAAGAGTGCGTTCCACTCCTCGTAGCGGCGGGTGTCGAGCAGGTGCGCTTCGTTCACGACGAAGTCGATCAGGTGCTGGTGGGTGACTTGAGTGTCGCCGGCCATCACATGGTCTCCGTCATGCGTTCGGCCCAGCTGCGGTACTGGTTGCGCATGGGTAGCTCGCTGGTGCCGCCGGTGGTGATCTCGCCGCCCTTCAGCTCCGAAGGGTCGTAGTTGCGGTGCAGGCTGACCCATTCGTTGCCACTGGCATGCAGACCGGCCTGCATGCCGCGGTAGGCCTGCAGGTCGTCATGGCCCACCACCGAAAAAGGCGAGTTGATGAGCCGGTTGTACATGGCGGTGCGCTGCAGCAGTTCGGGCGGCGCACCCTTGAGCCGGAACGTCCAGCTCTCGACCAGCGTCTTGTCGGCCCCGATCGGCTTCACCACGCGGATTGCCTGGATCGCACCCTTGATGGTGAGGTTGGGGTAGTACACCGTGTTGTGGCGCGCCATGCCGAGAATCTGCGCGGTGCGCTCCTCGCCGTAGCGCGCCTTCATCGCGTCGTCGTACGCGGGAATCGCCTTGTACTTGCTGTGGATGCTGAAGTGCACCCCGGTGAAGCTGTGGCCGTTGTCGTAGGTGCGGATGCCCATGTCCTCGAAGAACTTGTAGTCCGACATGAAGGGCACGAACTGCTCCACGGCCATGGGCTTGGGTTCGTCGGCCGGCTTGTCGGCCCACATGCGCTTGGCGGTGCCGGCGGAAGATTCGTGCGCCACCATCGGGTGCATGGTGTCGTTGAGGTTCTCGACGAACATCTTCCAGTTGCACTGGTGCACGAAGCGCAGGCAGCCGCCTGCGATCTCGAGTTCGCCTTCGGGCGAGCGGTCGGCCATGTTGTCGATCGAGCTGAGCGAGTCGCCGAAATACTCCTCGAAATCGGGGCCCGCGTCGTTGATCTTGACGAAGATGAACCCGCGGTAGCTGCGCACGTGCTTCACCGTGGTCAGGCCCTTGGCCGACTCGCATTCGTGCAGGGCGGTGTTTTCATAGCCGGTTCTGAGCGGGATGGCGAGCAGCGCGCCGTCGGTCTTGAAAGTCCACGCGTGGTACGGGCAGCGAAAGAACTTTCCGGTGTTGCCGAACGGCCCGCTCACGAGCCTGGAGCCCTTGTGGGCACAGCGGTTCATCATGGCCCGCACCGAGCCGTCGGTGTGGCGCACGACGATCAGCGGCCGGCCCGCGATGTCGTTGCTGAACCAGTCGCCCGGCTTGGGAAGCTGGCTTTCGTGGCCGACGTAATTCCAGGTGTTGGCAAAGAAGTGCTCCTGCTCGACCTCAAACAGATCCTGGCTGATGTAGAGATCGCGGTGCACGCGGTCGTTCTGAACCAGCGCGCGCACGGCGTCGGGGTTGTTCCGGTAGGTAGGCATGTTCGGGTTGCTCCTTCAGATGTCCAGCACCAGCCGCGGGCCCTTGACGCGCGAGATGCAGATCTGCATGACATTGCCCAGCGCCTTTTCGCGCGCGGTCAGCACGTAGTCGCGGTGGTCGATGTCGCCTTCGAGCACCGGCACCGCGCAAACGCCGCACTCGCCGCGCTTGCAGTCGAACATCGGGTCGCAGCCGTGCTCGATCAGGCAGTCCAGAACGCTCTGGTCGGCCGGCACGGTGAAACGCTGGCCCGACTGGGCAAGCTCCACCTCGAAGGGCTGGTCGCCCGCCTCCGCGACGGGCTCGGTGAAGAGTTCGAAGTGCACGCGGTCGTGTTCCCAGCCGCGCGCCTGGGTACGGGCCAGAACGGCATCGAGCATGACCTTGGGGCCGCAGACATAGAGGCGATCGCCGGCGGGGCAAGCGTCGAGCAGCGCGTCGATGTCGAGCGGCGCACCAGCTTCCGCATCGGCGTGGATCCGGAGATCCTCGCCCAGCAGTGCCTGCAGCTCGGGCAGGAAGGCCATGAGCTCGCGGCTGCGGCCGGCGTAGTGCATGCGAACCGGAAGGCCCTCTGCGCGGCGGCGTGCCGCCATGCTGGCCAGCGGCGTGACACCGATGCCGCCTGCAACCAGCACAGTGCCGCCCGGGCCGGTGTGCAGCGGAAAGTCGTTCTTCGGCAGCTCGATCGTGAGCAGGTCGCCCGGATTCAGGCGCTCGTGCATGAAGCGCGAACCACCGCGGCCTTCGGCCTCCCTGCGCACGGCGATCACATACTCGGCGGGCGCATTGGTGGCATTGCGCGCGGTTGCGAGGTTGATGAGCGAGTAGTGGCGCCAATCGGTGGCGCCATCGGGCAGCGTCACCTGCACGCGGATGTGGGCTCCGGCGCCGAAGCCAGGCAACGCGCTGCCATCTTTGGCGGTCAGGCGCAGCATGCGGATCACCGGATTCAGTTCGCGCGCTTCGGCAACGCGCAGGGACATGGTGGCGGGCTGGGCGGTCATCGCTTTTCCTGGAGTCTCTTCTTCAGGCCAGCGCATGCCGCGCCAGCGCGGCTTGAAGCTTTTGGCCGTGCTCATCGGCGAGCGCGGCATCGCGCAGCTCGCGCAGCGTGGCGGGTGCGAGGGTGGCGCCGGCGCGCTGGAAAGCGCCGATAACCGTGTCGTAATTGCGCAGGCCCCGCTCGCGGGTGTCGCTGTAGCCCTTGACCAGCCGCTGGCATTGCGCAAGCTCCACCGCGAGATCGGGGTTGCGCAGTGCAGTCTCGGCAATGCGCGCCAGCCAGGCCTCGATGCGATGGTTTTCCTCGGCGTAGCGGATGGTCGAACGGCGCCAGCGCTTCATGGCGGCCACGGTGCGCAGCATCAGGTAGCCGCGCAGCGAACTGGTCTGGATCACGCGGCCGTGCTGCGTGAAGCGCTCCACCGTTTTCCGCGGCAGGCCCGAGTTCATCAGCCAGCGGCCCATGCGGCCCGGCAGCGTCTCGCAGATCTCCTGAATGCGCGGGTGCATGTATTCGTTGATGGCGAGGATCTGTCCGTCCTTGACGCTCGCCTCGCCGCGCACGCGCTCGAAGCGGGTGGCACGGGTCTTGAGCGCAGCGACGCGGGCCGTGTCTTCGTACGACATCCAGAGCGCGAGGTAGCGCGCGGTCTCGCGCAGCAGGCGGCCGTCGTCGTTCGCGGGCAGCTTGGCCATCGCAGCCATGCGATCGAGGTAGAGGCCCGCGTAATCCGTGTCCTGGTAGTCGATCAGGCGGCGCACGCCTTCGAGCAGGAAGTAGTGCGCCGAGGCCGGAAAGTCGCGCTGCGCGCGCTCCACCAATGCTCGCACGGCCGGGTGCTTCGGCTGTGGCACCGGCACGGCCGCTGCGGCTGGCGCCTCTTGTTCTTCGGTCGAGCCTTGCGCCCGCAGGAAAGCGGCACCGAAGGCCTTGAGGCTGGGCTTCACGCCGACGCCGCCACGCTCGATGGTGGCTTCGAACTGGGCCCGGGCGAAAGGCAGCACGCCCGAACCCGCCAGCGCGCCGAAGAGCACCGCGCTGATCACGCTGCCCGAGGCCTCGGCGGCCTGCTGCATGTCGAAGCGGATGAAGCGCCGGGCGGCCTTGTTCGCATGCGCGAGCAGCTCGCTGCTGTCGACACGGCCGTCGCCAAGTGCGCTTTTCTCGGCGATCGAATAGACGCGATGGGTCGACGCGACGAGCGTGGTGCGGTCCGCGGTGACCAGGCCGCGCTGCACGGCACGGCCTGCTTCCATGAGTTCCGAGGCCAGCACCACGTCGACATCGCCCGGCAGCGGCATCAGCGCGAGCACGGGCTGGCCACCATCGGCCGCTGCCTGCGCAGCCGGGTAGAGCTCGACGTAGTAGATGGTGGCGCCGGTGCGCTGGGCCACGCCCGGCACCGAGGTGGTCTGGGCGACATAGCCATTGGCTTCGCCCATGTCGACGATCCAGTCGGCCAGGACGCCGCCGCCCTCGCCGCCCATGGCGAGGATTGCGATCTTGATGGGGTTCATGACTCGCCCCCAGTCTTGCTCACTTCGTGTAGCCGCCAACCCCCTACCGGGGGCGATACCAGCGGCCCGGCAAAGCCGGTTCCACGGTATCCCTGGCGCTTTGACACAGTGTTTTCGCTTCGCATGGCGGTATTCATTCAGAAGGCATAGGCTTCGCGGCGGCGTGCTTCACCGCGCTGCAGCCAGCCGATCACGCCGCTGCGCACGCGCTCGCGCACGCGATCCCAGCGATTCGGGTTGTTGACGATCTGCGCCTTGTAGAAAGAGGGGCACAGCACGGCGGCATGCGACACCTCGCCGCACACGCCGCAGCCCACACAGCTGTCGAGCACGGTGGCCACTGGATCGGTGCGCAGCGGATCGGGGTTGGGCTTGATCGAAAGCGATGGGCAACCCGACAGGCGGATACACGAATGGTCGCCGGTGCAGGTGTCGGCATCGACACCGAACTTCTCGCGCACCACGCGCTTGCCGCTGGCGATGGCCTTGCGCACCAGCGGCTTCTCGCGGCGCTGCTTGTTGAGCATGCACTCCGATTGCGCGATCAGAACCTTGGGGCCCTTCTGCTTGGTGGTCAGCGCATCCCTGAGCGCATCGCGCATGCCGGCCACGTCGTAGGTGCGCCGCAAGGTCTTCACCCACTCGACGCCCACGCCGCGCACCGCGCGCTCAATCTCGTGCCCCGTGCTGCGCGTGGCGTTGACGGCGTGCGAGGAAAGAATGTCCTGCCCGCCGGTGGCCGAGGTGTAGTTGTTGTCGACCACGATGGTCAGGTTGTCGCTCTTGTTGAAGACCGCATTCGCCACGCCGCTGGTCAGCCCGTTGTGCCAGAAGCCGCCGTCGCCCATCATCGAGATCGCGCGCTTGCCGGCCGGCGCATTGAGCGCCGAGGCGCCAGCGCCGCCGAGGCCGTAACCCATGGTCGTGTTGCCGATGTTGAAGGGCGGCAGGATCGAAAACAGGTGGCAGCCGATGTCGGCGCTCACATGGTGCGCGCCGAGTTCGCGTTCCACCAGCTTCATCGCGCTGAAGATCGGCCGCTCGGGGCAGCCGGTGCAGAAGCCCGGCGGGCGCGCGTGCACGCTGTCGCCCAGCGGCAGGGCCGGCTCGGGTGCGGCGTCGACGCCGATGGCGGCCACCTCTTTGAGCGGGATCACCTTGCGCACCGGTGCGGGCACGGGCAGCGGCGCAAGGCGCTCGTAGCGTTCGCAGAAGCTGCGCGCGCCCTTCAGCAGTTCGACCGCGGTGTATTCGCCGGCGACCGGCAGCATGTCCTTGCCGTGCAGCGCAGTGGTCGAGCCGGCCTGGCGCAGGATGGTGGCGAGGTTCTGCTCGACGAAGTTGGGCTGCCCCTCTTCCACGATCAGCACCGCGCGCTTGCCTTCGCAGAAGCGGATGACCTCGCTTTCGATGACAGGATACGCCACGTTCATCACATAGAGCGGCACCTTCGTCTCGCCGTAGACGTCGGCCAGGCCCAGGCGCTCGAGCGCGCGCAGCAGCGTGTTGTAGCTGCCGCCCTGCACGATGATCCCGATGTCGTCGGCGTCTTCGGAGAAGAACTCGTTGAGCTTGCGCTCCTCGATGAAGCGCACCGCAGCGGGCCAGCGATCCCGCACCTTTTCCTGCTCGTGCACGAAGCTGGCGGGCGGCAGCACGATGCGGCTGACGTCGCGCTGCGGGTTTTCGAGCGCGTCTTTCAGCGTGAATTTGGAGCGCCGGTTGTCGCCGGCAATGAAGTGGCCGTGCACGTGGCAGGCGCGGATGCGCAGTTGCAGCATCACGGGCGTGTTGCTGGCCTCGGACAGGTCGAAACCCTGTTTGACCGCGTCGACGATGCTCGGCAGGTTGGGCCGCGGATCGAGCAGCCAGATCTGCGACTTCATCGCGAAGGCGTGGCTGCGCTCCTGCATGATCGACGAACCTTCGCCGTAGTCCTCGCCCACGATGATCAGCGCACCGCCGGTGACGCCGCCCGACGCCAGGTTGGCCAGCGCATCGGACGCCACATTGGTGCCCACCGTGGCCTTGAACGTCACGGCGCCGCGCAGGGGGTAGTTGACCGAGGCTGCGAGCGTCGCGGCGGCGGTGGCCTCGCTCGCGCTGTTTTCGAAGCGGATGCCGTGCTCGGCGAGGATGTCCTGCGCATCGGCCAGCACGTCCATCAAATGCGAGATGGGCGCACCCTGGTAGCCGGCAACATAGGAAACCCCCGACTCCAGCAGCGCCTTGGTTACGGCCAGAATCCCCTCACCACGAAACACCTCGCCGCCGGACAACCGCAGTTTCTTGACTTCCTCGACAAACGAACGCTCAGCCATGGTGGTCTTTCATCTCTTGGGGAACGGTGCGATGGGGTGTCGCAACGTGCTTTCTATAATATTGACAACTGAATGTATTCACAATCATGAATTACCCTAGACAAGCAAGCGGCGTGCCCGAATCAGCCCCGGGAGACCTTCATGGCTGCAGCGCCCGCTGAATCGCATCGCTTCGTCGACGACTACCTGCCCGCCTTGCTGGCGCAGGCCAGCCAGCTCATCTCATCGGAGTTCCACGTGGTGGCGCGCCAGCACGGCTTTTCGGTGTCGGAGTGGCGCGTGATGGCCTCGCTGGCGGGCAGCGAGCCGGTCAGCATCGGCGAGCTCGCGCAGGTGACCGTGACCAAGCAGCCCACGGTGACGCGGCTGCTCGACCGCATGGAAGCACGCGGCCAGATCGAGCGACTGCCCCATGAGAGTGATCGCCGCATCACGCTGGTGCGCATCACGCGCAAGGGCACGAAAGCGGTGGAGCATCTGATGGAACTGGCACGCGAGCACGAACTGCGCGTGCTCGAACCCTTCGGCCTGCGCCGCGCCGAGGAACTCAAGAACACGCTGCGCCAGATGATCGAGCTGCACACGCGCGTGCCGACCGACGACGACGCCGAAGACACCGACGAAGGCTGAGCCTGCATCGGGCCGCATGGCGTTCAGGACGCCGATGGTTCCAGAAACGCAAGCACCGCACGCGCAAAGGCGTCGGGCATCTGGTCGGGCAAGGGCACCATGCCGCCCTCGATGTCGACCACGCGTGCCTGCGGCAGATGCTGCAGCAGTTCGGCGGCATGCGGCGCCGCAAACGGATCGTCGGTGGCGCGGAGGATCAAAACGGGTTGAGTGACACGGCCGATGCGGTCTTCCATGCGGTAGGCGGCCACCGCACGGTGCCCTTCTTCGAGGCGGCGCCCCACCTTCAACGCATCGAGCACGAAGGCTTCGAGCAGCTCGGGCCGCCCTGGCGGATAAAAGCCCCGGCGCTTTTGCCACAGCGCCGCGAGGTGTTGACCATCGTCGCTGGGCTCGACCTCGTCGATGGGCGGCCGCTCGGCGCGAGCGCGGCGAAAGGCGCCGTCGGTGAAGGGCGTGGACGACAGCACCAGGCTGCGCACGCGCCGGGGGAAGGCGCCAGCCAGCTCCACCGCGATGACGCCGCCGGTGTGGTGGCCGACCACGTCGGCGCAATCGATGTCCAGCGCGTCGAGCAGCTCGCACGCCACACGCGCCCATTGTTCGATGCTGGCGGGCGCCTCGCCGGCCGCGGAATCGCCGAACCCGGCGGTGTCCATCGCAATCGCGCGCAGATGCGCGCCGAGCAGCGGCAGCACCTCGCGGTACTCGGCCCAGCTACGGGGCGACTGGTGCAGCAGCAGCACGGCGGGCGCCTGCGGAGAGCCGCACGCGGCATAGTGCACCTGCCCCACCGACAGGTCGGCAAAGGCGCGGCGGATCGGGCTCATTCGAGCGTCCCGGCCGCCGGCGCGCGCCACAGCCCCGCGTGCCGAAGCGCGCCAAGCGTTCTGGACAGCACGTCGCGCCGGTAGGCGGCGATGTCGCGCCCTTCGTAGCCGTAGAACCCGCTGCCGGTCTTGAGGCCAAGGCGCCCCTCTTCCACCATGCGGTCGACGATGGCAGGCGCGGTGTAGCGCCCGCGGTCGATCGACGCGGCCATTTCGCGGCTGGCGTGGTGCAGGATGTCGCAGCCGCCGAAGTCGATGAACTCCACCACTCCAAGCGCGGCGAAGCGCAGGCCCAGGCCGTAGCGCGTGGCCTTGTCGATCTCCTCGGCGGTGGCGGCACCCTCCTCGATCATGCGTGCGGCCTCGTTCATCACCAGCGCCTGCAGCCGCGGCACGATGTAGCCCGGCGATGCGCCGCACACCACGGGCAGCTTGCCGATGGCCTCCATCAGCGCCTTGGCGCGCGCCAGCACGGCGGGGTCGGTTGCCGGATGACAACTCAGTTCGACCACCGGAATCACATACGCCGGGTTGAGCCAGTGCATGTTGAGAAAGCGGCCGGGGTTGCGAACCAACGCGGCCAGCTGCGTCACAAGGATGCTGCTGGTGGTGGAGGTCAGGATCGCGTCGTCGCGGCAATGGCGGTTCAGCTGCGCGAAGGCATCGCGCTTGGCGTCGAGCGTTTCGGGCACGCCTTCGAACACCAGTTCGGCCGCGTGCAATGCAGCAGGCGCCCCGGCCGCATTCACGAGATCGACGCGCGAAGCGATGGCCTGAACCTGCGCCGCATCGATGACGCCGAGCTGTGCCAGCCCGTCCAGGCTGCTCTCGATCTCTGCCCGGGCCTCGCCTGCCAGCTTGTGCCAGGCCTCGTCGCTGCGCGGACGCAGGTCGACCAACGAGATGCGGTGGCCCGCGTAGGCAAACGCAATCGCGATGCCGCGCCCCATCCGGCCCGCGCCGACGGCCGCGAAACGCGGCAGCGCTTCATTCGCCATCGTGCAGCCTCTGCGCGAGCTGCGACGGTGTCAGGTCGGCAAGCCCGAGCGCTTCGAAAGTGCGCTCGCCAAGCCGCAGGTCGCGCCCCAGAAAGCCGCCCACGATGGCCAGCAGGCCATGGGCAATGGGTGCATCGACGCCGGCATGGCGCGCGGCCGACGCGAGAAAGGCAAGCCCGAGCTCGGTGTCTTCGGTGATGTAGCGGTGCGCGTAGAGGTCGATGTTCTCGCGCCAGTCGCCCGACTTGACGAGCTGCTTGTGCGCGTCGCCATACATCCACCGGTCGTTGTTGTAGTGGTCGGCCAGCGGATAGTGCGGCGCGCCATTCCCGAAGGCTTCGCGCACGGCGACGCGCTCCTGGTCGAGCCGGTCGGTCACGTCGCGCACGGCGCGCTGCGTGCCTTCGTTGTGGATGTCCCAGCGCTCGAAATGCTGCAGCGGCGCCGCGTTCATGACCATGAGCGGCGGATGAATCACGGGCCCGGCATTCATCAGGGCGCCCGACAGCGCATCGCCGCAGCCATGCACGCTTGGGTAGGCCTTGCGGATCACTGCGATCGCCTCTGCCGCCTTGCGCGCCGGGTAGACCCCGGTGGGGAGGCGGACAGCGCGTATCGTCAGATTCACCTCGCGCTCACCGTGCTTGCGCGCCAGGTAAGGCAAGGTTCCCGTTTCAGCCCAGGCCACGTCGGCGCGGCTGCCCGCCTGCGCAACCGTTCGTGCCATCACGAAGCTGCCGAAGGTGCCCGGCGGCAGGAAAACGACCTGCCCGTGCGCCAGGTACGGCGCCATCTCCAGTGCGATATCGTGCTGGGCGATGGCCGGCGTGGGGACAACGATCAGTTCGGCGCCGCGCAAGGCGGCTGCGATGTCGGGCGTGGCGAGCGCCAGCGGCACTTCGCGCGTGCCGCCGGCATCTTTCAGCGTGATCGCGCCGGCACCAATGACCGGCGCGAGCGCGGCGGCGTCGCGACGCCACAGGCGCACCTCATGGCCGGCTTCGGACAGGTCGGCAGCGGCCGCGTAGGCGCCGTGCCCGCCACCGAGAATTGCAATTTTCATGGTCGAAGCGCAAGAGCAGGAGTCGATGAACCGGCGCCGCGCTGCGGAGCCGGAGGAGTAATGCGTCATTACATTACTTTTCATCAATTCATGTGTCAACCACAACGTGTCGTACGCGCCCACTTCGAACGTAAGGCTTGCTCCGAAAACAAAAAAGCCACCCGAAGGTGGCTTTTTCATTGGAGAAATCCAAAATTACTGGCGGAGTGGACGGGACTCGAACCCGCGACCCCCGGCGTGACAGGCCGGTATTCTAACCAACTGAACTACCACTCCATGATGGCTTCCACTGCTCTGAGGCCAGGCCTCATCACTGCGCAAGCGCCATCGAACTTGGCGTCCCCTAGGGGATTCGAACCCCTGTAGCCACCGTGAAAGGGTGGTGTCCTAGGCCTCTAGACGATAGGGTCAAAACCTTGGAACAAACTTCCGACTCGACTCGATGGTGGAGGTAAACGGGATCGAACCGATGACCTCTTGCATGCCATGCAAGCGCT
>JBDUCH010000361.1:0-4198 GCA_040003555.1 Variovorax sp. | reverse complement strand
CGCTGGTGTTCCCGATCGTCATGCTGATGCAGATGACCTCGGCCGGCGCGATGGGTGGCGGCATCGCCTCGGCCATCGCGCGCGCGCTCGGTGCGGGCCGGCGTGCCGACGCCGATGCGCTGGTGCTGCATGCGATCGTGATCGCGCTCGGCTTCGGTGTCGCTTTCTCGCTCGCGCTGCTGCTCGGCGGGCGCTGGCTCTACACGCTGATGGGCGGGAGCGGGGCTGCGCTCGAGGCGGCACTGACGTATTCGCACTGGGTGTTTGCGGGCGCCATTCTCGTGTGGCTGTTCAACTCGCTGGCGGCCGTGATCCGGGGCACCGGCAACATGGCGGTGCCGGCCAATGTCACTGTCGTCGGCGTGCTGTTCCTGATCCCGGTGTCGCCGCTGCTGATCTTCGGCTGGGGGCCGATTCCGGGCATGGGCATCGCGGGTGGCGCGATCGCCCTGTTGCTGTACTACCTGTTCGGCACGCTCGCGCTGCTGGCGTACCTGCGCTCCAGCCGCAGCCTGCTGAAGCCGAAGTTCGCGGGCGTTGCACTGCGCTGGCCGTTGTTCCGGGACATCCTGTGGATCGGACTGGTCGGCTCGATCGCGACCTTGTCGACCAATCTGTCGATCGGCGTGGCGACCGCATTGTCCGGGCATTTCGGTGCGGGCGCCATCGCCGGCTACGGCACGGCGTCGCGGCTCGAATACCTGATGGTGCCGCTGGTGTTCGGCCTCGGTGCACCGCTGGTCGCGATGGTCGGCACCTGCATCGGCGCCGGGCAACGCGAGCGCGCCCTGCGAGCCGCCTGGGTCGGTGCGGCGATAGCCTTCACATTGACCGAAGTCATCGGCGTCGCTGCCGCGCTGTTCCCACGGCCGTGGCTCAGGCTGTTCGGCAGCGACCCGGTAATGCTCGAGACGGGCACGCAATACCTGCAGGCCGTCGGCCCGCTCTACGGCTTTTTTGGGGTCGGCCTGGTGCTGTACTTCGCGTCGCAGGGGGCAGGGCGGCTGCTCTGGCCGGTGATCGGCAACCTGGCGCGCCTCGCGGTGGCGGCGATCGGAGGGTGGCTCGCGCTACGCTGGGGTGGGCAACTGAGCCATGTGTTCGCGGTGCAGGGCGTGGCCATGGTGGTCTATGGCCTGGTCATCGCATCGGCCATTGCCGGCGGCGCCTGGTTCGGGCGCGTCGGCTGGCCGCGCACGACCACGGGCTTGCTGCGCCGTCTGCAACCCGGCTGACCCGCCCGCTCAGTAGCGGTACGGATTGTTGGGACGGCGGTCGTAGCGGTTCGGCACCCCGTCGCCGTCGTTGTCGCGGCGGTAGCCACCACCGCGGCGGTCGTCCCAGCGGCGGTCATGCCGATAGTGGCGTGGCGGCGGGGGCGGCGCGTAGTAGCGGCGCTCCGGGGCCCGGTAATGGTGGGGCGGGGCCGGCACCACATACACCTGGGCGTGAACCGAGGGCGCGAAGGGCTGTGCTTGCGCGGTGGTGCCGAGGGTGCCGAGCGACAACAAGGCGGCTGCGGCGATTGCGAAAGAGAGCTTTTTCATGGCAACTCCAGGTGGGTGAAAGGAGCCTCCATCGTCACGGGCCGACGTGAAGCCTGTGTCAACGGCGAGCGAAGTGTCATGAAGAACTGTAAGCCGTCAGGCGCTGCTCAGCCAGCGGCCGGAAGCAAACGTCGCAAAGCGTCGAAGAAAAGGTCGGATTGCTCGCGTTCGCCCTGGATCTGCGCTGCCACGCGCGCGGCCAGCGCGGCATCCACCGGAACCAGCGGCCGGCCGGTCGACTGGGCGATGACCTGGTGCAGGCACGCCCGCTCCAGGTAGTACAGGTCGTCGTACGCATGGGCGATGGTTGCGCCCGCCACCACCACGCCATGGTTCGCGAGAAAAGCAATGTCCTTGCCGGCCATGGCGTTGGCAATGCGCTCGCCCTCGGCATCGTCGAGTGCAAGCCCGTTGTACGTGGCGTCGATGGCGATGCGGTTCATGTAGCGCATCGCGTTCTGGCTCAGCGTGGGATCCAGCGCCCGGTCGGCGGTGAGCGTGAGCGCAGTGGCGTAGGGCATGTGGCAATGCAGCACCACCGCATGGCCCGTAATGCGGTGGATGGCGCCGTGGATGAAGAGGGCGGTCGGCTCCACGCGATGCCGGCCTGCGATCACGTTGCCTTGCACGTCGATCAGCACGATGTCGTCGGGGCCGATCTCGCTCCAGTGCAGTCCGCGCGGGTTGATCAGGTAGCGGTCTTGCGCGCCTGACAACAGCACGCTGAAGTGGTTGCAGACGCCTTCCGAGAGGCCATGGTGCGCTGCCGCGCGCAGTGCCAATGCGAGGTCTTCACGCAGGCGCCGAACGCGCGGGCTGCCGTACTCGGCATCGGGTGTGGCTGTGCTGCGCGGCGCGGTCACTTGTTCAAGCATTTCAGCCTCCAACGATTGAGCCGTCGACATAGGCGGCGATGAATTGCACCGCGGCTTCGCGAACGGCCTCCGCGCTCTTGCCGGGCTTGTAGAGCGCCGAACCGATACCGAAGCCGGTGGCGCCGGCGGCTCGCCATTCGGCCATGTTGTGCGGGGCGATGCCGCCGACAGGCATCAACGGCGTGCCTTTGGGCAGCACCGCGAGCAACGCCTTCACGACGGCTGGCGAAGCCAGTTCGGCCGGGAACAGCTTGAGCCCGGTGGCGCCGGCGGCCAGCGCGCCGAAGGCCTCGGTCGGCGTCATCACGCCGGGCAGGCTCACGAGGGCGAGCCGCGCCGCTTCGGCGATCACTTCGGCGTTGAAATTCGGTGACACGATCAGTTGTCCGCCGGCTGCGTGAACCTCGCGCACCTGCTGCACGCTCAGCACCGTGCCGGCGCCGACCAGCGCCTGCGGAAAGCGCGCACGCAACAGCGCGATGCTCTCCAGCGGTTGCGGTGAATTGAGCGGCACCTCGAGCAGGCGAAAGCCGGGCTCCACGATCGCATCGCCGACGGCGTGCGCCTCGGCCGGCGTGAGGCCGCGCAGGATGGCGACCAGCGGGAACTGCTGCATTGCAGCGCGGAAGGTGGAAATCGGTGTCATGGTGTGAGGGTTGTGGCCAGGGCATGCAGCCCGGCCCAGGTTGCTTCGGCGCCCAGGGTGCGCGTGGTGACGCCGGCCGCGCCAAGCGCGAGTGCGTAGCGCATGGTGAGTGCGGGGGCGCCGATCAGCACCACTTCGCTTGTGGCCTGCAGTGACTGGGTGCGGAGCTCCTCGCCGATCAGCAGGCCCGAAAGATAGCTCGCGAGTTCGGCCTTCGGCATGCGGCTGAACAGCGCCAGCGTGCGTGTGCCGAACGCGTTGTGCAACAGGCCGTGGCCGTTGTCGGCCTGCGCCACGCCCGTCAGGAAGGCCGCTTCGTCCAGCGGCGCGCTGGCGTCGAGCGTGCGCGCAAGGATGGACTGCTGGCTCAGAAGTGCGTAGAACTCACCCGTCATGAAGGTGCGAAAGCTGGTGACGCGGCCGAACTGCGTGCGTGCCCATTTGTTGTGGGTGCCGGGCAGCACGAACAGGCCGTCGCGCCGGCCGGTCAGCGCCATCGCGCCGAGGATCTGCACCTCTTCGCCGCGCATCACGTCGGGCACGCCGTCGTGCTCGACACTAAGGCCCGGCACGATCGCGATGCGGTGCTGCGAGCCAGGTTCGATGTCGATGATCTTGCCGGCCACTTCGTCGAGCCCGGCCGGGCAGGCGCAATAGGGCGCTTCGACCCAGCCCTGCTGGCTGCCCGCCATGCCCGAGATCAGGCAGCGCGTGCCCGCGGGCCGCATCCAGTCGGCAAAAAGCGATGCGAACACCTCGCCGAAACCGCCGGGCGCAACGCTCAGGATGCCGCGGGGATGGCTCTGCTCTTCGAGCACCTTGCCATCCGCGTCAAGCAGCGCGCCGCGCAGCGAGCTGGTACCCCAATCCACTGCGACCAAACGCATCTGCAGTTGTCTCCGCGTGTATCGTTTTCGGGCATCGGTCATCAGGGTTTGTCCTGCGGGGCCGACGATTTCAATCATCATATGATAGCCCGACGCGGACACCCTGCGCTCAGGGTTTCGCCTGAATTCATCTGGAGACATCCCCATGCAAGACACCCCCCAGGCGCAGCGTTGCCTGGTACTCCAGGGACTCGGCGCCATGCTGTTGCCGTTGCCCTTCGCCGCTTTCGCCGAGGACTATCC
>JBDUCH010000360.1:0-4239 GCA_040003555.1 Variovorax sp. | reverse complement strand
CGTCCTCGCCCTCCTTCATCGAGATCGAGTTGACGATGCCCTTGCCCTGGATGCAGCGCAGGCCGGCCTCGATCACTTCCCACTTCGAGCTGTCGACCATGATCGGCATGCGCGCGATGTCGGGCTCGCTCGCGATCAGGTTCAGGAAACGAACCATCGCCGCCTTGCTGTCGAGCATGGCTTCGTCCATGTTGATGTCGATCACCTGCGCGCCGTTTTCGACCTGCTGGCGCGCAACTGCCAGCGCCTCTTCGAACTGGCCGTTCAGGATCATTCGTGCAAAGGCCTTAGAGCCCGTCACGTTGGTGCGCTCGCCGATGTTGACGAACAACGAGCCCTCGCCGATCGTGACCGGCTCGAGGCCGGACAGCAGCATGGGGGGAACGGAGACTTGGGACATGGCACTCACCTGTGTGAATCGGATCAGCAGGTGAGCGTCGTTGCGGGAGAACCTGGAACCCCAAGCCTGACACCTCCGCGCGGGGATGTTGCAACGCTCCTTGGGAGCGCCGATTTTAAGTCGTCTTGCCCAGGGCCGGTTCACAGACCCCAGGCCGCCCTGACCTGGCCGCCGTGGCCGAGGTCGGCAGGCCGAACACGCGGTCGAAGCCCCAGTTGAAGGCAAAGGTGTAGACCAGGAAGAACAGCACCAGGCCGAGATCCATCACCAGCGCCTCCCACAGGCTCACGCCCAGCCCCCACGCGAACATCGGCACCAGAAAGGCGATCAGGCCGCCCTCGAAGCCGATCGCATGGGCGATGCGGCGACGCACGCTGCGGCCGCGCACGGCCTGTCGCGACTCCCAGCGCTCGAACAGGGTGTTGAACGCGAGATTCCAGACCACCGCCACGACCGATGCCGCCACGGCCAGCGCGCCCGAATGGCCCAGCCCCTGGCCCGTCATGAGCGCCAGGCCGCCGGCGGCCGCGACGATAGCAATGCCTTCATAGAGGCTGATGTAGACGACTTTGCGTTGAATTCCTTGCATGCGGTCGACTTTATGACGCTTAAACTGATATAAAAAGTTATCTTCTTTCAGATAAATTGATAGGCAATCCATGGCCTTTTCCAGCGACACGGTCGAAGTCTTTCTCGCGGTGATCGACCGCGGCTCGTTTTCGGCCGCCGCACGGTCGCTCGGCCGCGTGCCTTCGGCCGTGAGCATGACCATCGCCCACCTCGAAGCGGAACTCGCCCTGCCGCTGTTCGACCGCAGCGGCCGCGAACCGCGCCCCACCGCCGCGGCGCGCTCGCTCGAGCCGCAGGCGCGGCTGCTGGCGGCGCAGCTGAAGGCGCTGCAGGTGCAGGCGCTCGGGCTGACGCAGGGGCTCGAGAACCACCTCACGCTGGCGATTGCGCCGGAACTGTTGTCTGCGCCCTGGAGCGCACCGCTCGCCGCGCTGGCGCAGGAGCACCCCCTGCTCGAAGTCGAGGTGCTCGCGGCACCGCAGGCCGATGCGCTCGAAATGCTGCACACCGGCCGGGCCCAACTGGCGCTGGTGTTCGAGCGCCCCAGCATCGACGGGCGCGAAGGTTTTCAGGAGGTCGCGAGCGAGTTGCTGGTCGCGGTGATCGCGCCGAACCACCCGGTGTTCGTCGCGGCCGGCCGGCGCCTGCGCGAGCAGCACCTGACCAACACGCGGCAAGTGGTCGTGGCCGGCCGTGATCTCGCATCGAGCGATCCGCGCCTGGTGTTTGCGCGGCACATCTGGCGCAGCGACAACGCCCAAGCGGCGCTCAGCCTGATCAAGGCGGGCGTCGGCTGGGGCTGGCTGCCGCGCAGCTTCGTGCAGCCCCATGTGGCGGCCGGCGAACTGGTCGAGATCGAGTTCGAGAACCTCTCGAACGGACTCGATCTGTGGGTCGACGTGGTGTGGTCAAAGGAACGCCCGCTCGGCCTGGGCGCTCAACGCTTCATTCAGCTCATCCAGCGCGCCGACAGGAGCGGGGGCGCCCCGGCAACCGGCGCCTGAGGGCTGTCAGCCTCCGTCGGGCCTCTGCGCGCCCGAACCGTCCCCGAGATTGGGTCGGCCGCCCGGGGGCGTATGCGGCCGCGGCGCCTGCGGCACATTGACGTTTGGCGGCGCTGGCAGCGCTGTCGGCGCTGGCGGCGTGGCCGGTGCTACGCCCACGTTCGGTCGGCCACCGCCCGGCTGCGGCGGCACGAAGCCCGGGCCGGGATGACCGATGCCGGGGCCGGGTTGCGGCGCGCGAAAGCCCGGATCGCGGGGTGGCCCTTGACCGTCGCCCGAGTGCGGCCGGTAGCCCGGCTCGGGCCCGTAGCCTGGGCCACCCGGCTGTGGCCGATACCCGGGCTCGGGCCTGTTGTAGCCCTGTTCGGGCCTGTTGTAGCCGGGCTCGGGCCTGTTGTAGCCGCGTTCGGGCCGGTAGCCCGGTTCGAACGGGCGCGGTTGCCAGCTCGCCCGCGGCGGCGGGGGCGCACGCCAGCCCGGCTGGGGCGGCGGCGGCGGGCGATTGCCCCACCAGCGGCGGTCGCCATACCAGGAACGGTCGCGGTAATGGTCACCCCAGTAGCTGCCGATGTTGAAGCCGATGATGGGCACACCGATGGTGGCGCCGTAGGTGGCCAGCGGCACGTTGCCGCCGCGGTAGGGGTATTCGAGGCGCTGGGCCGCGGCCCAGCCGCGCAGGCCATCGGGCAGCACCACGTCGCACCAGCCATAGCCGCTGGTGCAACCGAGCACTTCGAGCGGCTGGCCTGGCGCAAGCCGGGCGATCGAGGGATAGTCGTTCGAAGGGCCGGCGCGCAAATTGGCCGGGCCTCGCGTGAAAGCCTCCTGGGCCGCGGCAGCCAGCGGCAGGGCCAGCGCGAGCGCTCCCACGGCGAGCCAGCGGGTGGCGTGTTTGTTGTTCATGGCGTTGTTTCCTTTGCAATCGAGGGTAGGCCGCGGTCGGGCGTTGTCAATCAGCCCACACCTCCACTGTCAACGCCCGGGTGGCGCGTGCGGTGCACGCCTGCAAACTCTGGCAACGACCTTCACCTGCGCTTGACGTGAGCGCGGCAGGCCATCGCGCGGCAACGCATGTCAGGCCGCGGCTTCTGCCTCGCTGCTTTCGCGATAGAACAGCGTGCGCTGCAACGTGCGGCCCGCGATCGGCAAGACCGCGCGCCCGATTGCTGCAATGTGATCTGGCGTGGTGCCGCAGCAGCCACCGACGATGTTGACCAGGCCTTCGGCCGCAAACTCGTGCAGCAGCCGCGACGTGACGTCGGGCGTCTCGTCGAAGCCGGTGTCGCTCATCGGATTGGGCAGGCCGGCATTCGGGTAGCAGCTGATGTAGGTGTCCCCGGCCACCTTGGCCAGCTCCTGGATGTATGGCCGCATCAGCGCCGCGCCCAGCGCGCAGTTAAGACCGACCGCCAGCGGCTGCGCATGGCGCACGCTGTGCCAGAAGGCGGTGACGGTCTGGCCGCTCAGGATGCGGCCCGAGGCATCGGTGACGGTGCCGCTGATGATCAACGGCAGCCGCTGGCCGCTGTTGTCGAAGTATTCGTCGACCGCGAACAGCGCAGCCTTGGCGTTGAGCGTGTCGAAGATGGTCTCGACCAGGATCAGGTCGGCGCCGCCTTCGACCAACGCCTCGGTCTGCTCGTAGTAGGCCGCCCGCAGCGTCTCGAAATCCACATTGCGCGCGCCGGGGTCGTTCACATCGGGGCTGATGCTCGCGGTCTTGGGCGTCGGGCCGAGGGCGCCGGCCACGAAGCGCGGTTTGTCGGGCGTGCTGTACTTGTCGCAGGCTGCGCGCGCCAGCTTGGCGGATTCGAGGTTCATCTCGCGCGCCAAGTGGGCCATCTTGTAGTCCTCCTGCGCGATGGTGGTCGCGCCGAAGGTGTTGGTCTCGATCAGGTCGGCGCCCGCTGCCAGGTAGGCCTCGTGAATGTCGCCGATGACATCGGGCCGCGTGAGCGAAAGCAATTCGTTGTTGCCCTTCACGTCGCGCTCGAAGTCCTTGAAGCGTTCGCCGCGGTACTGCGCTTCGTTGAGCTTGAAGCGCTGGATCATCGTGCCCATCGCGCCGTCGAGGATGGCGATGCGCTGGGCGAGGATGCCGGGCAGTGCCTGGCCGCGGGTGTAGGTGACGGGCTTCATGCCCCGATTGTAGAAAGCGGATCTCGGCCACGCCGCGGCATGGGCTTGTGGTGCCAGGCCGTCAATACCCCTTGATGCGTTTGCCGGGAGAGGGCGCCATCGGCGGGCCAAAGTCAACTCGAGTGC
>JBDUCH010000074.1:0-14385 GCA_040003555.1 Variovorax sp. | reverse complement strand
TTTTCGGCGAAGGTCGGCCAGTCGGAGGCGCCGTCTTCCTTGATCACCTTGATCTTGCGGCCCAGGATGCCGCCCATCGCGTTGATTTCGTCAATGGCAAGCTGTTCGGCCTGGATCGAGCCGGTTTCCGAGATCGCCATGGTGCCGCTGGAGGAGTGCAACTGACCGACGGTGACTTCGGTGTCGGTCACGGCCAGCTTGGTCATGTTGACCTTGGCGGTGGGGAATTGGTGGCCGAAAGCCAGGCCGCTCAGGCCCATGACGGGCAAGGCGGCAGCGCCCTGCAACAGGCGGCGGCGGCGCAGGGCGTCGGCATCGACGGATGGGTCTTGGTCGCGTGACATGGCGGAATCTCCAGGCAAGGGTTGAAAGGTCAGGGAAAAGCAAACGGGCCGCTGTGCACCAGCGCTGTGCGGCGCGTGGCGTTCGAGCGCCATGGCCTGCACTCTAGGAACGGAGTGCGCAGACCCGAATACGTCAATCAACGTAGCCGTGCGCAGGCGGCCGGCGGCGAGACTGGCGGGCCGCTCCTGTCGCACCGGAGCGGACAAGGAGCGCTTCTTGCAGAGACACCGGCAAACCCCCTTCCTGAAAGAACGGAACATGCCGCCCGACATCTCCCCCGTGACCGGTCAGAAGATCTTCCGCATCCGCCGCGACTACAACACCTGGGTATCGAACGAGACGCTGGAGGACTACGCGTTGCGCTACACGCCGCGCAGCTTTCGCAAGTGGTCGGAGTTCCGGGTGGCCAACGCGGCGTTCGGTGCCACCTCGTTCCTGGCGCTGGAAGCGATTGGCGGCGCGATCGCGCTGAGCTACGGCTTCGAGAACGCGCTGTGGGCGATCCTCGTGGTCGGCGTCATCACGTTCCTGACCGGCCTGCCGATCTGCTACTACGCCGCGAAGTACGGCGTCGACATGGACTTGCTGACCCGCGGCGCCGGTTTCGGCTACCTCGGCTCCACGCTCACGTCGCTGATCTACGCGAGCTTCACCTTCATCTTCTTTGCGCTTGAAGCGGCGATCCTCGCGCTGGCGCTGCAGATGTACTTCGACTGGCCGCTGGCGGCCTGCTATCTGGTGTCGTCGATCGTCATCATTCCGCTGGTGATGCGTGGCATCACGATGATCTCGGCGCTGCAACTCTGGACGCAGCCGATCTGGCTGGTGCTCTTCATCTGCCCGTTCGTCGCGGTGCTGCTGAAGAACCCGCAGGCGTTTTCGGACTTCACCGGCCTGGTGGGCCGCATCTCGGGCAGCAACAACTTCGACCCGCTGATGTTCGGCGCCGGCGCCACCGTGGCTTTTTCACTCGTGGTGCAAATCGGCGAGCAGGTCGATTACCTGCGCTTTCTGCCCGAGAAAACCGCCGCCAACAAGGGCCGTTGGTGGGCTGCGGTGCTGGTGGCCGGGCCAGGCTGGATCGTGCCGGGCATGCTCAAGATGCTGGGCGGCGCGTTCCTGGCCTTCCTGGCGCTGCAGCACGAGATCAAGCCCGAGCATGCGGTCGAGCCCACGCGCATGTACCTGGCCGGCTTTGCCTACGTGTTCAGCGACCCGGCGTGGGTGCTCAGCATCACCACGCTGTTCGTCGTGGTGTCGCAGATGAAGATCAACCTGACCAATGCCTACGCCGGCTCGCTGGCCTGGTCGAACTTCTTTGCCCGCCTCACGCACAGCCATCCAGGGCGCGTGGTGTGGCTGGTGTTCAACGTGCTCATCGCGATCCTGCTCATGACGCTGGGCGTGTTCGCCGCACTCGAGAAGGTGCTGGGCCTCTACAGCAACATCGCGATCGCCTGGGTCGGCGCGCTGGTGGCCGATCTGGTCATCAACAAGCCGCTGGGCTGGAGCCCGCGCTCGATCGAGTTCAAGCGCGCGCACCTGTACGACATCAACCCGGTCGGGCTGGTGTCGATGCTGGTGGCAGCGACCATCGCCATGGTGGCCTACGCGGGCCTGCTCGGGCGCTGGGCCGAATCGTTCTCGCCTTTCATCGCGCTGCTGACCGCGCTGGTTGTTTCGCCACTCATGGCCTGGCGCACCAAGGGCCGCTACTACCTGGCCCGCACCGACCTTCAGCACTGGACGCCCGGCCAGCCGGTGCGCTGCTCGGTCTGCGACAACAGCTTCGAATCCGAAGACATGGCGCACTGCCCGGCCTACAGCGCGCCGATCTGCTCGCTGTGCTGCACGCTCGAATCGCGCTGCCACGACGCCTGCAAGAAAGACTCGCGGGCTTCGGAGCAAATCAGCGCGTGGCTCAAGGCGCTGCTGCCGCCAGCGCTGGCGCTGCAGCTCAACTTCCGGGTGGCGCACTACATGCTGGTCGCCACCTCGCTGGTGGCCTTGCTGGCCACCGTGATGGGCGTCGTCTACGCGCAGGAAGGGCTTCTCAACGCGAGCGCCGCCGGCATCTTCTTGCAGGCGCCGTTCCTCAAGGTGTTCGCGTTGCTGTCGATGGTGGCCGCGGTGGCGGCCTGGTGGATCGTGCTGGGTAGCGAGAGCCGGAAGATGGCGCAGGAAGAATCGAACCGCCACAACCACCTGCTCACGCTCGAAATCGAGGCGCATCGCCGCACCGATGCCGCACTGCAAAGCGCCAAGGAGGCAGCCGAGGCGGCCAACCAGGCCAAGACGCGGTATGTGGCCGGCATGACGCACGAGCTGCGCACGCCGCTCAACAGCATCCTGGGCTACTCGCAGATCCTGCTGAAGAGCGACGACACGGCGCACCCGCCGCGCGAGGCGGTCAAGACCATCCACAAGAGCGGCGAGCACATGCTGGGGCTGATCGACGGCCTGCTTGACCTGGCCCGCATCGAGGCCGGCCGGCTGCAGCTGGAACCCATGCCGCTCGCCCTGCTCGATTTCCTCGACGAGGTGGTGCACATGGTGCGGCCGCAGGCCGAGAGCAAGGGCCTCGCCTTCGTCTATTCAGAGAGCGGTTCGCTGCCCGCTTGGGTGCAGGCCGATGCCAAGCGGCTGCGCCAGATCCTCATCAACCTGCTGAGCAATGCGGTGCGCTTCACCGATACCGGCACCGTCACCCTGCATGTCGATGCGCGGCGCGAGGTGCTGCGCTTCGACGTGATCGACACCGGCATCGGCGTGGCACCGCAGGATCACCAGCGCATCTTCCTGCCGTTCGAGCGCGGCGCCGCGGGCCGACGCCACGGCGGCGAGCCCGGCACCGGGCTCGGGCTCACGATCACCGGCCTGTTGACCTCGCTGATGGGCGGCGAACTGCGGCTGGCCTCGACCTCGGCGCAGGGCAGCACCTTCAGCGTGCGTGTTTACCTGCGCGAGGTGGCCGACCCCGGCCCGCAGGCCGAGCCGCAACGCGCCATCTCGGGCTACTTCGGCCCGCGCCGCACGCTGCTCGTGGTGGACGACCAACCGGTACAGCGCCAGATGCTGGCCGGCATGCTGATGCCGCTGGGCTTTGACGTGCGGGAGGCAGCGAGCGGCACCGAGTGCCTGGACAGCCTGCGCGAACACGTGCCCTCGGCCATCCTGCTCGACCTCAGCATGGACGACATGGACGGCTGGGAAACCGCCGACCGCCTGCGTGCGGCAGGCTTCACGCTGCCCGTAATCATCGTCTCCGCCAACGTGTTCGAGAACCGGGCCGAGCGGCTGCGCGCCACCGATTGCCAGGCCTTCGTCGGCAAGCCGGTGATCGAGTCGGAACTCATCGCGACGCTGGAACGGCACCTCGGTCTCGAATGGCTGCAGCATGGCCCGGCCCCGGCCGCCGCGCCAGGCCCGCACCCCGAATTGCTCACGCTGCCCGAAGACGCGCGGATCGAACTCATGCGGCTGGTGCAGGTCGGCCACGTGCGCGGGCTGCAGCAGGCGCTCGACCGGCTCGCCGCCGCCCACCCCCATCTGGCCGCCACCTGCACGCACCTGCGCGGCATGGTGGCCCGCTTCGAGCTCGACAGCTTCAAGAACGCACTCACCGAGGAAGCCCATGCTCCCCAACCCTGATACCGACCGTCCGGTGGTGCTGGTGGTGGACGACGCACCGAGCAGCCTCGGCATGCTGTGCGACACGCTGGAGGCCAGCGGCTACACGGTGCTGGTGGCCGCGGATGGCGAATCGGCCCTGCGGCGGCTCGACCTGGTGGTGCCCGACGCGATCCTCCTCGACGGCATGATGCCGGGCCTGTCGGGCTTCGAGACCTGCCGCCGCATCAAGGCCAACCCGGCGCTCGCACACATCCCGGTGCTGTTCATGACCGGCATGTCGGAGACGCAGGACGTGGTGGAAGGTTTTGCCAGCGGGGGCGTCGATTACGTGGTGAAACCGATCCGCGCGCAGGAAGTGCTGGCGCGCCTGCACACGCATGCGCGCAACGCGCGCATCACCCGCATGGCGCGTGATGCGGTCGACGTCGCCGGCATGGGGGTGGTGTTCGTCGACGCGCGCGGGCGGCTTGCCTGGCGCTCGCCACAGGCCGCGCTCTGGCTGCATGCCCTGGGCGAGCCCGCTGCGCCGGGCCAGTTGCCGGCCGCCCTCGATGCCGCTCTGGAAGACGGCGCCAACCTGCGCGTGACCACTGCGGCCGGCACGCGCCTGTCGGTACGCAACCTTGGCGTGGCCACACTGGGCGAAACGATGCTGCTGCTGGCGCTGCAGCGCGAAGAGTCGAGTTCGTCAGCGCGCCTCGCCGACGCCGCCCTCACGCCGCGCGAAACCGAGGTGCTGTCATGGCTGGCCAAGGGCAAGACCAACCGCGACATCGGCGACATTCTCGGCACCAGCCCGCGCACAGTGAACAAGCACCTGGAGCACATCTTCGAGAAGCTGGGGGTGGAAACACGGGCTGCCGCTGCTGCGCTGGCCAGCGGACATCTGGCCTAGGTCTGCCGTCAAGCGCCGTACGAATCCGGCCAAGAGGCCGTCGCCCTGTTCCCCTGGCGCGGCACGGGGTGTCGAGGCTCAGCGCGGCAACGTGGCGTCGACGACGGCACCGTCCGCGGTGGGGTTCGGCGCGCGGCCGATGAAAAGCGTCATCAGCGGGCCAGTCATCGCGGTGGTGACCAGCGCCATCACGAGCAGCATCGTGAACAGTTCGGGGCCGATCAGGCCCGCGTCCAGCCCGATCTTCATGACGATCAGCTCCATCAGGCCGCGCGCATTCATCAACGAGCCGGTGGCGAGGCTGTCGCGCCAGTTGTAGCCGGCCATGCGCGCGCCAACCGCCCCGCCCGCGATCTTGCCGACGGTGGCGACCACCACGATAAGCACCATCGCACCAAGGCTGCCACCCGACAGCGCGTCGGGCGTTGTGCCCAGCCCGGCCAGCGCAAAGAACAGCGGCATCAGCACGACGATGGAGATCGGCTCGATGCGCCCCGCCAGCGAACTCAGCAACCGGTCATCGCGCGGCAGGCAGGCACCAAAGAGGAAGGCGCCGAACACGGCATGCAGGTGCATCCACTCGGTGAGAAATGCGCATGCCAGCAGGCCGATCATCAGGGAAGCCAGCACGGTCGTCGAAGGCTCGCTGTCCGGTGCGTGCTTGCGCAGCAGCCAGGCATAAGCCGGCTTCACGCAGAAAAACAGCACGACGAGCAGCCCCATGACGCCGCCTGCCGTCTTGAGCAGGCCGGTGTAGCCCTCCCCCGCGCCGGCCAGCGCGACCACGAAGGCGAGCAGGATCCACGCAAACACGTCGACCATGGCCGCCGAGCTGAGCGAAAGCTGGCCGAACGAGGTGCGCGTCATGCCGCGGTCTTTCAGGATGCGCGCCATGACCGGGAACGCAGTGATCGACAGGGCGGCAGCCATGAACAACGCGAAAGGCCAGAAGCCGACTCCAGCAGGCGCCAGCGTCGGATAGAGCGCCGGAGAGATCGCGATGCCGAGCACGAGTGGCGCGATCACGCTCAGCACGCCGACGTAGCCGGCCGACCGGAGCTGCGCACGCAAACCGTCGTGCGCCCTGAGCTCGAGGCCCACCACGAACATGAACAGCACCAGCCCGAGCGTCGACAGCGAGGTCAGGCCCGCCAGCGACTCCTTGGAAAAAAGCTGCGCGTGCAGCGTGGGAAACAGCGCGCCCATGACGATCGGCCCCAGCATGAGGCCGGCCGCCATCTCGCCGACCACGGCAGGTTGACCGAAATAGCGCAGCACCCAGCCGCAAGCGCGGGCGGTGGCCAGGATGACGATGAGTTGCAGCAGCAGTGAGATAACGGACATGACGGGGGTTTCGGCGGGAATTCCTTCTCGCATGTTAGTGAAGTTGCCGGCCGGGGCGTCAATTGCCCTCGATCTCGAAAGCCTCCACCTGGCGTCCATCGACATCGGCGAAACCGTACTCGCGCGCGAGATCGGCGACACGGTGCACGGCCCCGCTCTTGTGCAGCACCAGCGGATCGCCCGCCAGTGCCGCCACCGCGCGGCCGAGGTAGCGCGGCGATTCCGTACGCGCCAGCGCCGGGCGATCCTGCCAGTGAGCTTCGTCGGTCTGGTGGCCTGCCAGCACGAACTCCGTGCGCATCCAGCCGGGCGACACAGCAAGCGAGCCCCCGCCATGCGGACGCAGTTCCTGCGCCATGCCGAAAGCCAACCGGCTCATCGATGCCTTGGCCAGGTCGTAGAACAGGTTGCCGCGCAGGTAGCGATCGCGATCCCAGTAGGTCGTGGTCACGATCAATCCGCGCCCGGCGCGCACCATCATCGGTGCCGCACAACGGCTGGCCAGCAAATGGTTGCGCACGCCACGGTCGAACATCGAATCCCAGTTGGACAGCGGATGCTCCCAGAACGGCGCATCGAATACGCCGTTGAAAGTCTCGTGACCACCCCAGGCGTTGTTCACGAGCAGGTCGATACGGCCCTCGTCGCTCTGGACGCGATCGAACAGCCGCGCAACCTCCTCTTCGCGCGTGTGGTCGCAGCGCACCGCGATGCCACGGCCGCCGTGGCGCGTGACTTCGTCGGCCGTCTCGTCGATGCTGCCCGGCAGCGTCGCAAGGCCGGACAGCGCGAGCAAGCCGCCATAGGTGTCTGCCGGCTGCAAGCGCGTGCTTCGCCCGGTGACGTAAACGGTGGCGCCTGCGGCACCCAATTCCACCGCGATGCCGCGCCCTGCCCCACGGCTGGCACCGGTCACCACGGCCACGCAGCCTTTCAGCCGGTTCGCGTTCTCATCGTGCATCCAGCAAGAATGCCACAGTACGCATTCATAAGATTGATCTTATGATATGCCGATGCCACGCATCCCCGCCAACACTCGCCATGGTGCCGTTCGCCTGCGCTCCAGCGTGTCCCAGCTCCACCGCCAGTTGCGCGCGTCGCTGCCGGTCGACGGCATCAGCATCGCCAAGCTCAGCGTGCTGGGGCAGTTGCATCGCGCCAGCGCGCTCACGCCAACCGGGCTGGCCGGGCGCGAGCGGGTCAAGCTGCAATCGCTCACACGGCTGCTGGCCGAGCTTGAAGCCGAAGGGCTCATCGCGCGCACGGCGCACGACAGCGATGGCAGGCAGTCGTTGCTGTCGCTCACGCGCCGCGGCGCGCAACTGCTGGCTGCCGATGTCCACCGGCGCGAAGCCTCGCTCGCGGCGGCGATCGACCGCGGGCTTTCGGCCGACGAGCAGGCGCTGCTGCTGCAAGCCTGCTCGTTGATCGACCGCATCTCCGACCACCTCGACGTCGCCGGCGTCGCCGCGACATTGCCCGGGCCCGGTGCCGCATGAAAGAAGGCTGGCTTCAGGACGCCGATCACAGGCACGGCCTGCAGATGGCGCTGGCGGTGCTGCTCGCCTACGGTGCGTCGCTCGCGCTGCGATTGCCCGAGGGCATCTGGGCGGTGATGAGCGCCCTGATCGTGATGAGACCCAACACTGGCGCGACCATGGGCGCGGGCTGGGATCGGGTGCGTGGCACCGCGATCGGCACGCTGTGCGGCCTGTTCGGCGTGTGGCTGCAGCATGAAGGCGCAAGCCTGCCGGCCGCCACGCTGTTCATCGTTGCCGTGCTGGCCTTCGTCAGCGGCCTGGTGCCGGCGCTGCGCAGCGGGCCGATCACGGCACTGATCGTGGTGTCGAGCGGCGGTGTCGCGGGGCATTCGGCGTTCGCCATCGCCGGCCTGCGCGCCGTCGAGATCGCGATCGGTATCGGCGCCGGGCTCGCCGTGACCGGACTGGCGCCGTCTGCGCGCGCGGCGCCCCGCTTCGACGCGTTGTGCGCTGCGCTGTTGCGCCAACTGGCCGGGGAGTGCCGCCAGGCGTTGCTGCCGAACGAACGGCCCGCGCCGGAGACCGCCGCGGCCTCGCTTCGGATCGCGCTGCGCCGGCTCACGCTGCTGGCGATGGACGTGGAACGCGAAGCGCGCCTCCCCTGGCGTCGCGCCATCGGCCAAGGCGCGACACCTTCGCGCTGTCGCCAACGTTCCGCACTGGTCGGGCGCATCGCGCAGCAGGTCGGGGCACTCGGCCGCCTGTTCAGGGCGCTGCCCGCAGCGCAGCTGGATCCGCTGTGGAACGATCTCCGCAACGCAGCCGGGCACGCGCTCGACAGCACGGCCGATGCCATTGCGGGTGCAGCGCCAGCGCAGTTGGCGCCGCTGCAGGCGCTGGGCACCGCGCTGCGGCAGCGCCTGCAAGCGGCCGATGGCTATGACGAGCCCGCCGCCCTTCTGGCGGGACCAGTGCGACTGCTGACCGACGATCTGCTGCTGTTGCGGCGGTTGCAAGCGCCGCGCCCCGTTACATCCGCACTCACGACCTGAGCGATTCCTGAACGGGGCGTTCACGTCCGCGTCAAACAGTTGCTCTAGGCTGCAGGCATGCAGTCGGCACGGCTTCGGCGTTTCGTGACGCGGCACTTCGCAGGATGGTGCCTGGCTGCGCTGTGCCTGGCCGCGCTTCAGCCCCTGCTGGCGGTGCATTTCCGCGTCGACGGCTGGGAAGACGAGCCGGGTTTGCGCGTGCGCGGCGCAGACGTGACGCGCTTCGAGCCCGACGAGCGCGCAGGCCATGCGGACACGCCCGAGATCACGCTGTTCGTTCCGTCGGCCGCGACCATCGATCTGCCACACGCGCTGCAGCACGGGCTCGACCTGCTCATGATGCTGGTCGGTTTGCTGCTCCCGCTGTACGTCGCACTGCGCGGGCTCGGCGTGCCATGGCAGCCACCGCTACCCGGTGCGTTGATCCGGCGCAGCCGTGCGCCACCACCGCTCGCCTCACCCTGGCGGCGCCAGCCGCCCACCCTCGCCCCACCGCTTTCGAACTGAACCAAGCGACGCCTCGCTGCGCCGCGGGCCCGGTCGTGCACTGCTGCGCGGCCGGTTCGTCTTCTGTTCGAAAGGTATTGGATGAACGAGCTGAACCTGCAGCTGTTCCAGTGGATCGCAGGCGGCCATGCGCCGAACGGTACGCTGCTGTGGCTGGCGACCCGACTCGCGCTCGGGGCGTCCTGGCTCAGCGTGGCGCTGATGGCGTGGGCCGCCTGGCGCCAGCCGGCCGACCGCGCTTACTTCGTGGCCGTGTGCCTGCTGGCCGCAGCCGCGGGCATGCTGGCGCATTCGCTCGCCGCCGCGCTGAACCTGCCGCGCCCCTTCGTGCTGGGCCTGAGCCCATCGTGGCTCGGCCATAGCGATCGCGGCTCGCTGCCAAGCACGCACGCGACCGTGATGTTCACGGTGGCGCTGTGTTTCCTGTGGCGGCCGCGGTTGCGCAGCGTTGGCTGGGTCGTGGCGGCACTGGCCGTATTCACCGGATGGGCCCGCATCTACGTGGGCGTGCACTTTCCGCTCGATGTCGTGGCCGGCCTGCTGTTGGCGATCCTGCTGGCGGGCTCGCTCGCGTTCGGGGATCGACTCGTCCAGCAATTTCTGAAGAAAGCCAGGCTCACCCGACCGCGCAGCACGGCATGAAGACGACAGAATGGGCGCTCCACCCACCTGTTAGATCTACGCCCCATGCCGCCTTCCGCTGCCCGTCCCTTCCTGGCTTCAACCGCATTGCAGGGCGTTCGGGTGCTGAGCCTCGCGCTCAACCTGCCCGGCCCGGCGGCGATGATGCGCTGCCGGCAGATGGGCGCGACCTGCGTCAAGCTCGAGCCGCCGGCCGTCGGTGGTCACTCGTCCGACCCGATGGGCCACTACGCGCCGACTGCCTACGCGCAACTGCACGATGGCATCGACCATGTGCAGGCCGACCTCAAGACGCCTGAAGGTCAGCAGGCGCTGCGGGCCGAACTGGCGCAGGCCGATGTGCTCATCACCTCGTTCCGCCCCTCGGCGCTGACGAAGCTCGGCCTGGAGTGGGACACGTTGCGTGCGCGCTATCCACGCCTGTCGCTCGTGGCCATCGTCGGCGCCCCCGGCGTGCGCGCAGAGGAGCCGGGGCACGACCTCACCTATCTGGCCGAAAGCGGCCTCGTCACCGGCCTCGACCTGCCGCCCACGCTCTACGCCGACATGGCCGGCTCGTTGATGGCCAGCGAAGCGGTGCTGCAGGTACTGCTGCTGAGGGCCGCCTCGAAAGACGGCGCGGGCGTGCGGATCGAAGTGGCATTGTCGGAGGCCGCCCGCTACCTGGCGCTGCCCCGGCACTGGGGCCTGACCCAGCCGCCCGGCTCGGTCGGCGGTGCGCATGCCGGCTATCGCGTCTATCCCTGCGCCGACGGGCGCGTTGCCATCGCCGCGCTGGAACCGCACTTCGCGCAGCGTCTGGCCGCTGCGGCTGGCCACGACGCCGAATCCGGCAAGGCGATGTTCCGCTCGTCGATGCACAAGGCGATCGCCGACCACGTGGCACGGCTGAGCTGCGACCAGCTCGATGCACTGGCGCTCGAGAAAGACATTCCGCTCTATACGCTGCGCGAAGACGCCTGATCGCGAAAGGCCACCGAGATGACCAAGACCGGAACAATCCGCCGCTGGGACGCTGCGCGTGGCTTCGGCTTCATCCGCAGCCCGGGCAGCGGCGCAGATGTGTTCTTCCATGTGCGCGACTATCGCGGTACCGGCAGTGCCCCCGTCGAAGGCACCGAGGTGCGCTTCGAGGAGATTCACGTCGGCGGCAAGGGCCCGCGCGCCATGGCGGTTCAGCCGCTGGCAACGCCGCAGCGCACGGCGGCACGCCGGCCCGGAGACCGCGGTGCCCCGGCAAATGTCGCGCGGCGTCGGCAGCGCGCGCCAGTCACGGCCCAACTGTGGGTGCCGCTGTTGATGCTGCCGTTGTGGCTCGGCTTGCTCGGCGTTGGCCTTTGGCTGCATCGCCTGCCCTGGTGGGCTATGGGCGCGCTGGCTGCGGCGAATGTGCTTACATTGTTTGCCTATGCCTTCGACAAGAGCGCGGCCGAAAGCGGCCGATGGCGCACGGCGGAAGACACACTGCACGGCTTCGCATTGATAGGCGGTTGGCCCGCTGCCTGGCTCGCGCAGCAGGCCCTGCGCCACAAGTCGTCCAAGGTTGCGTTCCTGCGGATCTATGCGCTCACCGTGCTGCTGCATTGCACAGCGCTTGCGGGATGGGTGCTCTGGCTGGCGCCACGCTCTGAGTAGCCAGGCCTCAGGGCTGCTGGTCCGGCCAGCCGTCGAGCGAGCGCGCACTCGTGAACGACCGCACCACGCCCGTGAGCGGATCGACAAAGGCAAGCGAGCGCGCCAGCAACTGCATCGGCTTTGCGAAGTCGTCCGGCCCGTACGGCAGCAGCGTCGGGTAGATCGCGTCGTTCACGATGGAAACGCCGAGCGCATTGCAGTGCACGCGCAACTGGTGCTTGCGGCCACTGACCGGCGACAGTTGCAGCCGCGCATGGGCGCCACGCACTTCCAGTACCTGCAGATGCGTCTCTGCATTGGGTTCGCCCGGCACTTCGCGCGTGCGCATGAAGTGCGCGTCGGGCACGAGCCGGCTGCGGTAGCTGGCGGGCAGCGTGGTGCCGGGTGGCCAGTGCACGATGGCCTCGTATTCCTTGTGCATTGCGCGATCCGGGAAAAGCGCCTGGTAGCGGCCACGTGTGGCCGGCGCCACCGAGAACAGCACCAACCCCGCGGTGGCACGGTCGATGCGGTGCAGCGGCACCAATTCGTCGATGCCGAGGCGGCGCTTCAATCGCACCAGCAGGCTCTGCTGGAGGTAGGGGCCCGATGGCGTCACGGGCATGTAGGGTGGCTTGTCGACGACGACGAGGTGTGCGTCCTGGTGCAGCACCACTTCGTCTTCGGGCAACTGCGGCTCGGATCCGAGCGCGCGATAGTAGTAGAGCCGCATCCGTGGTTGGTAGCGCCGCATGAGGGTGACAGGCTCGCCGTGTTCGTCGACCACGTCGCGTGCGGCGATGCGTTCGACCCAGGTTTCACGCGCGATGGCCGGGAAACGCTGCACCAGAAAATCGAGCATGGTCGGCCATGAACCGTCGGCCGGCAGTGCGACGCAGCTCGGGCCGACGCCGTCGCGGACAGGGAGCGGCAAGGGGGCAGCAACGGCATCACGCGGGAACATGGGGGCCCACTCTACTGTGTGGCCGCGCGCTCGTCGTATCCTTGCCACATTCACAGCCTGGAGAACGCGAATGATGAAGATATTGCTGCCGGTGGACGGTTCCGAACAGGCCCTGGCGGCCGTGCGCCACGCGATCCGACTGGTCGAAGAAGGCCTCCAGGCCAACTTCGTGCTGGCCAACGTACAGGGGCCAGCCAACCTCTACGAAATGGTGTCGGCACCCGATGTCCACGTGCTCGAAGAAGTCAGCGAGTCGGCCGGCACCCATCTGCTGGCCTCCGCCGAGGCGCTGCTGCGGCATGCAAAGCTGGAGTTCGAAAGCGAGGTCGGCTCCGGCGATCCGGGCCACACGCTGGTGGACATTGCCGAGCGCTTCGGCTGCGACATGATCATCATGCAGACCAGCGGCGCCGGCGACCTGCGCAGCGCCCTGCTCGGCTCGGTCTCGCATTCCGTGGTGCAGGGTGCCAGCATTCCCGTGATGCTGGTCAAGGCCGTCGGCGACTGAGCCCGGCGCGCTGCTGACGCCCGCGCACACGGCTTTCATTCAATGAGGAATCAGCCGCGGCAACAGAGTGACGGCCAGTCCTGCCAAACCACACGCAGCCAGCAGCGGCATCACGCCGGCCTTCAAGCGGAACAGCGCGACGGCTGCGGCCAGCGCAATCAGGGCCGAGGCGATGTCGAAGCCCCCCCCGAAGCCCGCGGGCCACAGCACGTGGTACGCGAAGAACAGCGCCAGGTTGAGGATCACGCCCACCACCGCCGCCGTGATCGCCGTCAGCGGCGCGGTGAAGCCCAGCTTGCCGTGCGTGGCCTCGACCAGCGGGCCACCGGCGAGGATGAAAACGAACGACGGCAGGAAAGTGAAGAAGGTGACCACCGTGGCTGCCAGCGCGGCGCCCAGAAACAACGCATCCGGCCCTGCCACCTGCTTGATCCAGCCACCGACAAAGCCGACGAAGGCCACCACCATGATCAACGGCCCGGGCGTGGTTTCGCCCAATGCGAGCCCATCGATCATCTGGGGAGCCGTGAGCCACTGGTGCTGCTCGACCGCGCCCTGGTACACATAGGGCAGCACTGCGTAGGCGCCACCGAACGTCAGCATCGCGGCCTTGGTGAAGAACCAGCCCATTTGCGTGAGCGTGCCCTGCCAGCCATACACGGCGAACAGCCAGCCCATCGCGGCGGCCCAGAGCCCGAGCCCGACAGCGAGCAGCCGAACGAGCCGGCCGCGCGAGAAACGGGCATGGGGCGGCGTCGGCGTGTCGTCGTCGATGATCGCGGGGCCATAGCCCTGCTGGCTTCCTGCATGGCCGCCACCCGGCGCGAACACCTGCGGCGCAACGCGCGCGCCGAAGTGCCCGATCAGCGCCGCTACCAGCACGATCAACGGGAATGGCGCGTTCAACGCAAAAATCGCAGCGAATGCAGCCCCCGAAATGCCCCACAGCCAGCCGTTCTTCAGCGCCCGCGTGCCGATGCGGTGCGCCGCGTGCAGCACGAGGGCTGTCACGGCGGGCTTGATGCCATAGAAAATGCCGGCCACCGCCGGCACGTTGCCGTAGACCAGGTAGATCCACGAGAGCGCAATCAGGATCAGCAACGACGGCAACACGAACAGTGCGCCGGCCACGATGCCGCCGCGGGTGCGATGCATGAGCCAGCCGATGTAGGTGGCAAGCTGCTGTGCCTCGGGGCCGGGCAGCAGCATGCAGTAGTTGAGCGCATGCAGAAAGCGCCGCTCGCTGATCCAGCGTCGCCGCTCCACCAGCTCGGTGTGCATGATGGCGATCTGCCCCGCCGGGCCACCGAAACTGACGAAGCCGAGCCGGAGCCAGAACCAGAAAGCCTGCGCCAGGCTCACGGGGGCAGGCAGGTCGGCAGGACGCAAGGGCAACGCGA
>JBDUCH010000359.1:0-4247 GCA_040003555.1 Variovorax sp. | reverse complement strand
TCTGGTCGGCCGGCACCTTGCGGTTGCGCAGCGGAAACGCCAGGTTCTCGGCCACTGTCATGGTGTCGTAGATCACCGGGAACTGGAACACCTGGGCGATGTTGCGCTCCTGCGGCGTGGCGTGCGTCATGTCGCGGCCGTCGAAGGTCACCGTGCCCTGCGACGGCACGAGCAAGCCCGAAATGATGTTGAGCATGGTGGTCTTGCCGCAGCCCGAGGGCCCGAGCAGCGCGTAGGCACCGCCGTCGCGGAAACTCATCTTCAGAGGCAGCAGCGCGTAGTCGCTTTCCTGCGTGGGGTTGGCACGGTAGGCGTGCGCAAGATCGAGGTCGATACGTGACATGGCGTTCCTCAGGGCGTCTTGCGCCAGGCAGGCGCGACGGCCAGGCGGTCGCTCGCGTCGAACACATAGGCCTGCGTGGCGCTGAAATAGAGGGTGATCGCCTCGCCCAGCTCCAGCCGGTGCACGCCGGTGAGTTGCGCCACCAGTTCGCCAACCACCGTGTGCACGTGCACGAACGTGTCGGAGCCGGAGATCTCGGCCAGTTCCACCTTGCCGGAAAGCGCGATGTCGCCCTGCCCCGCGTCGACGTTGAGCGCGCTCGCACGCAGGCCGACCGTGAGCCTGCCGTCGTTGCCGGCCGGCAGCGCCAGCGGCAGCAGCGGCCCGCCTTCGAGCTGCACGCCGCCGGCCACGGCGCGGCCTGCCAGCAGGTTCATCGGCGGATCGCTGAAGGCCCGCGCCACGCGCAGCGATTGCGGCGCGTGGAAGACCTCGGCGGTCGGGCCGTACTGCAGCAATTCGCCGGCGTCCATCACGGCGGTGTAGCCGCCGAGCAGCAGCGCCTCGCCGGGCTCGGTGGTGGCATAGATCACGGTCGAGTCGCCACTGGCGAACAGTTGCGTGAGTTCTTCGCGCAAGCCTTCGCGCAACTTGTAGTCGAGGTTGACCAGGGGTTCGTCCAGCAGCATCAGCGGTGCGTTCTTGGCCAGCGCCCGCGCCAGCGCCACGCGCTGCTGCTGGCCGCCGGACAGTTCCTGCGGATAGCGATCGAGAAACATGCCGATGTGCAGCTTGTCGGCGAGCGCCTTGACCCGCGCATCGATGTTCGGCTCGCCGCGCAGCTTGAGCGGCGAGGCAATGTTGTCAGCCACCTTGAGCGAGGGATAGTTGATGAACTGCTGGTACACCATGGCCACGTTGCGTTCGCGCACCGCCATGCCGGTGACATCCTTGCCGTTGACCACGACCCGGCCCGTGCTCGGCGTGTCGAGCCCGGCCATCAGGCGCATCAGGCTGGTCTTGCCGGCTTGCGTGGCGCCGAGCAGCACCGTGACCGCACCGGTCTTCGGTGCGATGCTCTGCTCGTAGAGCCAGGTCTGCGCGCCGACCTTCTTGGTGACGCGCTCCAGTGTCAGTTGCATGCACTCTCCTCCGCCTGGAACCAGGCCTCGACCTGCGCGCGTTCCGCCGCGCCGCAGTGCAGCCCGAGCTTGGACCGGCGCCACAACACATCGTGCGCCGTCATTGCCCATTCACCGGATTGCAGATAGCGCAGTTCGCGCTCGAAAAGACCCGGCGCCACCTCGGCGCCGAGATCGGCCATTGATGCCGCATCGCCGAGCACGAGTTCGACCCGTGCGCCGTAGCCGCGCGCCAGCCGGCGCACCAGCGCGGCAGGCAGCCAAGCGTATCGCTTCTGTACGGCGACGACGAAGCGCTCGAAATCTTCATCGGGCCGCCTGGCAGCGCCGATCCACGCCGACAGGTCGCCACCGGCCAGGAAAGCGCCGTCGGTCCAGGCTGCACGGGTCTCGCCCAGCATGCGGCCCACCTCGTCGGCGGCGTCTTCCGCCAGCTTGCGGAAGGTGGTGATCTTGCCGCCCCAGACCGACATCAGCGGTGCGGCTTCGGTGTTGGGTTCGAGCAGGTAATCGCGCGTGACGGCCGAAGGGTCGCCCGAGGCATCGTCGAGCAGCGGCCGCACGCCGGAATAAGTCCACACCACATCGGCCGGCACGATCGGCTTCTCGAAATAGCGGCTGGCCTGGGTGCAGAGGTAGGCAATCTCGTCGTCGCCGATGCGCGCGGCGCCGGGGTCGTCGCCCGCGATCTCGATGTCGGTGGTGCCGATCAGCGTGAACGCGTCCTGGTACGGAATCGCGAAGATGATCCGCTTGTCGGGGTTCTGGAAGATGTAGGCGTGGTCGTGCTCGAACAGGCGCGGCACCACGATGTGGCTGCCCTTGACCAGCCGCAGGCTCTTCTTGGCCAGCGTCTCGCCATGCGCCGAGCGCGCCACGCTGCGCAGGAACGATTCGGCCCAGGGGCCCGCCGCATTGACCACGGCGCGTGCGCGCACGGTGCGCGTGCCCTTCGGCCCTTCGAGGGTCGCGACCCAGCCCTCGCTGCCGCGCTGCGCTGCAACGCAGCGGGTGCGCGTGAAAACCTGCGCGCCGCGCTCGCGCGCATCGAGCGCGTTCAGCACCACCAGGCGTGCATCGTCGACCCAGCCGTCGGAATACACGAAGCCGCGCCGGTAGCTTTTCTTGAGCGGCACGCCAGCTGCATGCCGGTGCAGGTCGACCGTGCGCGAACCCGGCAGTACTTCGCGCTTGGCAAGGTGGTCGTACATGAACAGGCCGATGCGGATCATCCAGGCCGGCCGCATCGAGGGGTCGTGCGGCATCACGAAGCGCAGCGGCCACATGATGTGCGGCGCGCTTCGCAGCAGCACCTCGCGCTCCTGCAAGGCCTTGCGCACCAGCGAAAATTCGTAGTACTCGAGATAGCGCAAGCCACCATGAATCAGCTTGGTCGAAGACGACGAAGTGTGCGAGGCAAGATCGTCCTTCTCGCACAGCACCACGCGCCAGCCCCGGCCGGCAAGATCGCGTGCAATGCCGCAGCCGTTGATGCCGCCGCCGACGATCAGCACGTCGCAGTCGATCTCGGAAACAGGCTCGGGGGACGGAATGGCGCTCACGGCAGGGGCAATCAAGGGACTGTGACTTTGTTCACGATGGACGGTTTCGGCACTTTCGTATGTTTTCATTTTGGTTCCTTACGACGCGATTTTCCTCGGAGTTAACCCTTAGTCTTGTTCGTTTACTTTCGCCCTAAAGTGCCTCAACCGCTCTTTCCATCCGTGTCCGTGAACTCCAATCCCCGCCAGATCAACCTGCTCGATACGGTGCGCGCACGCGGCGCGGTCACGGTCGAACAGCTCGCGGAGATGCTGGGCGTGACGCTGCAGACCGTGCGCCGCGACGTCCAGCGCTTGGCCGACGAGGGCTTGTTGACGCGCTTTCACGGCGGCGTGCGCGTGCCGACTTCCACCACAGAGAACATCGGCTACCAGCAGCGCGAAACGCTGCATGCGGAGGGCAAGGCGCGCATCGCGCGTGCCGTGGCGGCGCAGGTGCCGAACAACTGTTCGCTGATCCTCAACATCGGCACCACGACCGAGGCCATTGCGAAGGCGCTGCTGCGCCACACCGGCCTGCGCGTCATCACCAACAACCTCAATGTCGCGGCGATCCTCAGCGACAACCCGCAATGCGAAGTGATCGTGGCCGGCGGCTCGGTGCGCCCGCGCGACCGCGCCATCGTGGGCGAAGCGACGATCGACTTCATCCGCCAGTTCAAGGTCGACGTCGCGCTCATCGGCGTCTCGAGCATCGAGTCCGATGGCTCGCTGCGCGACTTCGACCTGCGCGAAGTGAAAGTGGCGCAGACCATCATTGCGCAGGCGCGCGAGGTCTGGCTCGCGGCCGACGCAAGCAAGTTCAACCGGCCGGCCATGATCGAGCTGGGCAACCTGTCGCAGATCGACCGGCTCTTCACCGACGCGCCGCCACCGCCGCCCTTCCCCGAGCTGCTCGCCCGCGCACAGGTGCGTTGCGACATCGCCTCCGACAATCCCTTGTGACGAGTTTCCAATGACCTATCTGCTGGCCCTGGACCAGGGCACTTCGAGTTCGCGCAGCATCGTGTTCGACCGCGAGGGCCGCATCGTCGCGATGGCCCAGCGCGAGCTGACGCAGATCTATCCGCAGCCGGGCTGGGTCGAGCACGACCCGCGCGAGATCTGGAAGAGCCAGCTGGCCACTGCGCGCGACGTGCTTCAGAAGGCGAAGCTCGAAGCCCGGGACATCCATGCCATCGGCATCACCAACCAGCGCGAGACCACCGTGCTGTGGAACCGCAAGACCGGCGAGCCGGTGCACAACGCGATCGTCTGGCA
>JBDUCH010000358.1:0-4247 GCA_040003555.1 Variovorax sp. | reverse complement strand
GCGGCCTCCAGCATCATCGGCGTGAACAGGCGCACGCCGTGGATCACGCCCCACACGTCGACGCCCAGCACCCACTCCCAGTCGGCCACGGTGTTTTCCCACACCAACCCGCCCGCGCCGACACCGGCGTTGTTGAAGACGAAATGCGGCGCACCGAAGCGCGCCTTGACGTCGGCGGCGAGTTGCTCCATTTGTGCGGCATCGGCCACATCGACCTTGCGCGCCAGCACCTGCGCACCGGCTGCCTCCATCTCGACCCGGGCCTTGTCGAGCGCGTCCTGCTGCACGTCGACCAGCACCAGGTTCATGCCGCGGGCGGCACCGATGCGCGCGCATTCGAGCCCGAAGCCCGAGCCTGCACCAGTGAGAACGGCGGTCTTGCCCTTGAAATCCTGAATCATGAAAGCTGTCCTTCGTCGGTTGATGTCTCTGGCATGCCGGGTATTGAACCCGCATCGGCCCCGTTTCGCCTGTCCTGCGGGTGACGCCTACAGCTCGCGCACGTACACCAGAGACCCCTGGTGGCTGGCCACCTTGTCGTAGAGCAGCCGGCCTGCCGCGTTGCTTTCATGGGTCTGCCAGTACACCCGCGTCGCGCCGGCCGCCGCAGCTTGCGCGTAGACCCCCTCGATCAGCAAGCGTCCGATCCCGCGGCCGCGGATGGACGGGAGCGTGAACAGATCGCTGAGATAGCACAAGTTTTCGATCCGGATCATGCTGCGGTGGAACAGATAGTGCGCGAGGCCGACGACCTGCCCCTGATCCTCCGCGACCAGCGCAAACACCGGCTCGCCGGGGTCGAAGAAGCGTTCCCACGTCGACAGGGTGACGTGCTCGGCGAGCGCCGTTCCGCCGTGCCGGCCGTAGAAGGTGTTGTAGCCGTCCCAGAGCGGCCGCCAGGCGGCGTAGTCTGCGGGGGCGGCAGGTCGAACGGTTATCGAGCGGGTCATCGAGTGCTTCGGCTATAGCCGCGTGAAGCCGTCGGGACTCCATGCTTCGCTGCCCACGCCGTGGTGCACGAAGAACAGGCCGGCGGGGTCGTATTGGCGCTTCGCGGCCAGCAGCCGCGGATAGTTCGCGCCCCAGAAGGACTGTTGCCAGTTGGCCTCGAAGTAGTTGCTCTCCGACACATAGGAGCCGGCGTCGGGCACCAGCCGGCGCAGCTCGGCCATCGCCCGTTCCAGCGCCTGTGCCTGCTCGCGCGCCAGCGACACGTCGGGCTCGCGGCCGGCGACGCCCGGATAGGCGGGTTGCCCCTGTGTCCCGAGAATGACCAACGCGAAGGCATCGAGCACGGCAGGGTTCATCGCCGTGTCGCGCGCGGCCGCAATCGCGGCGGGCGGTGCCCCGGCGAGCCCCTTGTTGAAGTGCAAGGAGACAGGCCAATGGCGGGTCGCGGCAAAGAGGGCATCGCCCAGCGCCTCCCGCCGATCCTCGCGCAGCAGAGCGGCCGGCAGCCAGGCCGACTGGAAGCCGTGCAGCACCTGGCCCGCCTGCCCCTCGTCGCCGGGCCAGAACAGGTTGGTCTTCGGCGCGCCCGGGCGGTCGTCGGTGCTCATGAAGCCGAGCACCCGCTTGACCAGCGACGGCGCCCAGAACTCCCGTGCCGAGGTGGACACAATCGCCAGCGGCGCGAACTCCACGCTGAACTCATCCGGCGCACTGGCCAGCGCATCGCGAAACGGTTGCCAGACCGCCTGCGCCTGGCTGCGACTGAGGCCCTGGAACACCATTGACACCTTGACCACGTTGTCGCGGCGCAGGCGGATCTGTTCGCCCCAGTGCGGGTTCATCAAGGCCTGCCGGTAGAAGTCGAGCACCATCCCGATCAGGCGGCGAAACGCGGTCGGCGAGCTGGCCTTGATCGTCAGGTTCACCGCACCGAAGTCTTCGGGCAGTTCGTGCACGCGCAGGGTGACGCGCGTGACCACGCCCAGGCTGCCGCCACCGCCACCCTTGAGGCCCCAGAACAACTCGGGGTGGGAGCAGGCGTTGGCGATGCGCACCTGCCCGTCGGCCGTGACGACCTCGGCTTCGAGCAGGCTCGCCGATGCCAGGCCATAGGCTTTCGAAAAGCTGCCGAAGCCGCCGCTTTGCACCAGGCCTGCCACGCCGACCGTCATGCAGCCGCCGCCCTGCACGTAGCCGCCCGCCTGCGTGGTCACCGCGTCGTACACCTGCGACCAGATAGCACCGGCCTCGACGCTGACGGCGCGTTGCCCCGGCCCGGTGCAACCCTCGCCCACAAACGCGTCATGCAGGCGGATGCCGTTCATCCTGCGCGTCCAGACCAGCAGTGAATCCGCCGCGTTCGACGTGCCCTGGTAGCTGTGCCCGCCACCCTTGACCACCAGCCGCAGCCGGTGCTCGCGCGCAAAGTTGACCGCCGCGACCACGTCGGCCGTGCCGCGCGCCGCCACGGCCCAGGCGCTGGGCATCGACGTCCAGGCATCGACCCAGCCCAGCGTCTGCGTGAGGGCGACGTCGTCGCCGATGAAGTACGGGTTCTTGAGCGACTTGAACAGCTGCGCGCAGGCTTCGCTGGCGGGCGTAGCGCGGCAGGCGACGAGGGGTGACTGCACTTTGGCCAGCGCCCCGTCGACCGCCTTGGCGAGCTGGCTCCATTGCGCATCCGAGGGCCAGTCGGCCTCGCCGGGTCGAACCCGCGAACGCGCTTCGGCCGCACCGGCGAACCCGCTGGCTGCCGACAGAAAGGGGGCCGCCGTTGCGGCCTGGAGCAAGCGTCGCCGTTTCATCCCGTCACGCCGTCGACCGAAGCCGCTCAGGCCTCTGCCTTGCGCAACACGTAGCCGATGCGCGGGAAATGCACGTGCACCTTGCCGACGCGATCGGCGATGCGCTCCAACGTGTAGTGCGTGCGCGTGGCGGCAGCCAGCGTGCCGGCAGTCTCTTCCAGACCGAAGCTCTCGGCGCGAACCGTGACCGCGCTTCCAAGCGCGATTCCGTGGTCGTCCTGGAAGGTGCTGTCCGTGAGCAGCGTGTGCGGCGTTGCGGCCTTGGCCACCGCAATGGCGTCTTCGGCGCTGAACTTTTCCGGCTCGCCATGCCCGATGGCGGCCATGCGATCCATCCAGTCGACCACAGCGGGGGTGAGGTCGAGAATGCGCCTGACCGCCTCGATGCGGCGCGTGTACCAGAGCGGGTGGTAGGCCGAGAAATCGGCGATGCACGGCACTTCGCCGAGCAGGTAGGGCTTGTCGTCGAGCATGTCCGACAGGCGGCGCAGGTACGACTTGTAGGCGCTCGTGGCATCGGCCGGGCGCAGGCGCGTCATGTTGCCGGCGCTCATCTTGCCGCGGTCTTCACCGAAGGCCTTGGCAGCTTCGGGCGGCGCCTTGGCGAACATTTCGGCGGCGCCCAGCGGCTGCAGGCTCCAGGCCATCGCAGCCCAGAACAAGGTGGTGTCGGCCCATTGCGCGAGGATGCGCGACATGCCCTTCTCGGGCTCGGGGTACAGCGTGGCTTCGGGTTGAAGGTGCTCCAGGACATCGGCGATCAGCGCGCTGTCGCAGTACATGTCGGCGCCGATCTGAAGGAACGGCGTCTTGCGGTAGCCGCCGGTGAGCACTTCCACGTCGGGCTTGGGCATGATCGGCGGGATGAAGACCGACTTCCACGGCAGCTTCTTGGCGCCGAGGATCAGGCGCACTTTCTCGGAGAACGGCGAGGTGGTGTAGTGGTGGAGGATCAGGTCGGGCATGTGTTGTTCCTGTGGATTCTTGACTGTAGTGTTCAGCGCGGCTGCGCGCGCCGGATGATCGAATCGAAATCAGTGCCGGTTCCCAGCGTACCGAAGGCCTGGCCCCAGTCGCCACCCAGGCGTGAAGCGCAGAAGGCGCCGACCACTCCGGCAGGCGCGGTCTGCACCAGCAACGCGGCCTGCACAGCCAGCGCCACGTCCTGCGCGAGCCGGCGCGCTTCCATCTCGGTGGCCATGGCCTCGACCCGTGCCGGCAGCGCGTCGGCCAGTCGGTCGAGTGCCGCGTGTTGGCCACGCGCCGGGGCCAGCTCCTTCGCCAGCGCCGCGGCGGCGTCGCCCTTGCGCAGGCCGCGCAGCAGGTCGAGCGCCATGATGTTTCCGGCCCCTTCCCAGATCGAGTTGAGCGGCATCTCGCGGTAGACGCGCGCCATCACGCCTTCGCCGCCCTCTTCCACATAGCCGTTGCCGCCAAGGCACTCCATCGCCTCCTGCGCAAAGTGGCTGCCGCGCTTGCAGATCCAGAACT
>JBDUCH010000073.1:0-14443 GCA_040003555.1 Variovorax sp. | reverse complement strand
CAGCGATCCAGCCGGCGTGCCGCCCCATGACCTCGAGCACGAACACCTTGGTCGAGGTGGCCGCCATCGAGCGCACGTCGAGCGAGGCTTCGAGCGTGGACAGCGCCACGTACTTCGCGACCGAACCGAAGCCGGGGCAGCAGTCGGTCAACGGCAGATCGTTGTCGATGGTCTTGGGCACGTGGATCGCCTGCAGCGGATAGCCCAGCGACTGCGACAACTGGCTCACCTTGAAGCAGGTGTCGGCCGAGTCGCCACCGCCGTTGTAGAAGAAGTAGCCGATGCCATGCGCCTTGAACACCTCGATGAGCCGTTCGTACTCGCGCCGGTTCTTCTCGAGCGACTTGAGCTTGTAGCGGCAGGAGCCGAACGCGCCCGACGGCGTCGAGCGCAGCGCCGCAATGGCTTCGGCCGATTCCTGTGCGGTGTCGATCAGATCCTCGGTCAACGCACCCAGGATGCCGTTGCGCCCGGCGTAGACGGTGCCGATGCGGTCGGCATGGCGCCGGGCGGTTTCGATGACGCCGCAGGCCGAGGCGTTGATCACGGCCGTGACGCCGCCAGACTGGGCATAGAAGGCGTTGGGTGTGGTGGTCGTCATGGTGGGGTCGTTTCCGTGGATGCGGCCGCCGCCGCGGCGGCCACGCAGTTCGCACAAATGCAGGCCAGTCCGCGCGCGTCGGCCGGCACGCGCGCGCGCAGGGCATCGGTGAAGTTGGCCGACATGCACCAGCAGGGCGGTTGCGCCATGCCGGTTTCGCGCTCGATCTCCATCGCACAGCCGTTGGCCGCACCGCAGAGCGGGCAGCGGCTGGGGTCGGGCGATACGGGGGGGCGGGCCATGGCTGCATTCTGATGCAGCGCCAGGCCGTCAACCAGATGAGCGTGCAGCAAAATGGCCGCCAGACACAGATACCCGAACCCTATTTCGACCCATGAAAACTTCAGAATCGATCAAACAGCAAGGCGATGTCATCTGGAGCATCACCAATCTCTTGCGCGGGCCTTACCGCCCCCGCAGTACCGCCGCGTGATGATTCCGTTCACGGTGCTGTGACGCCTGGACTGCGTGCTGGAGCACCGCAAGCGAATCGGCGACGAGTGCGACGGCACGTCCGACCACATCGCAGCCAAGAAATCATGGCGATGCGCAAGGAGGTGACTGCATGAACGAACTCATCCTGTACCAGAGCAATGATGGTCAGGCGCGCGTGCAGTTGCGCGCCCTGGACGGCAGCGTGTGGCTCTCGCAGCCGGAAATTGCCGAGCTGTTTGCCACCACCAAGCAGAACGTCAGCCTGCATGTGCGCAATGTGTTGAAAGAGGGCGAACTGGTCGACGATTCAGTTGTCAAGGATTCCTTGACAACTGCCGCCGATGGCAAGAGGTACCGCACCAAGCTGTACCGGCTGGAAATGACCCTGGCCGTGGGCTACCGCGTCAAAGGCGTGCGCGGCACCCCAGTTTCGCCAATGGGCCACCGCCCACCTGAGCGAGTACCTGGTCAAGGGCTTCGTCGTGGACGACGAGCGCCTGAAGAATCCCGGCGGCTGGGATCACTTCGACGAACTGCTGGCTCGCATCCGCGAGATTCGGGCCTCCGAAAAGCGCTTCTACCAAAAGGTGCGCGAACTCTTTGCCCTGAGCGCCGACTACCGCGCCGACGACAGCGCCGCGCACCTGTTCTTCGCTGAAGTCCAGAACAAGCTGCTGTACGCTGTCACCCAAAAAACTGCCGCCGAAATCGTGGACGCTCGCGCTGATGCGGCGCCGCCCAACATGGCGCTCACCACCTGGAGCGGCTCGCGCGTGCGCAAGCACGATGTCATCGTGGCCAAGAACTACCTGAGCGCCGACGAGGACGACACCATCAACCGGCTGGTCGTCATCTTTCTGGAGCAGGCGGAGCTGCGCGCCAAGGAGCGCAAGGAACTGACCCTGGACTATCGGCGCCACAACGTCGATCGCTTGCTCGACTTCAACGAACGCCCAATCGTCACGCACAACGGCGGCGTCAGAGCCGAGCAGATGAAGGTCGTCGCTCATGAGCGCTACGACAGCTTCGATGGGCGGCGTCGTAGCGCCGAGGCGCTTGCGGCCGATGCAGAGGATTTGAAGGCGCTGGAGGCTGTCGAGGCGCAAGCAAAACGGGATCAGGGGCGCAAGTGAAGCATCCCGCCTATGAAGACATTGCCGCGACGCGCTTTCTGACAGGTGATGTTCTGTTCGGCAAACTGCGTCATTACCTGGCCAAGGTGCGTCGGGTCAAGCCCTCAAGGGGCCTGGCGATGTCGGCACTGGGCAGGAAGACCAGCGTGTTCGGTTGTCCGAACTCATTGGGCTGCTCAACGAGCGCTTCGGCACCGACTGCACGCAGGCCGACCAGCTTTTCTTCGATCAGATTCAGGAAGAGGCGATTGAAAACGAGACGTTGAAGAAGGCCGCCGCGACCAACTCCAAGAGCGATTTTCGCTATGTGTTCGAGAAGGCTTTCGAGGGGCTTGTGCTCGGCCGTATGGAAGGCAACGAAGAAATCTTCGGCAAGCTCATGAGCGACGGCGAGTTTCGGAAACTGGCGACGGAGCACTTGTTGCACCAGGTGTATGGCGCGTTGAAGGATCCCCGCCGCGACAACGCGACATAGCGTCAACGGCCCGCCAACCCCATCTGCCGCGTGATCACTTCCTTCATGATCTCGTTGGTGCCGCCGTAGATGCGCTGCACGCGGGCGTCGGCATAGGCGCGCGTGATCGGGTACTCCCACATGTAGCCGTAGCCGCCGTGCAACTGCACGCACTCGTCCATCACCTTGCACTGCAGGTCGCTCGTCCAGTACTTGGCCATGCTTGCGGTGGCGGTGTCGAGCTTGTCCTGCATCAGCAGCTCGGTGCACTTGTCGACGAACACCTGCGCCACCTGCACCTCGGTCTGCAGCTCGGCCAGCTTGTAGCGCGTGTTCTGGTAGTTGCCTACGGGCTGGCCGAAGACTTTCCGGTCTTTCACGTAAGCCACCGTGGTGTCGATCGCCGCCTGCGATGCGGCCACGGCGCTGATAGCGATCTGCAGGCGCTCCCATGGCAACTGCTCCATCAGGCAGATGAAGCCGCGGTTCATCCACGCGTCGCCGCCGAGGATGTTGTCCGCCGGCACATGCACGTCGTTGAAGAACAGTTCCGAGGTGTCCTGCGCCTTCAGGCCCAGCTTCTTCAGGCGCTTGCCTTTCTCGAAGCCCGGCATGCCACGCTCGACCAGCAACAGGCTGGTGCCCTTGGCGCCCGCGCTCGGGTCGGTCTTGGCGACCACGATCACCAGGTCGGCATGCCAGCCGTTGGTGATGAAGGTCTTGCTGCCGTTCAGCAGGTAGCTGCCGTCGGCCTGCCGGATGGCTGTGGTCTTGATGCCCTGCAGGTCGCTGCCTGCGGCGGGCTCGCTCATCGCGATCGCACCGATCATCTCGCCGGTCGCTAGCCTGGGCAGGTAGTGCTCCTTCTGCGCATCGGTGCCGTAGCGTTCGATGTACGGGGCCACGATCTCGCTGTGCAGCCCGAAACCGACGCCGGTGAAGCCACGCGCCCACAGCTCCTCGAACTGGATCACCGAGTACAGCAGGTCGGCGCCGGCGCCGCCGTACTGCTCGGGCATGGCCATGCAGAGAAAGCCGTTCTCGCCGGCCTTGTTCCACACGGTGCGGTCGATGTAGCCCTGCTCCTCCCACGCATCGTGGAAAGGGGCGATCTCCTTGTCCATGAAGCGGCGGAACGAATCACGGAAGGCCTCGTGGTCGGCGCTGAAGAGCGTGCGTTCGATCATGGCTGCCCTATCGACCGGCGAAAGCCGGTGGCCGCTTCTGCAGGAAGGCCGCAACGCCTTCACCGAAGCTCGGCTTCATGATCATCTCGCGCTGCCGCTCGCTTTCGTAGTGCAGTTGCTCATCGAGCGTGTGGCGCTCGCTTGCGGCGAAGGCCTTGCGCGCTTCCAGCACGGCGTGCGAGGGCAAGCGCGCAAGCCGCTGCGCCGTCTTCTGCGCTTCGAGCAGCAGCAGGTCGTCCTCCACGCAGTCCCAGATCAGGCCCCACTGCGCGGCCTTGTCGGCGCTCACGCGTTCGTCCAGCAGAGCCATGCCCAGCGCGCGCGCCGGGCCGACCAGGCGCGGAATGAACCAGGTGCAGCCAAGATCCGGCACCAGCCCGAGCCTGGGCAGAAACGAGAGATAGAAGTAGGCGCTGCGCGCCGCCAGCACCACGTCGCCCGCGAGCGCGATGCCGACGCCGGCCCCGGCGGCCGCCCCGTTGATCGCGCACACCACCGGCACCGGCAGGCTGCGCATGGCGCTGATGAGCGGATTGCTCAGGCTTTGCATCCAGTCGGCTGTTTCGTCGCCGAGCGTCTTGCCGGTGTCGGGCGTTTGCATCGCACTCAAATCGGCACCCGCGCAAAAAGCCTTGCCGGCGCCGGTGAGCACCACGGCCCGCACGCTGCGGTCGCCGGCCACGCGGGCCAGCGCATCGCGCAGTGCGAGTTGCAGGTCTTTGGCGATCGGGTTGAGCTTGGTCGGCAGGTTCAGCGTGAGGGTCGCGATGCCGTCTTCGACTTCGTAGAGGACAGCGGACATCAGAGGCGCTCCACAATGGTCACGTTGGCCATGCCACCGCCTTCGCACATGGTCTGCAGGCCGTAGCGCTTGCCGCGCTGGCCCAGCGCGTTGACCAGCGTGGTCATGAGCTTGGTGCCCGAGGCGCCCAACGGGTGGCCCAGCGCAATCGCGCCGCCGTTCACGTTGAGCTTTGCCGGGTCGGCGCCGAGTGCCTGCAGCCAAGCCAGTGGCACCGGCGCAAAAGCTTCGTTGACTTCGTACAGGTCGATGTCGTCGATCGACATGCCGGCCTTCTTGAGCGCGCGTTGGGTTGCCGGCAGCGGCGCCTCCAGCATGATCACAGGGTCATGGCCCATCACGCTCATGTGATGGATGCGCGCCAGCGGCTTCACGTCCAGCGCCTTCAGGCCACGCTCGTTGACCACCAGCACGCCGCTGGCGCCGTCGCAGATCTGGCTGGCCGTGGCGGCGGTGCAGCGCCCGCCTTCGGCGATGAGCTTGACGCCCGCGATGCCTTCGAGCGTGGCCTCGAAGCGGATGCCTTCGTCGACGGTGTGCCGCCCACCGCTGGGGGTGCCGTCGGCCAGACGGATCTCGATCGGCACGATCTCGTCGTTAAACAGGCCGGCACGGCTGGCCGCAATCGCGCGCCGATGGCTTTCGAAGGCGTAGCGGTCGAGCGCGTCTTTCTCGAGGCCGTAGTTCTTCGCGATCATCTCGGCGCCGGTGAATTGGCTGAACTCCACGCCGGGGTAGCGCCGCTGCATCGCCGGGCTCATGTAGGTGCCGAGCCCGGCCTTGGCTGGTAGTGCGTTGGGCGTGAACATCGGCACCCGCGTCATGCTTTCGACGCCGGCCGCGATCACCGCGTCCATGGCGCCGCTCATGACGGCTTGGGCCGCAAAGTGCAGGGCCTGCTGCGACGAGCCGCATTGCCGGTCGATCGAGGTGCCGGGCACCGATTCGGGCAGGCCCGAGGCCAGCACCGCATTGCGCGCGATGTTGGTGGCCTGTTCTCCGACCTGGCTCACGCAGCCGAGGATCACGTCCTCCACCGCCGCCGGGTCGATGCCGCTGCGCGCCACCAGCGCGTCGATCACCTGCGCCGCGAGATCGGCCGGGTGCCAGCCCGCGAGCTTGCCGCCGCGCCGTCCGCCGGCCGTGCGGGCCGTGGCGACGATGTAGGCTTCTGCCATCCGTAGCTCCTGTGTGTATGAAGGAGGGGATGGTTGGACGCGGCCGGGTCAGGGTCAACCCGGTATCAACCCGCGTCGCACGGGTGACAGGGCGCCATCAAGCGGGCTGGAAGTGGCTCAACCGCAAGTGCGGCGAGCGTTGCGGCGCGGCCTGGCGCACCGTGCACGCAACGGCCGGTGCCACCGAAATGCACGACGGCTCGAGGGCCGACACCAATGCGCGCCGGTGCTGCGATGTGCTGAACTGCTCGCCCACGCCCAGCACCACGTCGACCGGATCGTTGTCGAGCGTGATCCACACCGAGCCGCGCCTGACGGTGATGCGCACGTCGGCCGCATCGGCCACGCGGTAGATGCTGCGGGCCGGCAGGCCCATCTCGAAGGCCGAGGAGACGGTGGCGCTGAGGAAGGAGGAGGAAGTCATGATGAACCTTTCACATTCGTGATGAGAATGAATATAGTGATGGAATCTTCCATTTGCACACGTTGATTCGGAACTCCTTGCATGCACCCAGAGAATGCTAAATCCTTCGCGGCGCTGCCACCGCTGGAGCTGTTGCGCAGCTTTGAAGCGGCCGCGCGCACGCTCAGCTTCACGCAGGCGGCGGCCGAGTTGTTCCTGACGCAGTCGGCCGTCAGCCGCCAGATCCAGCAGCTCGAAACGGCCATCGGCGTGCCGCTGTTCGAGCGCCGGCATCGGGCGCTGGCGCTCACCGAAGCCGGCGCGGTGCTGCAACGCGCTGTGGTCGACAGCCTCGAGCGTCTGCGCGACGCCACCGCCCACGTGCGCGCAGCGCCCGCGCTGCGCCAGGTCGCGATCACCAGCACGCCGGGCTTCGCCTCGTTCTGGCTGATCCCGCGGCTGGCGCACTTCACGGCGGCGCATCCGGAAGTCGACGTGCGCGTGTCCGCCACGCTCGATGTGCTGGATCTCGAGCGCAACCGGCTCGACCTGGCAGTGCGCTTCGTGCCCACCAGCCGCGGCATCGGCGCGGCGTTGTTCGAGGAGTCGGTGGTGCCCCTGTGTGCGCCGCAACTGGTCGAGGGCGGTGCGCACCCGCTGCGCGAGCCAGCCGACCTGGTGCACCACACGCTGCTGACCATCGACCTGCCGCAGGGCCAGTCGCTCGACCTGGATTGGGAGCCGTGGCTCACCATCATGGGCATGCCGGAACTGCGCATGAAGAACGCGGTGCGCTACTCGCTCTACACCGACGCCGTGAACGCCGCGCTGGCCGGCCAGGGCGTGGTGATCGGGCGGCTGCCGCTGCTCCAGGAGTTCCTGCAGCAGGGTCGCCTGGTCGCGCCTTTCGGCCAGAGCGCGAGCACGCGCCGCGGCTACTACATCGAGACCGCGCGCCGGGCTGCGCACAACGCCGATGCGCAGGACTTCGTGCGCTGGCTGCGCGCCGAGGCCGACGCAGCGCTGCGCGCAGCCGCATGAGTCCCGACCGTCTGGCCCCGGCCGCCCCTTCGCCGCGTTTCGTCACGGGCTCGCTGTTTCGGCACGTGTTCGTGATGGCGAGCACCGCCGCCATCGGGCTGGTCGCGGTGTTTGCGGTCGATCTGATCAACCTGTTCTACATCTCGCGGCTCGGCGAAAAGGAAATCGCCGCGGCGATCGGTTTTGCCGGCGTGGTCGGCTTCTTCCACACCTCGATCTCGATCGGACTGACCATCGGCATCACGGCCGTGGTGTCGCGCGCCATCGGTGGCGGGCGACACGCCGACGCGCAGCGGCTCGCCACGTCGAGTCTCGTGCTGATGGTGGCGATCACTGCGCTGATCGGCAGCGGTAGCGCGCTTTTCCTGCATCCCATGCTGCGCGCGCTCGGCGCCACCGGCGAGACCGAGCGGCTGGCTGCGCGCTATCTCGCGGTCACCGTGCATGCATTGCCGCTGCTGGGCATCGGCATGGCCTGCTCGGCGCTGCTGCGCTCGGTCGGCGATGCGGGCCGTGCGATGAGCGTGACGCTGGGCGCCGCCGTGGTCACGGCGGTGCTCGACCCGATCCTGATCTTCGGCTTCGGCATGGGGCTCGACGGCGCGGCCATCGCTGCGGTGCTGTCGCGCTGCACGCTCGCCGCAGTCGGCCTGCGCGCCGTGATGGCCAGGCATCAGCTGCTGGGGCGCTTCGAGCGCGCGGCGCTCGGTGCCGATGCGCGCCGGCTCGCGAGCGTGGCCGCACCGGCCGTGCTGACCAACCTTGCCACGCCGGTCGGCGCAGCCTTCGTCACGCATTCGGTCGCGCAGTTCGGTGCATCGGCCGTCGCGGGCCAGGCGACCATCGACCGCCTGACGCCGGTGGCCTTCGGCCTGATCTATGCGCTGAGCGGCGCGGTCGGGCCGATCCTGGCGCAGAACCTTGGCGCGCGCCACTACGACCGCGTGCGCGAAGGGCTGCGCGAGAGCCTGCGCTTCATGGTGATCGCGGTCGGTGCGGCCTGGCTTCTGCTGGCGCTCGGACAGGGCATGATCGTGCGCGCCTTCTCGGCCGACGGGCTGGCGGCGGAGCTGATCCACGCGTTCTGCTCCTGGCTGGCCGCGGGTTTCTTTTTCGCTGGCGCGCTGTTCGTGGCCAACGCCGCGTTCAACAACCTGGGCCGACCGCTGCTGTCGACCGGTTTCAACTGGGCTCGCGCCACGCTGGGCACGATTCCTTTCGCCTGGTGGGGATCGCACTACGGGCCGGTCGGCGTGCTGGTCGGCGCGGCCGCGGGCACGGCGATCTTCGGCACGCTCGCGATGGTCGTGGCGTTCCGGCTCACCGCGCGGCTTGCCGCCGATTCATCGGCATTTCCGGACGCCGTTCATGCGGTGGCGGTGCCGGTGCCGGTGCCGGTGCCGCCTGCGGCCACCGACAACGCACCGCGCTGAGCCTCGTTGCACTGGCGCCTTGCTGCGGCTGGTCGACGGGGTTTGCGCCGAACTCTCAGTTGCGGGCGGCGGGCAGGAAGCTGAATCGCGTGCTTGCCGGCGCGGTTTCAGGCATGACGTAGATCACGCCACGCGTGTTGCCGAGGGCGGGCTTGACGTATGCGTCGTAGAACAAGGCGGGTACGTTGATGCAGCCGTAGGAGATGCGATTGTCCTTGGCGGTGGGCGATGCGAGTCGCTCGAGTCGTCGCTCGGCTTTGTTGCCCGTGCGAACCCGGTGCATGGAGACGGCCGCGTCGTAGTCGACCCAGGTAATGTCCTCGCCCTGCAGGTTGACACCGGGTTCAGAGACGAACCGGCCCGCCGGTTTGGTGCGTTCCTCCGGGCGTATCTCGGACAGCTTGCGCTCGCCGATCCCCGGCACCGCTCGTCGCCGTGCGCCAGGCCCAGCAGCACAGGCGAGGCGCCGCGCAGATCGCCCTCGGCGCCGTAGATGAAGACATGTGCGTTCTTCTTGTCGACGATCGCAAAGGGCAGGCCTGCGCTGTCGCGCGAAGCGATCGCCGCCCGTGCCAGTCGGTGGACTTCGACGGGCGGATCGATGGTGCGGGCTTGCGCCTGGGCGCAGGCGCAATGCCCGAGCGCGCCCGCAACAAAGACGAGCGCTAGGCCTCGAAGCACCGGCGCTCAGCCCCGGTCAGCGCGGGCGCGGAGCATTGGCGCGCGTGCAGGCGCGCGCGCTGCCACGGGCGCAGGCGCTGCTGCGATCGGTGCGGGTGCTGCTGCCATGGGCGCAGGTGCTGCTGCAGCGCGAACCGGCGCAGGCGCGGCCGGTGTCCCGGATTGCAGCATGGTGCCGGTTTCGCCCATCGGGCCGCCGGTCTGGTTCTGCTGGCCGGCGGGCAGTTGCGCGTTGCCCGAAATGGCGGGCATGTCGACTTTGGGCGCCGGCTTGACGGCTTGGGCCATCACCGGAGCGATTGCAAAAGCCATGGCGACGAAGGCCAGAATGCGCGATGTCGAAGATTGATTCTTCATTGTGTGAGCTCCCTGAGGTTTCATTGCGACTGGCAACCCGGGGACGAATGTCCGGCGCGAGCGCAGTCCCCACGACAACGCAAGCTGTTGCGTGCGCGTGGACTGCGCGCAGACCAAAGGGTGGGCAGATCGTGAAATCTGCCGCACTTCAGGCGGAAACGCCGTGCGGCCTTGGCGGCCCGCGGCTGTCGCTTTAGGCGCCGCCCTTGACCTTCAAGCGCCACGCGTGCAGCAGCGGCTCGGTATAGCCGCTTGGCTGCTCGACACCCTTGAACACCAGGTCTTGCGCGGCCCGATAGGCGGCCGAAGTCTTGAAGTGGCCGGCCATGTTCTGGTACAGCGGGTCGCCGGCGTTCTGGCCGTCGACCACGGCGGCCATGCGCTCGAAGGTCGCGTCGACCTGCGCCTTGGTCACCACGCCATGCAGCAGCCAGTTGGCGATGTGCTGGCTGGAAATGCGCAGCGTCGCGCGGTCTTCCATCAGGCCGACGTTGTGGATGTCGGGCACCTTGGAGCAGCCCACGCCCTGGTCGATCCAGCGCACCACGTAGCCCAGGATGCCCTGCACGTTGTTGTCCAGCTCCTGCTGCTTCTCGGCGTCTGTCCAGTCGGTGGTCGGCGACACCGGCACCTGCAGCAACGCGTTGAGGATGTTGTCGCGTTCGCCGTCGGCGTCGGTCTTTTCCAGTTCCTTCTGCACATCCGCCACGCTGACCTGGTGGTAGTGCAGCGCGTGCAGCGTCGCGGCGGTCGGCGAGGGCACCCAAGCCGTGTTGGCGCCGGCCTTGGGGTGCCCGATCTTGATCTTCAGCATGTCGGCCATCAGGTCGGGCATGGCCCACATGCCCTTGCCGATCTGCGCCTTGCCGCGCAGGCCGCAGCCGAGGCCGACCAGCACGTTGTTCTTCTCGTACGCGGCGATCCAGGCGCTGGTCTTCATGTCGCCCTTGCGGATCATCGGGCCGCCCTGCATGGCGGTGTGCATCTCGTCGCCGGTGCGGTCCAGGAAGCCGGTGTTGATGAAAGCCACCCGTGCGGCCGCTTCGGCGATGCAGGCCTTGAGGTTGACGCTGGTGCGACGCTCCTCGTCCATGATGCCGAGCTTCACGGTGTTGGCAGGCAGGCCGAGCAACTGCTCGACGCGGCCGAACAGCTCCGAGGCGAACGCGACTTCGGCCGGCCCGTGCATCTTGGGCTTGACGATGTAGATGCTGCCGGTGCGCGAGTTGCCCTTGCGCTTCAGGTCGATGGTGGCGATGGTGGTCGTGACCACGGCGTCGAGGATGCCTTCCGGGATCTCCTTGGCCGCGCCATACAGGATGGCCGGGTTGGTCATCAGGTGCCCCACATTGCGCAGGAACATCAGCGAGCGGCCGTGCAGCTTGAGCGGCTTGCCATCGGCGCCGGTGTATTCGCGGTCGGCGTTCAGGCCGCGCGTGAAGGTCTTGCCGCCCTTGGCGACTTCTTCGGTCAGCGTGCCCTGCATGATGCCGAGCCAGTTGCTGTACGCCACCACCTTGTCGGCCGCGTCGACCACGGCCACCGAGTCTTCGAGGTCGAGGATGGTCGAAAGCGCGGCTTCCATCACCACGTCGCTCACGCCGGCTGCGTCGGTCTTGCCGATGGCGGTGCTGCGATCGATCTGGATGTCGAGGTGGATGCCGTTGTGCTTGAGCAGCACCGAAGACGGCGCTGCCGCATCGCCCTGGTGGCCGGCGAACTGCGACGGGTTGGCCAGCGTCGTGCTGCTGCTTTGCAGCGCGATGTGCAACTGGCCGTCTTTCACGCTGTAGCCGGTTGCCATCTTGTGCGAGCCGTTGGCCAGCGGTGCGGCCTGGTCCAGCGCTTCGCGCGCGAATGCGATGACCTTGGCACCGCGCACCGGGTTGTAGCCCTTGCCCTTGTCGGCGCCGCCGGTTTCGGCAATGGCATCGGTGCCATAGAGCGCGTCGTACAGCGAGCCCCAGCGTGCGTTGGCCGCGTTGAGCGCATAGCGCGCGTTCAGGATCGGCACCACCAGCTGCGGGCCGGCCTGCTGCGCAAGCTCGGCATCGACGTTGGTGGTCGTGGCCTGGGTGCCCTTGGGCTGCGGCAGCAGGTAGCCGATTTTTTCGAGGAACGCGCGGTAGGCCGGCATGTCGCCGATCGGGCCGGGGTTGGCCTTGTGCCAGGCGTCCATTTCGGCTTGCAGGCGATCACGTTCGGCCAGCAGCGCGATGTTCTTCGGCGCGAGTTCGGCCACGATCGCGTCGAAGCCTTTCCAGAAGGTCGCGCTGTCCACGCCGGTGGCGGGCAGCACCTGCCGCTCGATGAATTGATGGAGTTCGGTCGCGACCCGGAGGCCGTGGACAGGGGTGCGGTCGGTCATTGGAAACCTCGGGGATAGAAGAAAGATGGGGGCTGCAAAGCCTATGCCGCTACTTTATTGGATACCGGGACAAAGATTAATCCCTGAAAAATGCCGTTATTCGTGACATAAATGAATGTAATAAGCCGTCAGGCCCGGCCACTGAGCTGCTTTGCAGCGGCCAGCACCGGCCCGATGCAGGCCTTGGTGTAGCGATGGGCGGGCATGGTGAGGGTGACTGCCGCAGTCAGCGCACCGTGCGCGTCGTGCACCGGCGCCGAGATGCCGGCCACGTCGGCCAGGCGGTCGCCGATTTCGCTGGAGTAGCCGTCCCTGCGGATCTTGGCGTAGAGCGCCTTGTCCTTGCCGGCGGGCGCCGGCGCGTCGGGGTCGAACGCGGTCAGCACGCGCCCGCCGGTGCCGCGCGCCAGCGGCAGCACGTCGCCGGCCTTGATGTGGTCGCGGATCGGATGCGGCGAGTCGACGCGGTACAGGCACACCCGCACCGCATCCGCGCCGCGGCCCTGCTTCACGTGGTACGCCGCGCTCTCGCCGGTGGCGGCGACCAGTTCGCGCAGCACCGGCGGCACGATCTGGTCGAGCGAGAACGCTGCGGTGTAGAGGCTGTGCAGCCGGGCGATCTCCGGGCCCAGGCCATAGCGGCCGTCGTAGAGCCGGCGGATCAGCGTGGCGTGCTCCAGCGACGCCAGCAGCCGCAGCACGGTGCTCTTGTAGAGCTGGGTGCGGGCCGCGAAGTCGGCCAGCGACAGCGCCTCGTCGCCCGGCTGGAACGCTGCCAGCAGGCTCAGCGCGCGATCCACCGCCGCAGCGCCACCGGGCGCAGCATTGAGATCCGACACGGATTCAGTCTGGGCTTTGCGGGGCATGGCGTCTCCTTGACAGCGCGGTGGTTTGCCAGTTTAATTCTAATAAACAGAATTTAGTTCTATCTATTAGAACTGTCAAGAGAACTGTCAAGCCGATCCGGCAGGAGACAAATTCATGCCATCCCCCGATGTGCTCATCAGCGAGGTCGGCCCGCGCGACGGCCTGCAATCGGTCAAGGCCACCATGCCGACCGCAGACAAACTGCGCTGGATCGACGCGCTGTACGCCGCCGGCCTGCGCGAGATCGAAGTCGCTTCGTTCGTGCCGGCGCGATTGCTGCCGCAGATGGCAGACGCGGCCGAGGTGGTGCGCCATGCGATCACGCTGTCGGGCCTCACCGTGATGGCGCTGGTGCCCAACCGCCGCGGAGCCGAGGCAGCCCTTGCCGCGGGCGTCCACAAGCTCACGATGCCGGTGTCGGCCAGCGCGGCGCATTCGCTTGCCAACGTGCGCAAGACGCGCGAAGAAATGGTCGAAGAGGTACATGCCATCTCCGAGCTGCGCCGGCAGATTGCCCCGCACGTCAAGCTCGAAGCCGGGATCTCCACCGCCTTCGGCTGTACCTTGCAAGGCGATGTGCCGGAAGACGAAGTCATCCGCCTCGCCGCGCAGTGCATCGAAGCGGGCGCCGACGAGTCGGGCCTGTCAGACACGGTCGGCTATGCCAATCCGGCCCAGGTGCGCCGCCTCTTCAAACGGTTGCGTGCCGAGCTGGGCCGCCATGCGGGCGCCGCCCACATGCACAACACGCGCGGGCTCGGCCTTGCCAACTGCCTCGCCGCGTACGAAGAAGGCGTGCGCACTTTCGACGCGTCGCTCGGCGGCCTCGGCGGCTGCCCCTATGCGCCCGGCGCCTCGGGCAACGTGGTCACCGAAGACCTGGTCTTCATGTTCGAGGCCATGGGTGTGCGCACCGGCATCGACCTGGGCCGGCTCATCGCGGCCCGCGTGCCGCTCATGGCCGGCCTGCCCGGCGAGCCGGTCTACGGCATGACGCCGGAGGCGGGCTTGCCCAAAGGGTTTGTTCAACAGGGAGTTGCGCATGTCTGAGTCGTCCGCGCCATTGCCCTACGCGGGAATCCGCGTCGTCGAATTCACCCACATGGTGATGGGCCCGACCTGCGGCATGTTGCTGGGCGACCTCGGCGCCGAGGTCATCAAGGTCGAGCCGATCGAGGGCGACAGCACACGGCGTTTGCTCGGCTCGGGCGCAGGGTTCTTCCCGACCTTCAACCGCAACAAGAAAAGCATCGCGCTCGACCTCAAGCAGCCGGAAGGCGTCGAGGCGGCACTGCGCCTGATCGCCACCGCCGACATCGTGAGCGAGAACTTCAAGCCCGGCACCATGAAGAAGCTCGGCCTCGACTACGACAGCCTGAAGAAGCTCAACCCGCGCCTCGTCTACGTGAGCCACAAGGGCTTTCTGCCCGGCCCCTACGACCACCGCACCGCACTCGACGAGGTGGTGCAGATGATGGGTGGCCTGGCCTACATGACCGGCCG
>JBDUCH010000357.1:0-4266 GCA_040003555.1 Variovorax sp. | reverse complement strand
GCTGCGTAGGGTTCGCCGCGCGCAATCAGCTCGTCGCGCAGCGCGGCCAGCGTGGTGGCCTGCGTCTCGACCGTCTCGCTGCCCTGGCCCACGGCCTCGCGCACCGAGGCGAAATAGCGCACCGTAACGCGAATCATGCGAGCAGCGACGCGAAGGAAATGAACTGCACCAGGTCGCCGGCCTTGAAGGCCTGGCCGGCGGGCGTGTCGATCACGCCGTCACCCCAGACCGCGGAGGTGAGCACACCCGAGCTCTGGTTGCCGAACAGGTCGAGGCCGCCCGCGGCGTTGCGGCGAGCCCGCAGGAACTCGCGGCGCCGGTCGGCGCGCGGCCAGTCGAAGTCGGCGCGCACGGCGATGGGCTGCGGTGCCACGCGTGTCGCGCCCTGCAAGGTGAGCAGGAACGGCCGCACCAGCAGCAGGAAGGTCAGAAAACTCGAAACCGGGTTGCCGGGCAGCCCCGTCACATGCGTGCGGCCGATGCGGCCGTAGGCAAAGGGCTTGCCGGGCTTCATCGAGAGCGACCAGAGCTGCAGTTCCCCAAGGGCCTGCACGGCGGCCTTGATGTGGTCTTCCTCGCCGACCGAGACGCCGCCGGTGGTGATGATCAGGTCGTTGGCTTCGGCCGCGCCGCGCAGCGCCTCGATGGTCGCTTCGCGGTTGTCGGGCACGATGCCGAGGTCGTTGACCTCGCAGCCGAGCCGGTGCAGCAGCGCGCGCATGAAGAAGCGGTTGGAGTTGTAGATCGCGCCGGGCTTCATGGCCCCGGGCGCCACCTCGCCGGGCATCACGAGCTCGTCGCCGGTCGACAGCAGCGCAACGCGCGGACGCTTGGCAACCTGCAGACGGTCGAAGCCCACGCTGGCCGCCAGGCCCAGCGCGGCGGGCGTGAGGCGCTCGCCTCGGGCCAGCACCACGTTGCCGGCCGCCACGTCTTCGCCGGCACGGCGAATCCACTGGCCCATTGCCGGCACCAGATCGACCTGCACGCGGCCGAGCGAGCCTTCCTCGGGCAAGGCAGTCGTGTCTTCCTGCATCACCACGGCGTCGGCGCCTTCGGGAATCTGCGCGCCGGTGAAGATGCGTGCGGCGGTGCCAGCCGCGAGCGGGCCGCCGACACTGCCGGCCGGAATGCGCTGCGCCACGGCGAGCACCGCGCCGGGGGCGGCGCAATCGGCTGCGCGCACCGCGTAGCCGTCCATCGAGCTGTTGTCGCGGGGTGGCACGGTGAGGGCCGACACCATGTCCTGCGCGAGCACGCGCCCGTCGGCATCGAAGGTCGAGACGCTCTCGCTGCCGAGCGCAGGCGTTGCCTTCGCGAGCAGGCTCGCGAGCGCCTCGTCGAGCGGCATCAACGGGGGACGTTTGGGATCAGCCATAGAGCTCCACGTTGTATTCGAAGCGCTCGCCGCTGTCGATCAGCCACTGCGCAATGGCGTCGGCATCGTCGAGGTCGAACACGGGCAGCCCGGTCGGCACCGGCAGGCTGTGCGGTGCGTCGGTGGCGATGGCGGTAACGAAATCGTCTTCGGGGTAGCGCGCCGGGCGGGCCGTCTCGCCGGGTGCCGGGGCGCGCCAGACCTCGATCTTCTGCAGGTCGCTGTGCTTGAAGCCCTCGACCAGCACCCAGTCGACGCCGTCGTACAGCTCGGCGATCAGTTGATGCACGGTGAGTTGGGCGGGTTGCTCGAACTCGCGCATCAAGGCCAGGCGACGATCGGAGGCCACCACCACTTCGAAGGCACCGGCTTCGCGGTGGCGGTGCGTGTCCTTGCCCGGATGATCGATGTCGAACTTGTGGTGTGCGTGCTTGACCACCGACACGCGCTGCCCGTGCAGTCTGAACACCGGGATCAAGCGCTCGACCAGCGTGGTCTTGCCCGACCCGGAGTAGCCCGCGAACCCGATGACTTTCATGCGTGGCCGCCGGTCGTTTGTTCAATCACAGTGTTGGACGATGTAGTTTTTGACGGCCTGCGCGTCGGCCGGCAAGCTGACGACGCGCTTGGGCAGCGCCTCGATGCCGACGAAGCGCGCCGGGCGGTCGGGTTCATGGCCCAGTGCCTCGACGATGGTCTCGGCGAACTTGATCGGCAACGCCGTCTCCAGCACCACCATCGGCACACCCGGCGTGAGGTGCTCGCGTGCTGCCTTGAGGCCATCGGCCGTGTGGGTGTCGATCAGCGTCGCGAAGCGCTTGTCGGTGTCGCGGATGGTGGCGAGCCGGTCGGCATGGGTGCTGCGGCTGCTGCGGAAACCGAAGCGTGTCGCGGCCTCGGCAAAGGCCGGATCGGCGCTCAGGTCGAAGCGGCCGCCTCGGCCGAGCTCGCCTTCGAACAGCCCGCGCAGCCTGGCGGCATCGCGGCCCAGCAGGTCGAACACGAAGCGCTCGAAGTTGCTGGCCTTGCTGATGTCCATCGACGGGCTCGAGGTTTCGTGCGTGTCGGCCGCCGCGCGCACGCGGTAGACGCCGGTGCGGAAGAACTCGTCGAGCACGTCGTTTTCGTTGGTGGCAACCACCAGCGTGTAAATCGGCAAGCCCATCATGCGCGCCACGTGGCCGGCGCAGACGTTGCCGAAGTTGCCCGACGGCACCGTGAAGCTCACCGGCTTGTCATTGCTCGCGCTCGCCTGGAAGTAGCCTGCAAAGTAGTAGACCACCTGCGCCAGCAGCCGCGCCCAGTTGATCGAGTTGACCGTGCCGATCTTGTACTTGCGCTTGAAGTCGAGGTCGTTCGACACCGCCTTGACGATGTCCTGGCAGTCGTCGAACACGCCCGCGATCGCCAGGTTGTGGATGTTCGCGTCCTGCAGGCTGAACATCTGCGCCTGCTGGAATGCGCTCATGCGGCCTTCGGGCGAGGTCATGAACACGCGCACGCCTTGCTTGCCGCGCATCGCGTACTCGGCCGCGCTGCCGGTGTCGCCGCTGGTCGCGCCGAGGATGTTGAGTTGCTCGCCGCGGCGTGCAAGCTCGTACTCGAACAGGTTGCCGAGCAGTTGCATCGCCATGTCCTTGAAGGCGAGCGTCGGGCCGTTCGACAGCGCTTCGAGGTACACGCCGTCTTCGAGTTCGCGCAGCGGCACGATGTCGGGCGTGCCGAACACCTCTTCGGTGTAGGTCTTCGCGCACAGCGCCTTCAGGTCGGCCGCCGGAATGTCGTCGATGTAGAGCGACAGAACCTCGAACGCGAGCGCGTGGTAAGGAAGGTCGCGCCATTTCGCGAGCGTCGCAGCGTCGACCTGCGGATAGTGGTCGGGCAGATAGAGCCCGCCATCGGGCGCCAGGCCTTCGAGCAGGATGTCGCAGAACTTGCGCGGCGTGGCATCGCCGCGGGTCGAGAGGTAGCGCATCAGCTCAGCTCTTCCTTGCGGATGCGCACGATCGGCGCCAGCACGGACGGCAGCGCCTGCAGTTCGGCCAGTGCGTCGTCGACCGTGCCTTCCTTTGTGTCGTGCGTGAGGATGATGAGATCGGTCTGGGTCGAACCCTCGCCGCCCACCTCGTCGGCCTCGCGCTGCAGCACTGCATCGATGCTGATACCCGCATTGGCCAGCAGCCCGGTGACCCTGGCCAGCACACCGGCTTCGTCGGCCACGCGCAGGCGCAGGTAGTAGCTGGTCACGACCTCGCGCATCGGCAGCACGTCGAGGTGGTCGCTCATCGCGTTGGGGTGGAAGGCCAGGTGCGGCACGCGCTGCGCCGCGTCGGCCGTGTGCAGGCGCGTGATGTCGACCAGGTCGGCGATCACCGCGCTGGCGGTCGGTTCGCTGCCGGCGCCCTTGCCGTAGTAGAGCGTGGTGCCGACCGCGTCGCCGTGCACCACGACCGCATTCATCGCGCCTTCGACGTTGGCAAGCAGGCGCTTGGCCGGCACCAGCGCCGGATGCACGCGCAGCTCGATGCCGCCGGCGGCGCGGCGGGTGATGCCGAGCAGCTTGATGCGGTAGCCAAGCTGCTCGGCGTACTTGATGTCCTGCGCGGCCAGCTTGGTGATGCCTTCGACGTGCGCCTTGGCGAACTGCACGGGGATGCCGAACGCGATCGCGCTCATCAGCGTGACCTTGTGTGCGGCGTCGACGCCTTCGATGTCGAAGGTCGGATCGGCTTCGGCATAGCCGAGGCGCTGCGCTTCCTTCAGCACGGTCGCAAAGTCGAGGCCCTTGTCGCGCATTTCCGAGAGGATGAAGTTGGTGGTGCCGTTGATGATCCCGGCGATCCACTGGATGCTGTTGGCCGTGAGGCCTTCGCGCAGCGCCTTGATGA
>JBDUCH010000356.1:0-4267 GCA_040003555.1 Variovorax sp. | reverse complement strand
GAGGCCGAAGCGGTATGTCATGGCGGCGACTGTATCTCCGGCATTCGGGCAAATCGCCTACATCCGGTGACCTGATCGGCTGCAATCTGACATAACTTTGCACGGCGCCTGCCAGCCGGGCGCGGGGTTCGCGCGTTGAGTGATGACGCACGAACGCCATTGACGAGACAACCGAACGACATGACACGCTCAATTCGACACCCCTTCTCTTCCCGCATGGGCCGCTGGCTGGTCGGCCTGGCGCTGGTCTGCGTCGGCCTGCAGGCAGCGGCGCAGGAAGATCCGCCCGGCCGCGTGGCGCGCCTCAATGCGCAACAGGGCACGGTGAGCTTCTCGCCGGCCGGCGACGACAGCTGGTACGACGCGGTGCCGAACCGGCCCCTGACCACCGGCGACCGGCTCTGGGCCGACCGCAACGCACGCGCCGAGCTGTTCGTCGGATCCGCCGCGCTGCGGCTCGACGGCAACACCGCCGTCGAGTTTTCCGAGCTCGACGACCAGACCGTGCGCATCACGGTGCAGCAGGGCAGCGTGCAGTTGCGCGTGCGCGACGACCTGGCCGGCCAGCGCATCGAACTCGACACCGGCAACCTCGCGTTCGTGATCCAGCAGCCCGGCGACTACCGCGTGCAGGCCGATCCGCAATCCGACCTGACGCACATCGTGGTGGCCAGCGGTTCGGGCACGGCCTACGGCGAAAACGGCGAATCGCTGCCCGTGTCGAACCGGCAGCAGCTGGCCGTGACCGGCCGCGGCCTTGCCAACGCAGGTGCTGCACCACCCGCGCTGAACGACGGCTTCGAGCGCTGGGTGGCCGAGCGCAACCGCGCCGAGGACGGCTCGGTGTCGGCGCGCTACGTTTCGCGCGAGGTGGTGGGCTACCAGCAGCTCGACAACTTCGGCGACTGGCAGAACGACAGCACCTACGGCGCGGTCTGGTTCCCGCGCAACGTGGAGGCCGACTGGGCGCCCTACAGCGACGGCCATTGGGCCAACATCGCGCCGTGGGGCTGGACCTGGGTCGACAACGCGCCGTGGGGCTTCGCGCCCTTCCACTACGGCCGCTGGACGCAGGTCGGCCCGCGCTGGGCCTGGGTGCCGGGGCGGCAGCAGGGCCGGCCCGTCTACTCGCCGGCGCTGGTGGGTTTTATCGGCGGCGGGCCGGGCGGCGGCGCGCAGGTCTCCATTGGCAGCGGCCGCAACGGCGTCGGCTGGTTTCCGCTGGCCCCGGGCGAAGCCTGGCGGCCGGGCTACCGCGCCAGCTCGCGTTATGTGGAGCAGGCCAACCGCATGGCGTTCTTCAACCAGGCGCCGCTGCGCAACAACGGCTACGTCAACCAGCGGCAGCAGGCCGTGACCATGGTGCCGGCCGACGTGTTCGGCCGCGGCCCGATCGGCCGGCGCGACCGGGTGCGCCTGCCCGACGCTGCGTTCAGCGGTGTCGCGGTCGCGAACACGCCGGCGATTCCGTTGCCGCACTTCGCGCCGGGCATCGGCAATGCCCCGTCGGGCTTCGTGGGCCGACCGGCCACCGCGCTGCCGCCCTCGCAATGGCAGCAGCGGCAGCAGGCGCAGGCCGCTTTCCAGCAACAGCAGGCGCCGCGCCCGCAGCAGCGGGAGTTTCAACCGCAACCACAACAGCAACTGCCGCAGCGCGGTTTCCCGGGTGCGCAACAGCAACAGCAACAGCAACAGCAGATCCAGATGCAACAACTGCAGCAACAAGAGGCGCTGCGCCAGCAGCACGAAACACAGCAACGCGCGGCTCAGGGCCAGGCACAGCAGCAGGTGCAATTGCAGCAGCAGCAACAAGCGATGCGCCAGCAGCAGGAGATGCAACAGCGGGCCGCGCAGGTCCAGCAGCAGCAACAGATGCAGTTGCAACAGCAAGCCATGCAGCAACGCGCTGCGCAGGCACAGGCCCAAGCGCAGCAGCAAATGCACCTGGAGCAGCAGCAGCTTCAACAGCAGCGGGCTGCGCAGGCCCAGGCGCTTCAGCAGGCGCAGCAGCAACAGGCCATGCGCCAGCAGCAACAAGCCCAGCAAATGCAGGCCCAGCAACAACAGTTGCAGTTGCAACAGCGCGCCCAGCAACAAATGCAGCAGCAGGCGGTACAACAGCAACAGCAACAGCAACAGCAACAGCAGCAGCGTGCCGTGCAGCAAGCCCCGGGTGCGCCGCCACACCGCCGCTCGCTCGACGGCAGTGGCGCGCCGCCGGTCGACCGCCCCTGAGCATCGGGCTCGGGCACTCCGCAGGCCAGCTAAAGTCGGCAGCGGAGGTTTCCCCGATGCCCACTTTTGACTTCGACCTGTTCGTGATCGGCGGCGGCAGCGGCGGCGTGCGCGCCGCACGCATAGCCGCTGCGCGCGGTGCCCGCGTGGCGCTGGCCGAGGTGGCCGAGCTTGGCGGCACCTGCGTCAATGTCGGCTGCATCCCCAAGAAGCTCTACAGCTACGCGGCCGGCTATGCCGAGGCGTTCGAGGAGGCGGCAGGCTACGGTTGGCAACTCGGCGAGCCACACTTCGACTGGCAGCACCTCAAGACCCAGCGCGCGAAAGAAATCAAGCGGCTCAACGGTGCCTACCGCGCGCTGCTCGATGGGCCCGGCGTGACCACGCTGCAAGGCTGGGCAGCGCTGGTCGATCCGCACACGGTCGACATCGGCGGCCAGCGGCACAGCGCCAGGCACATCATCGTGGCGACCGGCGGCATGCCCTTCGTGCCTGAGTTCGTCGGCCGCGAGCACGGGCTGGTGTCGGACGCGATATTCGACCTGGAGCCCTTCCCCCGGCGGCTGCTGGTGGTCGGCGGCGGCTACATCGCCTGCGAGTTCGCCTCGATTTTCAACGGGCTCGGCGCCAAGGTCACGCAGCTGCAGCGCAAGTCGCACATCCTCAGCGAGTTCGACGAAGACGTGCGGCAGTTTCTGGCGGTCGAGATGAAGAAGGCCGGCGTCGACATCCGTTTCAATGCCGAGATCGCGTCGATCCGGCGCGGCGCCGACGGGCTCGACGTGATGCTCGAACGCGGCACCCAGCTGCAGGCCGACGCCGTGCTGTTCGCCACCGGCCGCGTGGCCAACACGCAGGGCCTGGGCCTCGAGAACGCGGGCGTCGCGCTCGACGACAAAGGCGCGATCGTGATCGATGCGCACTACCGCAGTTCGGTGCCGTCGATTTATGCAGTCGGCGACGTGTCGACCCGGATGCAGCTGACGCCAGTGGCGCTGGCCGAGGCGATGGTGGTGGTCGACGCACTGTTCCCCGACCCGAAGCAACCCGCACAGCGCCGCAAGGTCGACTACGAGTTCGTGCCGACGGCCGTGTTCACCCATCCCGGCGTCGGCACCTGTGGCTACACCGAAGCCGGAGCGCGGCAGAAGTTCGGCGACGTCACCATCTTCTCGAGCGAGTTCAAGGCGCTGCGCCACACGCTGTCGGGCCGCAGCGAGCGCACCTTCATGAAACTGGTGGTCGAGACCAAGACCGATCGCGTGGTCGGCATCCACATGGTGGGCGCCGATGCCGGCGAGATCGTGCAGGGCTTTGCGGTGGCCATGCGCGCCGGCGCGACCAAGGCCGTGTTCGACAGCACCATCGGCATCCACCCGACCGCGGCCGAGGAGTTCGTCACCATGCGGGTGGCCACCTCGCGCTGAACGGCACAATCCACCATGCCCTACATGCCCCCTTTCGCCCCGCCTGCCAACTACACCAACGCGGCCGAAGCACTCGACCGGGTTCGCACCATCTACGACGACGGCCTGGCGCATCTCCGTGACGCGATGCAGCGCTTCGTGGCCGGCGAGTCGCTGCCGGGCCGCATGCGGGCCTGCTACCCGTTCGTGCGGGTGCACACGCACACCGTGTCGCGGCAAACGGTGCCGGCCAACGCCGGCCTGAGCTACGGCTTCGTGGCCGGGCCGGGCCGCTACGAAACCACGCTGACGCGGCCCGACCTGTTCAGCCGCTACTACGCCGAGCAGTTCAGGCTGCTGCTCGAAAACCACCAGATCGAACTGGAGGTCGGCACCAGCAGCCAGCCGATTCCGATCCACTTCTCGTTTGCCGAGAACGACCACATCGAAGGCACGATGAGCGCCGAGCGCCGCGCTCTGATGCGCGACGTGTTCGACCTGCCCGACCTGCACGCAATGGACGACGGCATTGCCAACGGCACGCACGAAGCCCGTCCGGGCGAAGTGCAGCCGCTGGCGCTGTTCACCGCGGCGCGGGTCGACTACTCGCTGCACCGGCTGCGCCA
>JBDUCH010000355.1:0-4280 GCA_040003555.1 Variovorax sp. | reverse complement strand
GGGCAGGGGCAGGGGCAGGGGCAGGGGCAGGGGCAGGGGCAGGGGCAGGGGCAGGGGCAGGCGCAGGCGCAGGCGCCGGCGCCGGTGCAGGGGCAGGCGCCGGAGCAGGCGCCGGAGCAGGAGCAGGAGCCGGAGCCGGAGCCGGAGCAGGAGCCGGAGCAGGAGCCGGAGCCGGAGCCGGAGCAGGAGCAGGAGCGGGGGCGGGGGCGGGGGCGGGTGACGAGCAGGTGGCGTTGCCGACGTCCTTGTCGTTGCCGCAGTTCGCCGCCGGGGCGACCCCCGCCAAGGCGAGAAGTGCGACCGCAACACAAGCCTGCAGGCCCTTGGCCCGTGCAAACTCAGGCGTTTGGCGTTGCGAATCGGGCATGGAAGTACCGGTTTTCGCCGACTTGCCCACACCTGTTGCCAGCTCCGATGCCACGGCCCAAAGGCCTTTCGCCGAATTCCAGATGATCCTGTAAACGCAGTTCATGTCGTTCCTTCCGAGGTTGCAAACGCCCCGCCGAAGCGGAAATTGAATACTTTTGACTTTAGGTCGAAGGTATTCATTTCTTAAGGAACAAATTCACACAATCGGTTACAGATCTGCGCTTTGATGCCAGAACGCTATGATTTAAATAGCAGCAAAGATCCATCCCACGCGACTTCGTGAGATTTTTCACATTACGGAGAGTGCTGCGCGCGCCTGGGGAGGGCGGCAAGAAGGGCTGGGATGACTTCTAAGCGTTCATGTCCGATGGCCGCGAACTACCTCCCCTACGAGCCCGATCAGATGTTGCTGCTGCCCGAGGCTGGCGCGCGAGATGGGTCTGGTGAAGCTGGGCACCATCGCCGCAGATCGACGCGCTGCTCAAGCGCGCGCAGCACGCCCACGGGGCCGAGAAGAACGAGCTCGAGTTGGACATCCCTGCCGAGATCCCCCGGCGCGAGGCGGACATCGAGCGCGGGCTCGATCCCGACGACAAGCCCCGCGGTGGGCGCTACAAGCGCGAGTTCGGGGTGCCCGAAGACAAGGCACAAGATAACTTCACCGACCCCGACAGCCGCATCATGAAGCCCGCAGGCGGAGGCTTCGACGCCAGCTACAGCAGTGGGAGCAAAATCCACCCGCCAGCACGCCCATCCCCCCTTGGCCACAATGGCGCCAATGAGTTCCCGCTTCTTCAAGATGGCCCTGCTGCTGGGCCTGCTTTCCGCCATCGGCCCGTTCGCAATCGACATGTACCTGCCGGCTTTGCCGGAAATCGGACAAAGCCTGGGGGCCGGCATCGGTGCGGTGCAGATGAGCCTTACTGTTTTCTTCCTCTCGCTCGGCGCCGGCCAGTTGTTTTACGGGCCGGTCTCGGACATGGTGGGGCGCAAGCCACCGCTTTATTTCGGCCTGGTGTTGTTCGCGCTGGCCAGCGTCGGTTGCGCGCTGGCCACCGATGTGCAGACGCTGATCGCGCTGCGCTTCGTGCAAGGGCTGGGCGCCGCCGCCGGCATGGCGATTCCGCGTGCGGTGGTGCGCGATCTGCACACCGGCACCGATGCGGCGCGGCTGATGTCGCTGCTGATGCTGGTGTTCAGCATCTCGCCGATCCTGGCGCCGCTGGCGGGCAGCGGGGTGATCGCCTTGGCCGGCTGGCGCGGCGTTTTCTGGGCGGTGACGCTGGCGGCCATCGCCGGGCTGGTGATGATGTTCGCGTCGCTGCAGGAAACGCGGCTGCCGGCGCAGCGCGTAGACAGCGGCCTGCGCAGCGCGCTGGCCGGCTACTGGCTGCTGCTGCGCGACGGGCACTACCTCGGGCTGGTGTTCATCGGCGCGTTCGCGATGGCCGGCTTCTTCACCTACCTGGCCAACTCGTCGTTCGTGCTGATCGACCACTACGGGCTGTCTCCCACCATGTACAGCGTGGCCTTCGGCGTCAACGCGGCGGCGTTTTTTGCCGCCGCGCAGCTCACCGGCACGCTGGGTGAACGCTACGGGCTGGTGCGGCTGGTGCAGTTCGGTGTGCTGGCCAGCGGTATGGTGATGCTGGCCATGCTCGCCTACTACGCGATGGGTGGTGACCGCCTGGCGGTGCTGATCGTGCTGTACTTCATCGCCAGCGGTTTCATGGGGCTGGTGATTCCGACCACCGGCGTGCTCGCGCTCGAGCAGCACGGTGCGATCGCCGGCACCGCATCGGCGCTGATGGGCACGCTGCAGATGCTCACCGGTGCGCTGATGATGGCGCTGGTGGGCCTGTTCACCGACGGGCGGCCGCTGCCGATGGTGGTCGGCATGGCGGCCGGCGCGCTGGTGGCGCTGGCGCTGACCTGGTTCACGCTCGGCGGACGGCGCGCAGCGCCGTCGCTGGCGCGCTAGGCTCATCGCAGAACATGGCGCCTTCTTCTTCCGTACTTCCCGTGGCCGTCGATGGCCTGCCGTGGCCGGCACGTGGCCGCGCGATGGCGGTCATCATCCTTGGCATCACGGTGGCGGTGCTCGACGGCACCATCGTCAACCTCGCGCTGCCCGGCATCGCGCGTGAGCTGCAGGCCACGGCCTCGCACTCGATCTGGGTGGTCAACGCCTACCAGATTGCCACGCTGGTGATGTTGCTGCCGCTGGCCACGCTGGGCGACATCATCGGCTACCGGCGCATCTACATCGCGGGCATGGCGCTGTTCACGGTGGCTTCGCTCGGCGCCACCTTCTCCGACTCGCTCGGCACGCTGATCGCGGCACGCGCGCTGCAGGGGCTGGGGGCGGCCGGCATCATGAGCGTCAACTCGGCGCTGGTGCGGCTGACCTACCCAAGAGCGCAGCTTGGGCGCGGCATGGCCCTTAATTCGATGGTGGTTGCCACCTCGGCGGTGGCGGGGCCATCGGTGGCGGCGGCGATCCTGTCGGTGGCCTCGTGGCCCTGGCTGTTCGCGCTCAATGTGCCGCTGGGCATCGTCGTGCTTGCGCTGGCCACGCGCTCCCTGCCGGCCAACAGCGCGCCGCCGCCAGCCGGGGCACGCTTCTCGCTCATCGACGTGGTGCTCAACATCCTGATGTTCTCGCTGATCTCCGTGGGCGTCGACCGGCTCGGCGTGCGCGAGGAGCAGCAGGCTGCGCAGGGCGCGTCGCCGATGGCGTGGGGCCTGCTGCTGGCCGGCATCGCGGTCGGCTTTGTGTTCATCCGGCGGCAGCGCAAGCTGGCGCTGCCGCTGTTCCCAGTCGATCTGCTGCGCATCCCGGTGTTTGCGCTGTCGATGGGCACCTCGGTTGCGGCTTTCGCGGCGCAGATGCTGTCGTACATTGCGCTGCCGTTCCTGCTGCTCGACACCTATGGCCGCAGCCACATCGAGGCCGGCCTGCTGATCACCGCCTGGCCGCTGGCCATCGTGGTGATGGCGCCGGTGGCGGGACGCCTGATCGGCCGCTACCCGGACGGGCTGCTCGGCGGCATCGGCCTCGGCCTGCTGGCCAGCGGGCTGGCGCTGCTGGCGGCCTTGCCCCCGCACCCCGCCAATGCCGACATCGTCTGGCGCATGGCGCTGTGCGGGCTCGGCTTCGGCCTGTTCCAGTCGCCCAACAACCACACCATCGTGACCGCGCCGCCAGCGCACCGCAGCGGCGCTGCGAGCGGCATGCTGGGCACCGCGCGGCTCACCGGCCAGACCGCGGGCGCGGTGATGGTGGCGGCGGTGTTCAGCATCTGGAGTCCGTTGAGTGGCAAGGGTCCGGTCATCGCGCTGGTACTGGCGGCCTGTTGCGCTGGCGCGGCTGCAGTGTTCAGCACCTTGCGCCTGCGGACGACGGCACCCGCGGTGCCGCAGCACCATGCGTGAGGTGCCCGACACCATCGTCTGCGAGGGCTGCGACGCCGTGTACCAGCGCGCGCTGCTGCAGCCACGCGACGTGGCGCGTTGTGCGCGCTGCGGTTCCGAGCTCGAGCGCCATGCCGGCAACCAGCGCCGCCGCATCCTGCCGCTCACGGTGGCCAGCCTGATCATGTTCGCCATTGCCAACCTGTTTCCGATCGTCGAGATCGAGCTGCAGGGCCTGCGCAGCGAGACCACGCTGGCCGGTGCCGTGATGGCGCTGATGGCCGAGGGCATGTCGGTGGTGGCCTTGCTGGTGCTGGCCACGACGCTGCTGTTTCCGCTGTTGCAGCTCTGCATCCTGGCGTGGCTGCTGGTGCCGCTGGCACGCGACCGGCAGGCGCCCGGCTTCGCCTGGCTGGTGCGCGCGATGCAGTCGCTGCGGCCTTGGGGAATGATCGAGGTGTTCCTGCTCGGCGTGCTGGTCGCGATCGTCAAGCTGT
>JBDUCH010000354.1:0-4290 GCA_040003555.1 Variovorax sp. | reverse complement strand
GAGGAATCCGTAATGAGCAAAGTTCTCGCAGTCATGATCGCCGGCCTGTTCGCAGCTGGTGCCTACGCACAGACGAAGCCGGGCGAGCTGGACCCCACGGGTCAGGGCAAGCCGGCTGCCAAGGCCGAAGCCAAGGTTGCGGCCAAGCCTGCTGGTCAGGTCAAGGCGCCCGCTGGCGACATCGCCAAGACGCCCGAAGGCGGCGCCATCGGCACCGACAAGGCTGCTGCATCCGGCGAGAAGCGTGCTGAAACGCGCGACACCCGTCGCCGCAACAAGGACGGCAGCCTGAAGCGCCGCAGCACGCAAGGCGGCACGCCGCAGTAAACCTTCGGCTCACGCCGCTTGGTCGAAGCGCCCCACGGGGCGCTTTTCTTTTTTCCGGTTCCGCAAAGCACTGTCAACCACCGCGAAGCGCTTCCGTTGAATGCTGGCCTTTCCAGTTAGTTGGGGGGTTTCAAATTTATAACCAAAGAGGAATCTTCATGAAAAAGCTTCTCGCAGTCCTGATTACCGGTCTCTTCGCCGCCGGCGCGTTCGCCAACGCTCCTGCAGCGGTCGTCGTGCCGTCGCACTCGGTTCATTCGGTCAAGCATGTGGTGAAGCATCACCCCAAGCACATCAAGCACGTCGTTCATCGCCCCGTCCACCACAGGGCGCCGCTGCGCCACAAGATGTAAGCTTCGCGGCTTGCAGGAATGCCCGCTTCTGCGGGCATTTTTCATTGGCCTCACGGCCTGCCTTCTTTCCCCACGAGTTGCCCATGTTCAAGCGTCTGGTCGCCCTGCTTTCCTTCTGTCTGATGGGCCTGTCGCCCGCCTGGTCGCAAGATGCGCAGATGGATCTGCGGCGCGTGGCGCTGGGCGCCGGCATGTACAAGATCGATGCGCAGGTCGCGCTCGCACCGCGCGAACGCGAAATCGGCCTGATGTACCGCAAGGAAATGCCTCCGCAGGAAGGCATGCTGTTCGTGTTCGAGGAACCGGCCACGCAGTGCTTCTGGATGAAGAACACGATACTGCCGCTCACGGCCGCGTTCGTGGCCGACGATGGTCGCATCGTGAATCTGGTCGACATGCAGCCGCAGACTACCAATTCGCATTGCTCCGAAGAACCGGTGCGCTATGTGCTCGAAATGAACCAGGGCTGGTTCGCCAAGAAGAACATCAAGAAGGGCCTCAAGCTCACCGGCACGCCTTTCGCAGCGCGTCGCTGAAGAGGGAGAGCGCCACGAAAAAGCCGACCCGCGGGTCGGCTTTTTCGTGGCGGGTACGACGTATCAGCCGAAGTTCTTCGCAGCGAAGTCCCAGTTGACCAGCTTGGCCAGGAAGGTCTCGACGTACTTCGGGCGCAAGTTGCGGTAGTCGATGTAGTAGGCGTGTTCCCAGACATCGACGGTCAGCAGCGCGGTGTCGGCTGTTGTCAGCGGCGTACCGGCAGCGCCGGTATTGACGATGTCGACCGAGCCGTCGGCCTTCTTCACCAGCCACGTCCAACCCGAACCGAAATTGCCGACGGCCGACTTGGTGAAGGCTTCCTTGAAGGCGTCATAGCTGCCCCACTTGGCATCGATCGCCTTGGCCAGTGCACCGGTCGGAGCAGCGCCGCCTTGCGGCTTCATGCAGTTCCAGAAAAAGGTGTGATTCCAGATCTGCGCCGAGTTGTTGTAGATGCCACCGCTGGATTTCTTGACGATCTCCTCGAGCGTCATGGCCTCGAACTCGGTGCCTTTTTGCAGGTTGTTCAGATTCACGACGTAGGCGTTGTGGTGCTTGCCATAGTGGTATTCGAGGGTCTCCTTCGAATACTCGGGCGCCAGCGCATCCAATGCATACGGCAGGGGAGGAAGAACGTGTTCCATGTTTTTGACTCGCGGGTTGGTTGTGGGACGGAGCATTCTAGAAAGGATTGAAATGCCGCACGTCGGACGCGGGCGCGTCCCGCTCAGCCCCGATCGACCGTCATGTCGACCGTGCCATCGGCCAGCCGCGCTCGCACCGCATCACCCGGTGAGAGTTGGTGCGCGCTGGTGATGGCGCGTCCGGCCGGGTCGGCCAGCCATGCGTAACCGCGCTGCAGCACCAGGGCGGGGTCAAGCAATTGCAGCCGCACTGCAACGCGTTCGAGCCGCTCGCGCCGCTGCGCCAGAGAACGCGCCAGTTTCAATGGCAAATCGGCCTGCAGAACCCGCTGTGCCTGTGAGAGCCGCTCTGTTTTCGATAGCACCGCATAGTGCAGGCGCTGCGCCTGATGCGCCAGTCCGAGCCGTTGGCGGGCAACCATTCCGGAAGGCCGCCCGAGCCGGCCGGCTGCGAGGTCGAGCCGTTGGCCGAGCACATCGAGCCGCGCGCCGAGTGCATCGTTCAGGCGCTCGCCGATCAGACCGAGCGCTTCAAGCCAGAGCGCCTGCGGCGCTGCCACCAGTTCCGCCGCCGCGGTCGGTGTAGGCGCGCGCAGATCGGCGCAGAAGTCCGCGATCGTGAAGTCGGTTTCGTGGCCGACGCCGCTGATCACCGGCACCGGACTTTGTGCGATCGTGCGCGCCAGGGTTTCGTCGTTGAAGGCCCAGAGGTCTTCGATCGAGCCGCCGCCACGCACCAGCAGGATCGCATCGGGCACCGGTTGCAGCACATACAGCGCGCGCAGCGCCGCAACCAGCTCGGCCGGCGCCTGCGCGCCCTGTACGGCCGCTGGCGCGAGCACCACCTCCACATGGGGCGCGCGCCGGCGCAGCGCGGTTACGACATCGTGCAGTGCGGCTGCACCGTGCGATGTCACCAGGCCGATGCGCCGCGGCATCGACGGCAACGCGCGCTTGCGCGACGGATCGAACAACCCTTCGGCCTCGAGCCGCGCCTTGCGCTTCAGGAACTGCTCGAACAATGCACCCTGCCCCGCGCGACGCAGGCTTTCGACCACCAGTTGCAAGTCGCCTCGCGGCTCGTACACCGCAAGACGGCCGCGCACTTCGACCTGGTCGCCGTCGCGCGGACTGAAATCCAGCAGGCTCGCGGCGCGGCGGAACATCGCACAGCGAAGCTGGCCGGCCTCGTCTTTCAACGAGAAATAGCAATGCCCGCTGGCGGCGCGAGAGAAGCCCGAAATCTCGCCGCGCACCGTGACCGGATTGAATCGTGCATCGAGCGCATCGGCCACCGCGCGGCACAGCGCGCCGACCGGCCAGACACGCGGCCCTGAAGCCGTTGGCGCCAGAACTTCGCTCATACCGCACCCATGGGAGCGGATGCTCCGATGCCGATTCGTCCACAGCCAAATGCACCAAGGCAGGGCTCAACGCCGAACCACCCCTGCACGCGCAGGCTGTCGTGCAAGTTGTTGATTTGATTGAGAAAACTACTGCTCAAAATTCGATCGATCCAACCGGACGCCCTGCCCATGCGGGTTCTGGCAACTTGCCAACGCGGTTAATCACAAAGTTATCCACAGAATCTGTGGGGCATGTCCGACAACGCAAGAGGAGCGGCATGACGCGTGTTGCTCGGAGATAATCGCGCCGCATTTGCACAGTCCACACGGCCGGAGAATCATTTGTTATCGATCATAGTTGCTGCGGGTTGGCCGATCTGGCCATTGCTCGCCTGTTCGGTGCTGGCGCTTGCGCTGGTGATCGAGCGTTTCGTCAGTCTGAAGACCGTGCGCGTGCTGCCGCCGAAACTGCTTGACGAAGCCATCACGGTTTCCCATGCCGCGATCCCGGGGCCCGATGTGGTGACCAAGCTCGAGCAGAACTCCGCGCTCGGCCAGGTGCTGGCCTCCGGTTTTCGGGCGCTCAATGCCAACCCGCGCTGCACCGAGGATGACCTGCGTGCCGCGATGGAAGCGGCCGGCCGCACCGTGGCACACAAGCTCGAGCGCTGGCTGCCGGCGTTGGCGACCATCGCATCGGCCGCCCCACTGCTGGGACTGCTCGGCACGGTGATCGGCATGATCGAGATCTTCGGCTCGCAATCGCCCTCCAGCGGCGCTGCCGGCTCCGGCAACCCCGCGCAGCTGGCGCATGGCATCTCGATCGCGCTCTACAACACAGCCTTCGGACTGATCGTCGCGATCCCGACGCTGATCTTCTGGCGCTACTTCCGCACCCGCGTCGACGAGTATCTGCTGAATCTCGAACTCGCCGGCGAACGCTTCGCCCGTCACCTCAACGCGTTGCGCAGATGACAAGAGGCCGCATGCACTTCCGCCACGGCGCGCGCGACGAGCCGGAGATCAACCTGATCCCGTTCATCGACGTGCTGCTGGTGGTGCTGATCTTCCTGATGCTGTCGA
>JBDUCH010000353.1:0-4291 GCA_040003555.1 Variovorax sp. | reverse complement strand
CCCTCCCATTCTTTGCGCCATGTCACGAACACTCCACCTTGCCGAACAACTGATCTCGCGCCCCTCTGTCACACCCGACGACGGGGGCTGCCAGCAGATTCTCGGTGACCGGCTGGTGCGGCTGGGCTTCGCACTGGAGACCATCGAAAGCGGGCCGGCCGATTTCAGGGTCACGAACCTGTGGGCCAAACGCACTGCAGCGACTGCGCATGGCGCCACCAGAACAATCGCGTTCGCCGGCCACACGGACGTGGTGCCGACCGGCCCACTCGACCAGTGGACCAGCCACCCGTTCACGCCGACGCACCGCGACGGCAAGCTCTACGGCCGCGGCGCCTGCGACATGAAGACCTCGCTGGCTGCATTCGTCGTGGCGATCGAGGAGTTCCTGGCCGCCACGCCCGACCCGCGCCTGTCGATCGCGCTGCTGCTCACGAGCGACGAAGAGGGCCCGGCCATCGACGGCACCGTCGTGGTCTGCAACACGCTGGCCGCGCGCGGCGAGGTGGTCGACTTCTGCATCGTCGGCGAACCGACCTCGGTCGAGCGCTGCGGCGACATGATCAAGAACGGCCGCCGCGGCACCATGAGCGGCAAGCTCACGGTGAACGGCGTGCAGGGACACATTGCCTACCCTCACCTTGCGAAGAACCCGGTGCACGCGTTCGCGCCGGCGCTGGCCGAGCTGGTGGCGATCAACGCGGCCGGCGGCTGGGACGCCGGCAACACTTACTTCCAGCCGACCAGCTGGCAAATCAGCAACTTCCACGCGGGCACCGGCGCCAGCAACGTGATTCCGGGTGCTGCGGTGATCGATTTCAACTTCCGCTTCTCGACCGAGTCGACGCCCGAGTCACTGCAGCAGCGCGTGCAGGCCGTGCTCGATGCCCATGGCCTCGACTGCACGCTCGCCTGGACGGTCGGCGGCCTGCCCTTTCTGACCCCGCCCGGTGAGCTGGTGGCGGCCGTGCAGGCCGCGATCCACGACGAGACCGGCATCACCACCGAACTCTCGACCAGCGGCGGCACCAGCGACGCGCGCTTCATCGCGAAAATCTGCAAGCAGGTGGTCGAACTGGGTCCGGTCAACGCCAGCATCCACAAGATCGACGAGCACATCGCCGTCGATGCGATCGAACCGCTCAAGAATATCTACCGCCGCACGCTGGAACGACTCGAGCGGTCGTTGGCCTGATGGGCACCGTCATCGAGTTGATCGCGGCCGGCGCGAAGCAACTGGCCGACGCCGGCGTGGCCTTCGGGCACGGCACCGACAACGCCTTCGACGAGGCGGCGTGGCTCGTACTGTGGCAGCTCAGGCTGCCGGTCAATGACCTGGATTCGGTGGCCGAGCGGGCGGTGGCGCCTGCCGATGCCGCGCGGGTAGCCACACTTCTGACAGCGCGCATCGAAACCCGCAAGCCCGCGGCCTATCTCACCAAAGAGGCCTGGCTGCAGGGCGTTTCCTTCTATGTCGACGAGCGCACGATCGTGCCGCGCAGCTTCATCGCCGAGCTGCTGGTCGATGGCAGCATCGACTACTGGCTCGGCGAGCACACGCAGCAGGTGCTCGATCTCTGCACCGGCAACGGCAGCCTGGCGGTACTGGCGGCGATGACCTACCCGGACGTCCGCGTGACGGCGGCGGACATCTCCGCGTCGGCGCTCGAGGTCGCGGCCATCAACGTCACGCGGCATGCGCTCGACGCGCGCATCACGCTGGTCGAATCCGACGGCCTCGCTGCATTGCCTGGCCCGTACGACCTGATCCTGTGCAATCCGCCCTACGTCAACGCCGGCAGCATGGCCGCCCTGCCGGCCGAATACCGCGCCGAGCCCGAACTGGCGCTGGCCGGCGGCACCGACGGCATGGACTTCATCCGTACCCTGCTCGCGGCGGCGCCTACAACCATGAGCGAGCGCGCGGTGCTGGTGCTCGAGATCGGCAACGAGCGCGAACATTTCGAAGCGGCCTTCCCCGATCTCGAAGCCGTCTGGCTCGAAACATCGGCCGGCGACGACCAGGTGTTGCTGCTGACGCGCGAGACGCTGGTGCGGGACTTGCACTAGCGCCTCGTGCCCCGCGCGGGCAACCCACCCTCCTGACGAACCATGCGCACCCTCCTCGACCTTTCATTGCCGCGCACGCTGGACGTGTGGGTCGACGAGTTGCGGGCAGCGCAAGCCCCCGGCGTCGTGGTCGACGGTTGGTTGTTCGAGGGGCTTCCCGCGCGCCGCGCCGCCGAGCAGCGCCTGCGCGCGACCGGCATCGAGGCACGTTTGCACAGCGCCTACAAGCCGCTGGTGCATCACTTTCTGGAACAGATCGACACCGGCGGGCTGGCGCAGGTGTCGGTGCACTACCCGGTGCATCCGAATGCACTGCCGCGCCGCTTCGCGCTCGAGGCCTATCCGTTGGTGTCGATGGTCGGCGCCGCCGGGCTGGTGCTGGCGCCAAAGCCGGTGGACGACGCGCCGCCCTGCTACCAGGTCGAGCTGCGTTGGCACGACGGGCGGCAGCGCATCGACACGGTGTTCGCGCCGAACCGCGTGCACACCGACCACCTCGGCGAAACGCTGCTGTCCCCGACCAGCTGGTTGCGCGTGTGCAAAGGCAACGCCGTCGTGGCCGATGGCGCGCGCGAGTCGGACTACGAAGCGCTGTTCCGGCATGCGATGGCCCTCCTTCAGCACCATCCCTGGCCCGACACCGAGCCCTACTTCGAGCGGCTCGACATCCGCGTCGACTTTCCCGGCATCGCGTTGGCGCCTCCACTCGAAACCGGTTGGATCAACAGCCACGAAGCGCTGCACGAAGACCTCTATTTCTCGCTGCTCGAGGTGTTCCAGCGTCGCAGCGGCCGGGCCACCGGTGACCGCCGCCTGCAGCCGGGACAGATCGTGCCGGATGTGCGGCCCAGCGAAGGTGCGGTGCGTCTGCGCATCGCGCTCAGCCCTCATGCGGCGCCAACACCCTGCGACCCCGAGCCTGCCGACAACGGGCCACTGGCCCTGGCCGGCGCACCGCTCTCCCTCGCACGCACGGCGACGGAACTCGCACGCATTCCCGGCCAGCGCTTCGAAGCCGCGACCCGGCAGGGCCGTGCGGCAAGCGGTGTCTACCACCCCGGCGACGGGCCGGCGCTGCTGATCAGCGGCGCGCAGCACGCGAACGAAACGTCGGGCGTGGTCGGCGCGCTGCGGGCTGCGCAGCAGCTTGCACAGCGACCCGGCGCGCACTTCGCGCTGATTCCGCTCGAGAACCCCGACGGCTACGCGCTGCACCGCGAGCTGTGCGCCCACGCGCCGCGCCACATGCACCATGCGGCGCGCTACACCGCGCTCGGCGACGATCTCGAGTATCGCGACCAGCCGCCGTACTACGAACGCGAGGCGCGCCATCAGGCGCTGGCGCTCTCGGGCGCGCAACTGCACGTCAACCTGCATGGCTACCCGGCGCACGAGTGGACACGGCCATTGACTGGCTACATTCCGCGCGGATTCGAGCTCTGGACAGTGCCCAAGGGCTTTTTTCTGATCGTCCGGTATCACGCGGGCTGGGAGGCGCGCGCCCGCACACTGGCCGGGCATGTTTGCCGGCAACTGGCACTGCGGCCGGCCCTGATGGCCTTCAACGCCGCGCAGCGTGCAAGTTACAATGCCCATGCCGGCGATCTTCCGTTCGAAGTCATCCATGGCACGGCCTGCATGATCAGCGAGGTCAACCGTCCGGGCTCTCCCGCCCTGACGTTGATCACCGAGTTTCCCGACGAAACGATCTACGGCGACCCCTTCATTCTTGCCCACGACACCCAGGCCGCGACGGTACTGGCCGCAGTCGAAGCCCTGGGCCTTATTGCGCCGAGTCCATGATCACTCTCAAAAATGTCGTCCTGCGTCGCAGCGCCAAGAAGCTGCTGGACGGCGCGACCGTCACCCTCAACCCCGGTGAAAAAGTCGGCCTGGTCGGGCGCAACGGCGCCGGCAAGTCGACCCTGTTCGCACTCTTCAACGGCTCGCTGCACGAAGACGGCGGCGACTTCTACATCCCGAAGCAGTGGCGCATGGCGCAGGTGGCGCAGGACATGCCCGAGACCGAAGAGTCGGCCACCAACTTCGTGGTGGGCGGCGACACCCGGCTGGTCGGGCTGCGCACCACGCTCGCCGCCATCGAAGCCGCATACGAAGCCGACCCCGAGGACGCCGACATCGGCATGGAACTGGCCCATGCCTACACCGACCTGGCCGATGCCGGCGAGCACGACGCGGTGCCGCGCGCGCAGGCGCTGAT
>JBDUCH010000352.1:0-4297 GCA_040003555.1 Variovorax sp. | reverse complement strand
AGGGCGGCAGCACCGTGATCGCCTTCGTGACGGATCCCGACGGCTACAAGATCGAGCTGATCCAGCGCGCAGAAGGCGGTGCCGGCGGCGGGCTGCGCTGAGCCGAGGCCTGATGCGCTGCGTCGCATTGCTGCGCGGGGTGAATGTGAATGGCATCACCATCCGCAGCGCCGACCTGAAGAAGCTGTTTGCCGACAAACTCGGCTTGGGCGAGGTGCAAACTGTGCTGGCCAGCGGCAACGTGTTGTTCGACGCGCCGGGTGCCACGGCGACGCTCAAGAAGCGCATCGAGAGCGCCTTGCGCGAACGCTTCGGCTATGACGCGTGGATCGTGCTTGAGACGCAGGCCCAACTCGCAAAGATGGCGGCCGCCTGGCCGTTCGAGCGCATCGACGACGAACGCCATCCGTATGTCGTCTTCAGCTCCGACGCCGCGGTGCTGAAAGAACTCATGCAGCAGGCCGGCACCGTCGATGCGGGCGTCGAGCAACTGAAAGCCGGCAAAGGCGTGCTGTACTGGCAATGCCCGCGCGGCGGCAGTACCGACACGCCGGTGGCCAAGCTCCTTGCGAAGCCCCGCTACAAAGCCAGCATCACCACGCGCAACCTGCGCACGGTCGAGAAGCTGATCGTCGATTGAGTCGAATCAGGATCGAACAGCCCTACCGGAATTGCAAGGCGGCTGCCCCGCCAGATGCAGTTGACGCGGATCTGGAGATGGCGTCTCAAACAAGGAGAGCTATTCGGGCCAGCGAACCGGCCCGGCTATCAAACTTACTTTTCGGTCTTGAGGATCGTGCCGACTTGCAGCTTCTTGACCTGGTACTTGCCCTGGACGTCGTCGATCATGCTCACGCTGTTGCGAGCCATGATGACGCCCATCGAAGGTTCCTGCTGTATGTAGACGATGTCGCCGGCCTTGGTAGTGATCTGTGTGTCAGCCCAGTTCTCCGCCTTGGAGTAAATCTTGTGAACGCCGGGCGCGACGTTGAAATAGATGTACTGGCTCGAGCGGGTATGGCCCATCTCCGATGCGGCTTCCTGGTCGTCTACGAAGACATTGAAGCGAACCAGGCCACCCAGGCCGGAAGGCCGCACGACATACACCATCGCCTTGCCCTGCTCTGGCAATTTGGGAAGCTGAAAGGATGCGGTTTCAGCCTTCATGACTTCCGGCGACGGCAAGCTCGCGCAGCCGGAGAGCACCGCAAATGCTGCCGCGAGCATGAGGGCCGAGATTGAAGTTTTTATTTTCATAGGGATGGCAGAAAAGTTGGTGCGAGATATTGGCAACTGGCGAATCGAATCGCCAACTCGAAGTGACTTGACAGAAGAGAAAGTGAAGCTGATTCAGGTGATGTCGCTCCTCCAATTCGGCATGCTGTTGTACTGAGTTCGTCCTGAGAGTTCCCGTTCTCAGGCTAGCGCGACCTCGCAGTCAAGGGGCAGCACGCACGAAAACTCCCTTGACCGCGAACTGGCGTCGCGCGGGAAAAAGTGTCGTGTTATCTCAGCGTGCAGAACAGGAACAAGTGCTCAGTTCGGCAACCGCGATCGAGGTGTGTGCGATACCGCACACTTCTGTGTCGTCGTGCTGCAACGCGCCCAGGCCTGCGCTCAGCAGCCCAGCGCATCCGCCAGCGCACCGATGTCGCGCGCATGCAGCGTGTTGTCCGGCCGTGGCGACACATCCTTCGGCCGGCTCGCACCGAACTCCGTCGGTCGCTCGATGTAGCCGGTCTGCAATCCGCAGTGGCGCGCTGCTTCGAGGTCGTCGTGGTGTGCGGCCGCCAGCATCACTTCCGAAGGGCTCAGGTCGAACACGCCCGCCACGCCGAGGTAGGTGCGCGGATCCGGCTTGTAGGCCTTGAACACTTCGGCCGACAGGATGCAGTCCCAGGGCAGGCCTGCGCGCTTGGCCATTTCGGTCAGCAGGCCGATGTTGCCGTTCGACAGCGTGCAGATCGTGAAGCGGGTCTTGAGCCGGCGCAAGCCATCGACCGCATCGGGCCAGGCCGGCAGGCGGTGCCATGCACGGTTGAGGTCGCGCTTTTGCGTCTTGTCGAGCCGGTCGATGCCGAGGTCGTGCAGCACGTCTTCGAGGATCGCCAGGTGCAGTTCGTCGATCAGCGTGAAGCCGCCCTCGCCCGCCGCCAGCCGCTCCATCACGCTGCGCATGGCCGGCTGGTAGCCGGCGCGCCAGGCGGTGGCGAACGCATCGGCATCGACCTCGGGCAGTGCCTGTGCCACCTCGGCCGAGATGCCGCCATGCCAATCGACCACGGTGCCGAACACGTCGAAGGCGATGACCTTCAGCGTGCTGCTGTCGAAGCCTTCGCTTTCGCTCATCGGGCGAGCTGGCTCGCCTCGCGTGCGAGCGTTTCGATGCGGGCCCAGTCGCCCTTGGCGATCGCGTCGGTCGGCACGATCCAGGAGCCGCCGACACAGGCCACGTTCGACAGCGCCAGAAACTCGTGCGCGTTGGCCAGGCTAATGCCGCCGGTCGGGCAGAAGGTGACGTCGCCGAACGGGCCCTGCCAGGCCTTGAGCATCGGCAGGCCGCCGGCCTGCATCGCCGGAAAGAACTTGAGCTGCGTGTAGCCGTCTTCCTGCGCCATCATGATCTCGCTGCCGGTCGCCACGCCGGGCAACAGCGGCAGGCCGATATCGTGGCAGGCCTTGCCGACCGAGCGCGTGTAGCCCGGGCTCACGCCGAACCTGGCGCCGGCCAGCGCCGACGCCTGAGCATCGGCCGCGCTGCGGATCGTGCCGGCACCGGCCACGGCCTCGGGCACGTCCCGGGCGATCGCTTCGATGCATTGCAGCGCCTGCGGCGTGCGCAGCGTCACCTCGAGCATGCGGATGCCGCCGGCCACCAGCGCGCGCGCCAGCGGCACGGCATGGGCCACGTCCTGCAGCACGATCACGGGGATCACCGGGGCATCGCGCATCACGGCGAGCGCGGTTAACTGGTCTTTCATTTCATGGCTCCATTCAGTTCTGTCGAAGATCGGCGGCGCCGGTTACAGCCAGGAGCAGGCGCCCTCTTCCGCAGTGAGCGCGTTGCGGCGCATGCCGGCGAACAGTTCGCGGCCGAGGCCGCGGCCGTCGGCGGCGCGTTGGGATTCGGGTTGCACCGCATTCTGGCGCGCGGCCCATTCGTCCTCGGGCAGCAGCACGGCCAGCGTGCCGGCCACGGCGTCGAGACGGATCAAATCGCCGTCGCGCACCTTGGCCAGCGGGCCGCCGGCAGCCGCTTCGGGCGAGACGTGGATCGCGGCCGGAACCTTGCCCGACGCGCCGCTCATGCGGCCGTCGGTGACCAGCGCCACACGAAAGCCCTTGCCCTGCAGCACCGACAGCGGCGGCGTGAGCTTGTGCAGCTCGGGCATGCCGTTGGCCTGCGGGCCCTGCCAGCGCACCACACAGACCACGTCGCGATCGAGTTCGCCTGCGGTGAAGGCCTTGTGCAGCGCCATCTGCGAATCGAACACGCGGGCAGGCGCCTCGATCACATGGCGGTCGTCGGGCACCGACGACACCTTGATCACGCTGCGGCCGAGATTGCCGCCCAGCAGCTTGAGGCCGCCCGTGGCGCTGAACGGTTTGGCGACCGGGCGCGTGATCGCTTCATCGGCCAGCGGCGCGGCCGGACTCCAGCGCAGGGTGGCCGCCGCGGCATCGGCCAGCGCCGGGATGCCTGCGAACTCGCGGATGCCGCCCGCACGCACTGTCAGCACGTCGGCATGCATGAGGCCCGCATCGACCAGTTCACCGATCACGAAGCCGGGGCCGCCGGCCTGCTGGAACGCGTTGACGTCGGCAGTGCCGTTGGGGTAGACGCGCGCCAGCAGCGGCACCACATCGGACAGGTGCGAGAAATCGTCCCAGTCGATGACAATGCCGGCCGCGCGCGCCACCGCAACCCAATGGATCAGATGGTTGGTCGAGCCGCCCGTGGCCAGCAGCGCAGACATCGCATTAACGATGGCGCGCTCGTCCACCATCACGCCGATCGGCGGGCACTGGAAGGCTTGCGTGGAGGCGCGCCCCAGCACCGTTCGCACCGCTTCGCGCGTGAGCGCTTCGCGCATCGCGTCGCCGGGCTGGATGAACGCGGTGCCCGGCACATGCAGGCCCATGGCTTCGAGCAGCATCTGGTTGCTGTTGGCCGTGCCATAGAAGGTGCAGGTGCCCTGGCCGTGATAGGCCGCCATCTCGGCATCGAGCAGACCCTGGCGGCCGACCAACCCTTGCGCCGCCTGCTCGCGCACCTTGGACTTGGCAGTGTTCGACA
>JBDUCH010000072.1:0-14649 GCA_040003555.1 Variovorax sp. | reverse complement strand
CAGATCAGCGCCTTCGACGACCCGAACCACCCGCAGCGCAAGGGCATCGAGAGCGTGCCCGAAGGCCATGTGCTGGTGATCGACTGCCGCGGTGAAACGCGCGTGGCTTCGGGCGGCCAGATCCTCACGACGCGGCTCAAGGTGCGCGGCGCCGCGGGGCTGGTGTCCGACGGGCCGGTGCGCGACAGCGGCCCGATCTCGCAGATGGACTTTCCCGTGTACTGCGCCGGCGGCAGTGCGCCGCTCAACCTGATCCACCATCACGCGATCGACCTCAACGTGCCAATCGGTTGCGGCGGCGTTCCGGTGTACCCGGGCGACGTGATTGTGGGCGATGACGAGGGCGTGGTTGTGATTCCCGCGCACCTGGCCGAAGAGGTTGCACGCGACGCCACCGAGCAGGAAAAGATGGAAGCCTTCGTGCTCGAACGCATCGAGGGCGGCGCGAAGCTTGCCGGCACCTACCCGCCGAACGCGGACACCAAGGCGGCCTTCGAGGTGTGGCGCAAGTCCAGGGGGATCTGACCCCCGCCCCTCCCAGTCGTGCCGGGCGTCGAAAAGCCCTGAGCCTTCAGCGTGCGCGCCGGCGCTTCGGCGTGCGGACGACGACACGCTTGGGCGGAAACCCCAGTGCCGCGCGGGCCAGTGCATCGGCCTCGCCGTTGCGGTGGCGCGGGATCCACGTCAGCGCCACGGCGTCGAACGACCGCAGCAGCACACGCGCCGCGTCGAACAGCGGCGCCAGCCGCGCGACCGGCTTGGGCGCCGCATCGCCGAGCTGCTCGACCAGGATGCTGTTGTCGCTGCAGACGCGGACTGCCGTCGCACCGAGGGATCGGGCTTCGCGCAGCGCAGCCATCAGCGCGCGCAGTTCGGCCTCGTTGTTGCAGCCGCGCTCGCTGGCGGCCTGCGACAACGTGTACTGCGTGCCGTCGGGCGCGACGATGACCGCACCGAGGCCCATGCGGCCCGGGTTCGGCATGGCGCTGCCGTCGCAATGGATCAGCCAGGTCTGCGCGCCGCCCGCGGCACGCAGGTAAGCCAGCCCGAGGACGGCCACGGCCGGCGGCGTCAACACGGCGGCAGCCCGATCGTGGTTGCGAGCGGCACCGCGTCGATCGTCTCGCTGCTGGCGACGAGGATGGCACGCCCAGGGTGCTGTGAGGCCGCGAAGTCGGCCAGCGTGCGCCACAGGCAGCGGATCGACGCCGCATCGAGCGCGCCGGCCGGGTCGTCGAGCAGGGTCAAGGCGCGGCCCGATGCGAGGGCCGCCGCCAGATAGACCTTGCGCCTCGAACCGGTCGAGAGCATGTACAGCCTCTTGTCGATGTGCGGCAGCAGGGCGAAGCCTTCGACCAGTGCGCGCCAGAGGGCTTCGTCGAAGGGGGGGTCGTCGGCACGCAGCGCCGCCGTGCATGCGTGCACGGTCATCTCGTCGAATTTGTCGGTGGCCGGGTCGCAGAAGAAAACGTTGCGGCGGTAGGCGTCCGGTGCGGCGTCGAGGCGCGCGCCCGCCAGCGTGAGCCGGCCGCCTGCAGGCAGCACGCCGGCCAGCACCCGCAGCAGTGTCGACTTGCCGCTGCCCGTGTCGCCGTGCAGCAGGGTCACGCCGGCGCCGACGCGCGCCGACCAGCCCGCGACCAGCGGTGGCTGCCCGGGGTACGCGAAGCGCAGGCCTTCGACGTGCAGGATCTGGCTCATAGCATCCCCGAAATCTTCTGCGCCGCCGCCAATAGCGCCGGCAGCATCGTCTCCTGCATCACCTTGGCGCTCGTGCGGTTGGCTTGCCCGCTGATGTTGAGCGCGGCCACGGTGCGGCCGGCTCGGTTGACGACCGGTGCCGCGATCGAGATCAGACCTTCTTCCAGTTCCTGGTTGACCAGGCACCAGCGCTGGCGGCGTGCCTGCGCGATTTTCGAGAGCAGGGTATCGATGTCGGTCACCGTGTGTTTGGTCAGCGCTTCAGGCGCGGAAGCCGCCAGCCGCGCGCGCAGGTCGTCTTCGTCCAGGCCGGCCAGCAGCAGCCGGCCCATCGAAGTGCAATACGCCGGCAGCCGCGACCCCACGCCGAGGCTGATGCTCATGATCTTGTGGGTGGGCACGCGCATCACGTAGACGATGTCGGTCGCGTCGAGCACCGCGGCCGAGCACGACTCCTGCACCTGCTGCACCAGCGCCTCCATCACCGGCTCGGCGCGGTTCCAGATCGGCATCGACGACAGGTAGGCAAAGCCGAGGTCGAGGATGCGCGGTGTCAGGCTGAACAGCTTGGCGTCGGTTTCCACATAGCCGAGGGTCTGCAGCGTCAGCAGGATGCGGCGCGCACCGGCACGCGTGAGGCCGCTCGCAGCGGCGACCTGGCTGAGCGTCTGCCGCGGGGCCTGGGCGCTGAACGACCGGATCACCTCGAGGCCGCGCGCGAACGACTGCACGTAGCTGTCGCCGGGGCGGGGGGGCGCCTCGGCGGCGGGGCTCGGTTTTGGGGTGGTTGCCATGGCGCGTCAAATCTCCTAGAATTCATTATAAGAACAAACGTTCGATAGACGAACAAAAATAGAACAAAAAGCGACCTAAAGCAAACAAGATTGGGCCGCGTTTTGTTCAGTGGTTTCCCTCCATCCGCAATCCTCAATCCCGCAGGAGACAAATCTCATGATCGACAAGATCGCGCGCTCGGTCGCCGATGCCATGGCCGACATCCAGGACGGCTCGACCGTGCTGATCGGCGGCTTCGGCACCGCCGGCATTCCCAATGAACTGATCGATGGCCTGATCGAGCAGGGCGCCAAAGACCTCACGGTCGTCAACAACAACGCCGGCAATGCCGAAGTCGGCCTGGCCGCCCTGTTGAAGGCCGGGCGCGTGCGCAAGATCATCTGCAGCTTTCCGCGCCAGGCCGACAGCCAGGTGTTCGACGGCCTCTACCGCGCCGGCAAGCTTGAGCTCGAGCTGGTGCCGCAAGGCAACCTGGCCGAGCGCATCCGCGCCGCAGGCGCCGGCATCGGCGGCTTCTTCTGCCCCACGGGCTACGGCACGCAGCTCTCCGGCGACCGCGAAACGCGCGTCATCGGCGGGGTGCACTACGTGCTCGAGTACCCGATCCACGGCGACGTGGCGCTCATCAAGGCCGAGCGCGGCGACCGCTGGGGCAACCTGGTCTACCGCAAGGCCGCGCGCAACTTCGGCCCGGTGATGGCCATGGCCGCGAAGAAGACCATCGCAACCGTCCACGAGATCGCCGAGCTCGGCACGCTCGACCCCGAAACCATCGTGACCCCGGGCATCTTCGTGCACCAGGTCGTCCAGATCGACCGCGTCGCCACGCAAGCCGGCGGCTTCAAGAAGGCAGCATGACCATGAGCACCGCAACCTACCAACGCCGCACCAAAGACCAGCTCGCCGCGCGCGTCGCACAGGACATCTTCGACGGCGCCGTCGTCAACCTCGGCATCGGCCAGCCGACGCTGGTGGCGAATCACCTGCCGGCCGGCCGCGAGGTCATCCTGCAAAGCGAGAACGGCATCCTCGGCATGGGCCCTGCGCCGGCCGCGGGCGAGGAAGACTACGACCTCATCAATGCCGGCAAGCAGCCCGTCACCCTGCTGCCGGGTGGTTCGTTCTTTCACCATGCCGACAGCTTCGCGATGATGCGCGGCGGCCACCTCGACATCTGCGTGCTCGGCGCGTTCCAGGTGTCGGCCACCGGCGACCTGGCCAACTGGCACACCGGCGAGAAAGACGCGATCCCGGCCGTCGGCGGCGCGATGGATCTCGCCATCGGCGCCAAGCAGACCTGGGTGATGATGGACCTGTTGACCAAGCAGGGCGTGAGCAAGCTGGTCAAGAAATGCACCTATCCGCTGACCGGCATCGGCTGCGTCAAGCGCGTGTACTCCGACCTCGCTACGCTGGAGTGCACGCCTGACGGCCTCAGGCTGGTCGACAAGGTCGATGGCCTCGACCACGCCGAGCTCGAAAAGCTGGTGGGCCTACCGATCGCCGCCTGAACAAACTTCCACACGAGACAACACATGACGAACCAAGCTTTCATCTGCGACGCCATCCGCACCCCCTTCGGCCGCTACGGCGGTGCCCTCAGCAGCGTGCGCGCCGACGACCTCGGCGCCGTACCGCTCAAGGCGCTGATGGCGCGCAACCCCAAGGTCGACTGGCAGGCCGTCAGCGACGTGATCTACGGCTGCGCCAACCAGGCCGGCGAAGACAACCGCAACGTGGCGCGCATGTCGGCGCTGCTGGCTGGTCTGCCGCTCGAACTCGGCGGCTCTACCGTCAACCGCCTGTGCGGCTCCGGGCTGGACGCGGTCGGCACTGCCGCGCGCGCCATCAAGGCCGGTGAGGCGGGCCTGATGATCGCGGGTGGCGTCGAGAGCATGAGCCGCGCCCCCTTCGTGATGCCCAAGGCCGAGTCGGCCTTCAGCCGCGCCAACGCGGTGTACGACACCACCATCGGCTGGCGCTTCGTCAACAAGAAGATGAAGGAGCTCTACGGCGTCGACTCGATGCCCGAGACCGCCGAAAACGTGGCCACCGACCACAAGATCGAGCGCGAGGCGCAAGACCGCATGGCACTCGCCTCGCAGCAGCGCGCCGTGGCTTCGCAGAAGTCCGGCTTTTTCGACGCCGAGATCACGCCCGTGACCGTGCCGCAGAAGAAGGGCGACGCCATCATCGTCGGCAAGGACGAGCATCCGCGCGACACCACCCTCGAAGCGCTGGCCAAACTCAAAGGCGTGGTGCGGCCTGACGGCAGCGTGACGGCCGGCAATGCCAGCGGCGTGAACGACGGCGCCTGTGCGCTGCTGCTGGCCGACGAAGCCAGCGCCGCCAAATACGGGCTGACCCCGCGTGCCCGCGTGGTCGGCATGGCCACCGCCGGCGTGGCGCCGCGCGTGATGGGTATCGGCCCGGCGCCGGCGACGCTGAAGGTGCTGGCGCTCACCGGCATTTCGCTCGACCAGATCGACGTGATCGAACTCAACGAAGCCTTCGCGGCGCAAGGCCTGGCGGTGCTGCGCATGCTGGGGTTGAAGGACGACGACGCGCGCATCAACATCAACGGCGGCGCCATCGCGCTCGGCCATCCGCTGGGCGCCAGTGGCGCGCGTCTCGCAACCACGGCGGTGAACCAGCTGCACAAGCAGGGCGGGCGCTACGCGCTGTGCACGATGTGCATCGGCGTGGGGCAGGGCATTGCGGTGATCCTCGAGCGCGTCTGAACGATCCCGTTCACATCTCGAAATCGGCGGTGCGGATCCAAATCGGCTCCCGCTCGGTTTCGGCAAAGCGCGCCCAGGCCACCACGTTGATCGCCACGTGGTGCTCTTCGTAGGCCTCGACGGCTCTGACGGGCCCGTCCGGGCCGTCGATCCTGGCCGCGAAGTGTGAATGCAGCGCGTCGGCGGTGATGTACGCCGAGATCTCCCGTCCCCGCGCCGCGAGCGTGAAGGCGACGCCGTCTCCGAACCACTGGGCGCCGGCTGAGCCGCCGATGCGATTGCCCTGCGCACTGCGCGGCAGCGGAGCGGACTCGAGCGCGCCCGGAACCGTGGCGGCGCTGGCTGGCAGCGAATCCGCAGGAAGGCTCGGCAGCTCCGGCAGGTCTTCCGCGTTGTAGAGATTCTTCCGGGCGAACTGCATCTCCACATCGGCGATGCGAACCACGTCGCCGTGCAGCAGGTAGGTCGCCGTCACCAGCTCCCCGTTCACCGAGGTGCCGTTCGTGCTGTGCAGATCGCGAACGGCCACCACGTCTGCCCGTGAGACGAACATCGCGTGAAAATTGCTGACGGTGGCGCGCTCCAGCACCAGGTGGTTGCGCGGGCTGCGGCCGACCAGTGTCTCGCCCTCGCGCAGGCGCACGATCCGGACGACCCGGCCTTCCATCGACAAGATCAAGCTGGCCATGATTGCGTGTTTCGCTTGTCGCGATGCTGGCACGGTGCAGGCTTCATGCCAACCGTTGACCGTCTGCGCCGCGCCACACCAGCGTCGCTGCCGTCAGATCTTCCAGTGCCGTCCCCACGGCCTTGAACACCGTGCGTTCGCCGCCCGATGAGCGGCCCTCGCGCGCGCCCCTGCACAGCTGCGCCAGCGTCGCTTGGACATCCGTGGCGGCCAGCGTGCCGGCTGCGATCGCGTCGAGCAGGTCGCCCGCCTTCAGCAGCGCTTCGTCGGTGTCCACGAACACGCGCGCGCCGTGGCCGAAGCAGGCCGGGTCTGCCTCTTTCATCGCAGGCGTGAAGCTGCCGATCAGGTCGAGGTGGGTGCCCGGCGTGAGCCACTCGCCGCGCACAAGCGGTGCGGTGGCCAGGGTGGCGCAGCTCACGATGTCGGCGGCGCGCACGGCCAGCGCCAATGCGTCGGGTTCGTCGGCCACCGCATGCGCATTCCAGCCGGCGGCACGCCATTCGGCCGCCAGCGCCCGCGCGCCTTCGGGTCGGTGGTTCCACACATGCACCTCGCGGATCGGGCGCACGCTCGCGTGCGCGACTGGCAGCAGCTTCGCGATGCGGCCCGTGCCGAGCACCAGCAGGTTGGCGGCATCCTCGCGCGCGAGGAACGACGCGCCGAGCGCGGCGGCCGCGGCGGTGCGGTGCGCGGTGATCTCGTTGCCGTCCATCTGCGCCAGCGGCACGCCGGTGCGCGCGTCGTAGAGAACATAGGACGCGTGCAGGCCGGGCAGGCCGCGCGCGCTGTTGCCCGGAAAGATGTTGATGGTCTTGATGCCGAGGTAGCCCGCGTCGCTCCACGCCGGCATGATCAGCACCGTGCCGCGCTCTGCGCCGTCGCCGATGCTGTGCACATGGCGCGGCGGCACGGTGACATCGCCGGCAAAGGCCTCACGCAACGCGGGCACCAGGCGCTGGAAGGTCAGTGCAGCGCGCGTGGCGGCGGCGTCGAAGGTTTTCATGGCCGCCGAGTATGGCGCGCCGGCCCGCGCCCTGTCTGTCAGTCTTTGCGCAGCAGCGAGGCCTGCGGCGCAGCGCCGTCCAGCTGCTCGCGCAACGCATCGCCGAACAGCTCGGCCAGGTGGGCGATCTCGGCGCGTTCGGCGTGGGCCTCTTGCCAGCGCAGGAAGTAGGCGTGGCCGGTCGTGACCTCGAAATCGAACGGCGCGCAGAGTCGGCCGCTGTCGATTGCGGGTTGCCCGATCACGCGATCCCCGAGGGCGACGCCGTAGCCTTCCGCGGCCGCGGAGTTCGACAGGTCGAGCGTCTGGAAGTCCAGCCCCAGGGCGGGATCGATCTCGAGCAGTTGCGCGGCCTCGAGCCACTGGCGCCAGTCTTCGTGGTCGGCGCGCGCATGCAGCAGCACGCTGCGCGCCAGATCCTTCGGCCGTCGCAGCGCCAGCGCGCCCTGGGTGAGGCGGGGCGAGCACACCGGCGTGAGGCGCTCGGCGAACAGCAGCCGCTGGTGCGGGGCCGGGTCGTCGAGCCGGTCGTAGACGATGCCGGCATCGAAGCGGTCTTCGTCCAGGTCGTGCGACATGGTGGTGTTCACCGCGATGCGAAAGCCCGGGTGCCGGCCCTGAAAGCGCATCAGCAGCGGCATGGCCCATAGCATGGCGCAGGTGGGCACCATGAAGCGCAGCTCGCGCGCCTCCATGCGGCGCCGCAGCACGCGCGTGGTCTGGGCGATCTGGTCGAGCGCGGAGCGCGCCGTGCTGGCCAGCAACTGGCCGGCGTCGGTCAGCACCAGGCCGCGCGCTTGGCGCAGGAACAGCGCCTGGCCGTAAAACTCTTCCAGTTGCAGCACCTGCCGGCTGACCGCGCCCTGGGTCACGCAGAGTTCTTCGGCCGCCCGCGTGAAGCTGCCGGTGCGCGCCGCCACCGCAAAGCAGCGCAGCGCCGCCAGGGGCGGCAGCAGCCGGCTCTGCGAGACGGCATCGGGCCCGGTGGGGCCGGGCGCATGAGCGGTGGTCATGGGTCGATGAGATTTAATGGATTGTGCAGCCGAGGGGCTGCCCGTCCAATACGCCGATGCAATATGCACGCCAGACCGGCTCGCCGGCAACCCCCCGATGACTGCCGCCAACCCCGCGTCCGAGGGGGGCCTGCTCTGGGGCGGCCGCTTTGAAAGCGGCCCCGATGCGGCGCTGATGCGCCTGTCGACCTCGCCACCATCCTATTTCCGGCTGGCGCCCCAAGACCTGCGCGGCTGCCGTGCCCATGCCCGCGAACTGGAGCGCGCCGGCCTGCTCGATGCGGGCGAAACGGTGCGCATGCTGTCGGCGCTGGACGAGATCGAGGCCGATATCGCCAGCGGCCGTTCGCAGCCGCAAGCGCGCGACGAAGACGTGCACACCTTCATCGAGCGCCTGCTGACCGAGCGCCTCGGCGCGCTCGGCGGCAAGCTGCGCGCCGGTCGCTCGCGCAACGACCAGACGGCCAACGACCTGCGCCTGTACCTGCGCGAGCAGGCGCGCGGCCTCGGCGCGATGGTGCTGGACGTGGTGAACGCGCTGATAGCCCAGGCCGACCTGCACAAGACCACGCTGGCGCCGGGCTTCACCCACCTGCAGCCGGCGCAGCCGATCGTCTGGGGCCATCAGTTGCTCGCCCATGCGCAGGCGCTGAGCCGCGACGTGGACAGGCTGCACGACTGGGATTGGCGCTCGGCCCGCTCGCCGCTCGGCGCGGCGGCGCTGGCCGGTTCGGCCATCGCGATGCACCCGGAACTGGCCGCGCAGGAGATGGGCTACCTCAGCGCCTGCGACAACTCGATCGACGCGGTTGCCAGCCGCGATCACGTCAACGAGTTCCTGTTCGTCGCGGCGCAGATCGGGGTCGACCTGTCGCGCCTGTGCGAGGAAATCTGCCTCTGGTGCAGCCGGCAGTTCGGCTGGCTCAAGCTCGACGACGGCTTCTCGACCGGCTCTTCGATCATGCCGCAGAAGAAAAATCCGGACGTCGCCGAGCTCACGCGCGGCATCTCCGGCCGGCTCATCGGCAACCTCGCCGGTCTGCTCGCCACATGCAAGTCGCTGCCGCTGGCGTACAACCGCGACCTCTTCGCCGACAAGCACGCCGTGTTCGACAGCATCGACGGCCTCGCCCTGTGCCTGCCGGCGATGGCGGGCATGGTGCGCACCTGGCGCGCCGACACCGCGCGCATGCGCAGCCAGGCTGGCGAGGGTTTCACGCTCGCCACCGAAATCGCCGACTGGCTCGCGCGCCAGGGCACGCCGTTCGCGAGCGCGCACGAAGTGGCTGGCGCCGCCGTCCTGTACTGCGAGCGACGCGGCATGGAGCTCGAAGCGCTGACGGCCGATGACCTGGCCGCGATCGACCCGCGCCTCACGCCCGAATTGCTGCCGCACATCTCGCTGGAACGTGCGGTGGCCGCACGCAGCGCCTGGGGCGGCACCGCCCCCGGGCGCGTGGCCGAACAACTGGCCCGCCTGCAGGCCAAGGTGGCGGCGCAGCGGCATTGGGCCGAGGGCGGCAGCAACAGCAGCGCACCGGAGGTGGCACCATGACAACGCCCGACGCATCCACCCTACCGCGTGTGCGGCGCCATCACATCGGCCGCTGGCTCGCCGCCGCGGCGATCGTGCTACTGCTGGGCCTGGTGGTGCGCGCCTTCGCGCTCGGGCAGATCAATTGGGCGGTGGTGGGCCGCTTCCTCACCGCGCAGTCCATCCTCACCGGCCTGGGCTTCACGTTGGTCATGACGGTGCTGGCGATGCTGCTGGGCATCGGCAGCGGCGTGCTGTTCGCGGTGATGAAGATGTCGCCCAACCCGGTACTGCGCGGCGTGGCGGAGTTCTACATCTGGATCTTCCGGGGCACGCCGTTGCTGCTGCAACTGCTGCTGTGGTTCAACCTTGCGCTGGTGTTCCCGACATTGGGGATCCCGGGCATTCCGGGCCTGTCGTGGCGCACGGTCGACGTGATGACGCCGTTCGTCGCCACCTTGCTCGGCCTCGGCCTCAATCAAGGCGCCTACACGGCCGAGGTGGTGCGCGGCGGCGTCCTGTCGATCGACCTCGGGCAGACCGAGGCGGCCAAGGCGGTCGGCATGACGCGCCTCACCGCGCTGCGCCGCATCGTGCTGCCACAGGCGATGCGCGTGATCATTCCGCCGATCGGCAACGAAGTGGTGAGCATGGTCAAGCTGACCTCGATGGCCAGCGTCATCCAGTACCCCGACATCCTGCGCAACGCGCAGACCGTCTACTACGCCAACGGCCTGGTCATCGAGCTGCTGCTGGTGGCGAGCTTCTGGTACCTCGGCGTCGTCACGCTGTTGAGTCTCGGCCAGATGGTGCTGGAGCGTCACTTCGCCAAGGGCCAGGTGCGGCGGGAGATCGCGGTGGCGACGGACGCCGCTGCGGCACCCAAGGTGGAAGGGGCCGGCGCATGACCGCGGCTTCAGCTCCGATGGTTCGCATCGCGGCCGTCAACAAGCACTTCGGCAATTACCACGCGCTGCGCGACATCGAGCTTGAAGTTAGCCCGGGCGAGGTGCTCTGCATCATCGGCCCGTCGGGCTCGGGCAAGAGCACGCTGCTGCGTTGCATCAACCAGCTCGAGACCGTCGACGCCGGTGCGATCTGGGTTGACGGCGAGCTCACCGGGCACCGCATCGTCGGCCAGGCCCTGCATCCGCTGGACGACGCGCAGATCGCGGCGCAGCGCGGCAAGGTCGGCATGGTGTTCCAGCGCTTCAACCTGTTCGCCCACATGACCGTGCTGCAGAACGTGATCGAAGGCCCGGTCACCGTGCAACGCCGTCCGCGCGAGGACGCGATCCGCAAGGCGCGCGAGCTGCTCGGTCGCGTCGGCCTGGCCGATCGGCAGAACCACTACCCGAGCGAACTGTCGGGTGGCCAGCAGCAACGCGTGGCGATCGCCCGCGCGTTGGCCATGGAGCCGCAGCTCATGCTGTTCGACGAGCCCACCTCGGCGCTCGACCCCGAGCTGGTCGGCGAGGTGCTGGCCGTGATGCGCGACCTCGCGGCCAGCGGCATGACCATGGTGGTCGTGACGCACGAGCTCGGCTTCGCCCGCGAGGTGGCCGAGCGCGTGGTGTTCATGGACGCCGGCGCGGTCGTCGAGCAAGGCTTGGCGGCCGATGTGCTCACGGCGCCGCAGCATCCGCGCACGCGCGATTTCATATCGGCGGTGATCAAGTGAGCACCGCCGCCTCGTTTCCCCTTTCTACCCACCTGGAGTTGCCACCATGAAGAAGCTGTCACACGCACTGCCCGCCGCGCTCGCGCTGGCCGGTGTTGTCGCCACATCGGCGTTCGCCGTCGAAGCACCGGCGCGCATCAAGAAGGCCGGCAAGCTTGTCATCGCCACGCAGCCCAACTATCCGCCGATCGCCTACAAGGATCCGGCGACGAACAAGCTCATGGGCTTCGACATCGAACTCGGCGAAGCCATCGCCAAGGAACTCGGCGTGCCGGTGGAATGGCAGGAGATCGGCTTCGCGCAGATGCTGCCTTCGCTTGCCACCGGCCGCGTCGACATGGTCATGGCCGGCATGAGCGATCTGCCGGCACGGCGCGAGACGGTCGACTTCGTCGACTACCTGCGCACCGGCCCGCAGTTCTACACCTCGCCGGCCGCCGCGGCCGCCGGCATCAAGGCGCCGGCCGACCTGTGCGGCAAGAAGGTGGGCGCGAGCCGCTCGACCAACTGGCCGGCGCAGATCGCCGAGTGGAGCAAGGCCAACTGCGAAGGCAAGGGCAAGGCGGCCATTGCGGTCAGCGGCACCGAAGGTTCGGTCGACGCGCGTGCTCAGCTCAAGACCGGCCGGCTCGACGCCGCGGTGCAGGGCAACGAAACGCTGCCGTACTTCCAGAAGGTGGAGCCGAACGCCTATGTGATCCTGGGCGAGGCTTTCGCCGAAAACCTGGCCGGCATCCCGTTCGCAAAGAGCGACACCGCCACGCGCGACGCGGTCAAGGCCGCGCTCGACGCGCTGCGCAAGAAAGGCACCTACACCGCGCTGCTCACCAAGTACAGCCTGCCGCAGAACGCGCTGCCCGAGTTCGTGCTGAACAAGGGCCAATGACGCAATGACCACCCCCGAGCGACTGGAAGCCCTGCGCAAGAAATACGAGAACGCCGGCGGCGGCGAGAGCGACGACCCGGTGTTCCGCGCCGTCGCCGACCAGCAGTTTTCCGAAGGCGATCGCCGCAAGTGGCCGTTCTCCGGCGCCGCCACCTTTCTTGGCGCCGACTATCGGCCCGACGCCCATACGCAGGCCGGCTTCGGAGGGCTCGAGTGCGCGCTGATCGGCGTGCCGATGGACTTGGGCGTGACCAACCGCGCCGGTGCGCGCCTCGGCCCGCGCGCGGTGCGCGGCGTGGAGCGCATCGGCCCGATTGAGCATGCGCTGAAGATTGCGCCGATGACCATGCTGAAGGTGGCCGACGTGGGCGACGTGCCGTTTCGCAGCCGCTTCAGCCTGGAGAGTTGTCACGAGGATATCGAGCAGTACTTCAACGGCGTCGTGGACGCCGGCGTAATTCCGCTGTCGGTCGGCGGCGACCATTCCATCACGCTGTCGATCCTGCGGGCGCTGGGCCGCAAGCGGCCGGTGGGTCTGGTGCACATCGACGCGCACTGCGACACCGGTGGCGCCTACGAGGGCTCCAAGTTCCACCACGGCGGGCCGTTCCGCCAGGCCGTGCTCGACGGCGTGCTCGACCCGGAGCGCACCATCCAGATCGGCATTCGCGGCGGCGCCGAGTACCTGTGGGAGTTTTCGGAAGACGCGGGCATGACGGTGCTGCATGCCGAAGACGTGATGCGCATGGGCACCGACGCCGTGATTGCGCAGGCCCGGCAAGTGATCGGCGACGGGCCGATCTACGTGAGCTTCGACGTCGACGGTATCGACCCCGGCTTCGCGCCCGGCACCGGCACGCCGGAGGTGGGCGGCCTCACACCGCGCGAGGTGCTGGCCATCCTGCGCGGCCTGCGCGGCTGCCCGATCGTCGGCGCCGACGTGATGGAAGTGGCGCCGCAGTACGACGCCACCACCAACACGGCACAGATCGGGGCGCAGGTCCTGTTCCTCGAACTGTGCCTTGTGGCGGAATCGTTGCGGCTGCAACGTGCGCGCGCCCAGCCAGCCTGAGCTTCGTTGCCGCCTGGCCCGCCACTGCGTCTTCCGCAACAATCGGGCATGCAACTGCCCGAACCCCTTCGCGTCGACGTCGCCATCATCGGCACCGGCCAGGCCGCGCCCAGCCTCGCGGTCGCGCTCGCGGGCGATGGCGAAACCGTTGCGCTGATCGAAGGGCATCTGGTCGGCGGCACCTGCGTCAACAACGGCTGCACGCCGACCAAAACCCTGCGCAAGAGCGCGCGGGTGGCGCACATGGCGCGGCGTGCGGCGGAGTTCGGCGTGCAGGTGGGCCCGGTCACGGTCGATTTCGCGGCGGCCATGGAACGGATGCAGGCGCGGGTCGACGGCGCGCGCAGCGGGCTCGAAGTCTGGCTGGCCGGCCAGCCGCGTTTGACGCTGATCCGCGGCTGGGGCCGCTTCAACGGCGGCGATGCCGCGAGCGGGTTCCGGCTGCAGGCAGGCGATCGACAGATGGTGGCACGGCGCATCTACCTCAACACCGGCACGCGGCCGGTGGTGCCGCGGGTGCCCGGGCTCGACACCGTGCCGTTCTTGGACAACGTGTCGCTGCTGCAACTGCGCAGCCTGCCGCAGCATCTGGTGATCTTGGGCGGCAGCTACATCGGCCTCGAGATGGGGCAGATCTTTCGCCGGCTCGGCAGCCAGGTCAGCATCGTCGAAACCGGGCCGCGCATCACGGGGCGCGAGGACGCGGACGTATCCGAAGCCATTCGCCTCATGCTCGCGGACGAGGGTATTGCGATCCATTGCGGGCGGCCAGTCGATTCGGTGGCAACGCTCGGCAACGGCGAAGGCGTGCGCCTGCGCGTGGGCGGCCGGGACATCGAAGGCTCGCACCTGCTGGTGGCCACCGGTCGCCAGCCGAATACCGAACGCCTCGACCTTCAGAACGTCGGCGTGCAGGTCGATGCGCACGGCCATGTGCCGACCGACGGCCAGTTGCGCACCAACGTTCCGGGCATCTGGGCGCTGGGCGACATCAACAAGCGCGGCGCCTTCACGCACACCAGTTACCACGACCACGAGATCGTGCTGGCCAACCACCGCCGCGAGAAGCACGGTGGCGGCGCCGCATTGCGCAGCGCCGACGATCGCAACATGGTCTACGCGATGTTTACCGACCCGCCGCTGGGCCGGGTCGGCATCGGCGAGGCAGAGGCGCGCGCGCTGGTGGCGAAGGGCCGCAAAATCCTGATAGCCACGCATGCGATGGTCGATGTGAGCCGCGCCAAGGAAGAAAGCGAAACCACGGGCCTGATCAAGCTGCTGGTCGATAGCGACAACGGCCGCTTTCTGGGCGCTGCAATCTTCGGCATTCAGGGCGACGAGGTCATCCAGGTGATCAGCAACTTCATGGCAACCGGTGCGAGTTACCAGGTGCTGAAGGATGCGCTGCCGGTGCACCCGACAGTGACGGAATTTCTGCCGACGATCCTTGGCAAGCTGAAGGCGCTCGACGCCTGATACCGGACTTTCGGGGGGCGGGCCGATGGCGGCGGGTGGCCCCTTCCGCGAATGTC
>JBDUCH010000071.1:0-14674 GCA_040003555.1 Variovorax sp. | reverse complement strand
GCGACTGTCGCCGCACTGGCGGCGTCGATCACGCTGTTGCCCCGACCAGCCGCGGCGCAGACCGCGCCGACGGCCCAGAACGCCCCGTTCCCGGGCGGCCCGACCACGCTGATCGTGCCGTATGCCGCCGGCGGCCTCACCGACAACCTGGCCCGCGCCTTGGGCCAGCGCCTGGCCGAGCGTTGGGGCCAGCCAGTGGTGGTGGACAACCGCGCCGGTGGCGGTACGGTGATCGGCACGGCTGCGGCGGCACGCGCGCCCGCGGACGGCAGAACCCTGCTGGTGACCAGCTTCGGCTTCACCACCAACCAGTTCCGGGTGCCCAACCTGCCCTACAAGCCGAGCGCGCTGGAGCCGCTCGCGATGATCGCCGTCGCGCCGGCCATCCTGTTCGTGCACCCCTCGGTTCCGGCCGACGACGTGCCTTCGCTGGTGAAGTACATCAAGACCTCCGGCAAGCCCTTCAGCTTCGCGTCGTCGGGCAACGGGTCGAGCCCGCACATCGGTGCCGAGCTGTTCGCCTCGCAGATCGGTGTGAGCATCGTTCACGTACCGTACCGCGGCAACGGTCCAGCGTTGAACGACCTGGTTGGCGGGCAAGTCCAGGGCATGTTCGATTCGAAGGCCGCGTTGTCCTTCGTCAAGACCGGCAAGCTCAAGGCGCTTGGCATCAGCTCCTTGAAGCCGTCGTCGCTGGCACCGGACCTCAAGCCGATCGCGCAATCGGGCGTGCCCGAACTTGCCAACTTCGAGACCGCCTCCTGGTTCGGCGTGCTGGTGCCCGAGGCCACGCCCAAGCCCATCCAGAGCAGGCTCCATGCCGACATCCGCGCCGTGCTCGACACGCCGGACATGCGCGAGGCGATCGACCGCGCCGGCGTTGAGCCGCTGCGGCAGACCCAGGCCGAGTTCGCCGCCTACCTGAAGTCGGAAGCGAACCGCTGGGGTCCGGTGATCCGCGACAAGAACATCAAATCGGACTGACGCCATGCAAGCACACGCACCCCTCGACCCCGCCGGACTGCAGATCCAAGGTCGCTTGAAAGGCCGGCGCATCCTCGTGACCGGCGCGGCCTCCGGCATCGGCCGCGCGGTGGCGGAGCTCTTCGTGCGCGCCGGCGCCTGCGTCGCCGCGCTGGACCGCCAACGTCCGCCCGAGTTGTCTGGCAAGGCGCTGTGCGTCGAGGTCGACGTGACCGATCCCCAGGCGGTGGAGCGCGCTGTGGCCGAGGCGGCCAGCGCCTTCGGCGGCCTCGACGGCGTGGTCAACGCCGCCGGAATCGCCAACACCGACTGGGCCGACCAGGTGAGCCTGGCGGACTGGAAGCACGTGCTGGAGGTGAACCTCACAGGCAGCTTCATCGTCTGCCGCGCCTGCCTGGCACACCTGCGTGCGGCGGGCGGCGGCACCATCGTCAACTTCGCGTCGGGGCAGGGGCTGGCGCCCTTCAAGCAACGCAGCGCCTATGCGGCCTCGAAAGCCGGCGTGATCTCACTGACGCGCTCGCTCGCGATGGAATGGGCACCGCTGGTGCGCGTCAACACCGTCTGTCCCGGCGCGGTCGACACGCCCATGGTGCGCGGGAGCTACACCGCCGAAGTGCTGCGCGAGCAGGTCGGCCCGCGCTATGCCCTGGGCCGCATCGGCGAGCCGCACGAGATCGCGCTGGCCGCGCTCTACCTGAGCAGCGCTGAATCCTCCTTCGTCACCGGCATCGTGCTGGCGGTCGACGGCGGGCGCAGCTACCACTGAACCGGATCGGAACAAGGACAACCCCATGAACGGCCTGATGCAACAGCATCCCCTGCTGCTTTCCGGACTGATCGATCATGCCGCCGCCTTCCACGGCGATCGTGAGATCGTCAGCCACATGGTGGATGGCAGCACCCACCGCAGCAACTGGCGTGAGGTGCAGCAGCGCGCCAAGCGGCTCGCCAATGCGCTGACGACCCTGGGGGTGGGCGCCGGCACCCGCGTCGCCACGCTGGCCTGGAATACGCACCGCCACCTGGAGCTGTACTTTGGCGTGTCGGGCATGCAGGCCATCCTGCATACGGTCAACCCGCGCCTGTTTCCGGAGCAGATCGCCTACATCGTGAACCATGCCGAGGACGGCTACGTTTTCTTCGACCTCAGCTTCGCCGCGACGCTGACCGAGCTGGCGCCGCAGTTGGGCCAGGTGAAGGGCTTCGTCGCGCTCTGCGAGCGCTCGCAGATGCCCGACCTGAAGCTGCGCAATCTGCTGTGCTACGAGGAGCTGCTGGCCGACGCCTCGCCCGAGTTCGACTGGCCGGTCTTCGACGAGAACACCGCCTCGTCGCTCTGCTACACCTCGGGCACCACCGGCAATCCGAAGGGCGTGCTGTACAGCCACCGCTCCACGGTGCTGCATTCCTTCACCGCCTGCGCCGCCGACGGCTTGGCGATCTCCGCCCGCGACAGCGTGCTGCTGGTGGTGCCGCTCTTTCACGTCAATGCATGGGGCGTGCCTTACGCGGGCGCGATGTGCGGTGCCAAGCTGGTGCTGCCCGGCCCGCACCTGTCGGGCGAGAACGTCTATCGCCTGCTGCGCGAGGAGCGCTGCAACTTCTCGCTCGGCGTGCCGACGGTATGGCTGGGCCTGTTCGACTACATCGAGCGCAACAAGGGCACGCTGGATCTGTCCGAGATCCCTCTCAAGCGGCTGATCGTCGGCGGCTCGGCGGCGCCGCGCACCATGATCCAGAAGTTCGAGGAGCTGTTCGGCGCCTACGTGATCCATGCCTGGGGCATGTCCGAGACCAGCCCGCTCGCGACCATCGGAACGCTGCTCGACAAACACCGCGACCTGGGTCTGCAGCAACGCTACGACGTGCAGGCCAAGCAGGGCCGCGCGATTTATGGCGTTCAGATCGAGATCTTCGGCGAGGACGGCCAGCCTCTGCCGCACGACGGCAAGGCCTTCGGCGACCTGAAGGCGCGCGGCCCGTGGGTCGCCTCGGGCTACTACCGCGCCGACGGCGATGCGATGGACACCGAGGGCTGGTTCCCCACCGGCGACGTGGCCACGCTCGACGCCGACGGTTTCGTGCAGATCACCGATCGCTCCAAGGACGTCATCAAGTCCGGCGGCGAATGGATCTCGTCCATCGACCTCGAGAACGCGGCCGTCGGTCATCCCGACGTGCAGGAGGCGGCCGTGATCGGCGTAGCCCACCAGCGCTGGCAGGAACGCCCGCTGCTGCTGGTCGTGCCCAAGGCCGGCACACAGCCCACGCGCGAAGGCATCCTGGACTTCATGGCCGGCAAGGTCGCCAAGTGGTGGATGCCCGACGACGTGGTCTTCGTCGACGCCTTGCCCCATACCGCGACCGGCAAGCTGCAGAAGCTCAAGCTGCGCGAGCAGTTCCGGTCGCACCAGCTCCCCACGGACGTGGCCTTGCAAGGCCCCGCCGAATAGGCGCGCAACCCCTGCGCCACACCAAGGTTCCTATCTCATGACTCATCTCGACGAAACACAGACGATGCTGCGCGACAGCGTGCAGGCATTCCACGAGCGACACCCGGGCCCCGCCCGCGTGCGCCGGTTGCGCGACCAGGCCATCCCGGTCGACCGGAGCATCTGGCACGAGATGGCCGAGGCGGGCTGGAGCGGCGTGCTGGTGCCGGAATCCCTCGGTGGGCACGGTCTCGGCGCGGCCGAGGCGATGCTGATTGCCAGCGAGCTCGGCCGTGGCCTGGCACCGGAACCCTACGTGGCCTGCGGCCTGATGGTGGTGCAGGCGCTGGTGCCGATCGCCGCGGGCTCGGCAGCGGCCCGTGCGCTGCTCGACCGGGTTCTCGCCGGCGAGACGCTGGCCGCGCTGGCGTGGCAGGAAGCGCCAGGCCAGCGCGACCTGGACGGCGTCCGGATGCGCGCGCAGCGCAGGGGCGAGGGCTGGCAACTGCAAGGCGCGGGCAAGTGCTTCGTGCCGCTGGCCGATGCCGCCGACGGCTTCCTGGTCTACGCGCTGGACGACGACGGCCCGGCGCTCTTCTGGGTCGCGAAGCCCGCCACGATCCGCTCGACTCGAACCATCGATGGACTCAATTTCGGCGAGGTAGATTTCGAGGGCCTTTTGCTTGCGGCCGATGCCAGGCTGGCGTGCGGCCCGGCCGTGGGCAGCGCCGTCGCCGAGGCCATCGAGCTGGCCCGCCTGGCCAGCGCTTTTGAACTCGTGGGCGTGGCGGAACGCGCACTCGACGCCACCGTGGCCTACACCTCGCAGCGCGTCCAGTTCAGCAAGCCGATTGCCTCGTTCCAGGCGCTGCAGCACCGCATGGTCGACATGTGGATGCATTGCCAGCTCGCGCGCGCCGCGGCCGAGAATGCACTGCTGGACTGGGCACGCCCGGCCGACGATGCCACGCGCATCCAGTCGCTGCGCGCAGCCCGCGCACGCGCCGGCAGTACGGCGCTGCTGGTCGGCAAGGCCGCCATCCACCTGCACGGCGGCATGGGCATTGCCGACGAAACGGACATCGGCCTGTACCTGAAGCGAGCGTTGGCGCTGTCGGCCTGGCTCGGCAATCCGCTCTGGCAGCGCGGCCAGTTCCTGGACGAACTCATGAAGACCGGGCGGATCCATCAGTCCGACAGCTCGCCCCTGGTGGTGCCCGACGACGTTGACGTGGCCGAGCTGCCCGACGAGGAGTTCCGCCGCGTGCTGGCGACCTGGATCGCCGCCAACTACCCGGCCGACAAGCGCTTCATGAAGAAGCGCGCCTACTACGCCGACATCTCCGACTGGTATCAGGCGCTGTCGAAAAAGGGTTGGCTTGCACCCTCCTGGCCGAGGACCGCCGGCGGCATGGGCCTGTCGGCGACCAAGCAGGTGATCTACGCCGAGGAGATCGCACGCTACGGCTGCGCGCGCATTCCCGACCACGGCCTGGCCATCGGCAAGCTCCTGCTCATGCACGGCACGCCCGAGCAAATCGACTACCACCTGCCACGCGTGCTGAGCGGCGAGATCATGTGGTGCCAGGGCTATTCCGAGCCCAATGCAGGCTCGGACCTGACCAGCCTGCGCACGCGCGCCGACCGCGACGGCGACTTCCTCGTGGTCAACGGCCAGAAGACGTGGACCACGCTGGGGCCGGGCGCGGACTGGATGTTCGCGCTGGTACGCACCAGCAAGGTCGAGGGCGCCAAGCAGCGCGGCATCACCTTCCTGCTGATCAACCTCAAGACGCCGGGCGTGAAGGTGCGTCCCATCGTCAACCTCAAGGGCGAGGGCGAGTTCAGCGAGGTCTTCTTCGACAACGTGCGCGTACCCGTCACGAACGTCGTGGGCCACATCGACGACGGCTGGAGCGTGGCCAACTCGTTCCTGCGCGAGGAGCGCATCTTCTTCGGCACGCCGCGCCAGTGCGAGTACGCGCTGGCCCAGCTCGATCGGCTGGCCGAGGCCACGAACGCGCTGGGGCAGGGCGACTTCCGCGACCGCTACGCGCAGCTCGTGCTCGACGTGCGCGACCTCAAGTCCGCCTTCGAGCTCTTCATGGGGCGGCTGCGCAGCGGTGAAGAGCTCGGGCCCGAGGTGTCCTACCTCAAGGTCTGGGGCACCGAGACCTACCAGCGCATCTGCGACGAACTCGTGCAGCTCGCGGGCGACCACGGCGGTCAGATCGACGACGTGGTCATTGGCGGCATCGCGGCCGACGTGATGAACCAGTACCTCGACTCGCGCATGCCGGCCATCTTCGGCGGATCGAACGAGATCCAGCGAAACATCCTGGCCAAGCAGATTCTGGCGCTGCCTTCGAGCCGCGCCTGATACCTGACTCCGATACCGGACTTCCCCCAACCCTTTCACCAACGACAGCAAGGAGACAAAGATGAAAAACCTTCGGCACTCCCTCGCGGCACTGCGTGCCGTGCTCGCCACCGCCGGCCTTGCGGCCACCGCCGGCCTGGTGCATGCCCAGATCTCGGATGACATGGTGCGCATCGGCCTCATGGGCGACCTGAGCGGCCCTTACTCCGGCAACGGCGGTCCTGGTTCGGTGCTGGCCGCCAAGATGGCCATTGAGGACTTCGGCGGTAAGGTCAACGGCAAGACCGTCGAGCTGGTGACGGTGGACGACCAGAACAAGCCCGACGTGGGGCTGAACGCCGCGCGCAAATGGCTCGAGACCGACAAGGTCGATACCATCGTCGGTGGGTCGGCGTCGTCCATCGCGCTGGGCGTGCAGACGCTCATGAAGGAGAAGCAGAAGCCCTACCTGATCGCCGGCACGGTCTCGTCCGACCTGACGGGCAAGGCCTGCTCGCCGATGGGCGTGCAGTTCCTGGTGGACACCTACTCGCTGCCCAAGGCCGGCGTGCAGCTGCTGGTGAACAAGGGCATCAAGACCTTCTACTTCGTGACCGTGGATTACGCTTTCGGCGCTGCGCTCCAGGCCGAGGCCACCCGTTTCATCGAGGCCTCGGGCGGCAAGGTCGTGGGCGCGGTCAAGCATCCGCTGGGCGCCACCGACTTTTCTTCCTACCTGCTGCAGGCACAGTCCAGTGGCGCCAAGGCGATCGTGATCCTGAACGCCAGCCTGGATCTGTCCAACTCGCTCAAGCAGGCGGCCGAGTTCCGCATCACCAAGGGTGGACAGAGCGTCAGCGTGTTCGGCATGACCATCAACAGCGTCTCGGCCATGGGCCTGGAAACCGCCCAAGGCCTGAACATTACCGTGCCGTTCTACTGGGACCAGGACGCTGCCACCCGCGCCTGGAGCAAACGCTTCATGGACAAGAACAACGGCGTGGTGCCGACCTACATCCAGGCCGGGGTCTACAGCGCCGTGAACCACTACCTGAAGGCCGTGAAGGACGCCAACACCGACGCCGGCCCCGCCGTGGTGGCGAAGATGAAGGCCACGCCGGTCAACGACTTCATGACCAAGAACGCGACCATCCGCGAGGACGGCCAAGTCATGCGTGCCGTCTATCCGGTGGAGGTCAAGTCGCCGGCCCAATCCAAGGGCAAGTACGACTTCTACACCCTCGGCGCCGCCATTCCCGGCGAGCAGATCTTCCGCCCGATGTCCGAAGGCGGCTGCGACTTCGTGAAGAAGTAAGCACGGATCCCATGCAAGCACAGCGGGGCACGACATGAGCGTACGGCACGAGATCATCGGAGACACGCGCGATCGCCTGGGCGAATGTCCGCTGTGGGATGTGCGCGACCAGGCGCTGTACTGGGTCGATTCGAAGGCGAAGCTGGTGCGGCGCCAGCGCGATGGCCAATACAGCGAATGGATCACACCCAGCGACGTAGGTTCGATCGCACTCACGCGGCGCGGCCGGCTGGTGCTGGCGCTGGAGGACGGCTTCCATCTGCTCGATCTGGAGACCGGCGCCGTGCGCCGGGTGGCTGAGGTGCGCCACCCGGGCCCCGCCATGCGCATGAACGACGGCCGCACGGATCGCCAGGGCCGCTTCGTCGCTGGCTCGATGGTGATGGGGCGGCACGACACGGACGGTGGCTACTACCGGCTCGATCGCGACGGCAGCGCCACGAAGCTCTTCGGCGGCATCGCGCTGGCCAACGCCACCTGCTTCAGCCCCGATGGCCGTCAGCTCTATCACGCGGACAGCCTCAGCGGCAACGTCAGCGTGGTCGACTACGACCCGCAGACCGGTGATGTCGGATTGCGCCGCACGCTCTTCAGCACACAGCCGCACGGCTGGGCACCGGACGGTGCCACGGTCGATGCCGAGGGCTGCCTTTGGATCGCGATGGTGCAGGCCGGCAAGCTCGGCCGCTTCCAGCCCGACGGCAAGCTGCTCACCTTGCTGGACGTGCCGACCCCGTTCCCCACCTGTCCATGCTTCGGCGGGCCGGACCTGGACGTACTCTACGTGACCAGCATCCGCAATACCGGCAACCTGCTGCGCAGCGACCATCCGGATGCCGGTGCGCTGTTCGCCTTCCACGGCCTCGGCGTGCGCGGCCTGCCCGAAGTGCTGTTCGACGACGAGGGCCTCTGATGAACACCGCCGCGACCGCGCCCGACTGCATCCTGCGCACCGAAGGCCTCAGCAAGCAGTTCCTCGGCTTCCACGCCGTGAAGGACGTGTCGCTCAACATCCGGCGCCACAGCATCCATGCGCTGATCGGCCCCAATGGCGCCGGCAAGACGACCTGCTTCAATCTGCTCACGACCTTCATCCCGGCCAGCGCGGGGCGCATCTTCTACAACGAGCGCGACATCACGAAGAGCGATCCGGCCAGCGTGGCGATGGGTGGCATGGTGCGCTCGTTCCAGATCTCGGCGGTGTTCGGCCAGATGACTGTGCTGGACAACGTGCGCGTGGCCCTGCAGCGCAAGGCCAGCGGCACCTTCGCCTTCTGGCGCAGCGCCCGCGTGCTCGATCGATTCACGGAGCGTGCCCGCGAGCTGCTGGCCGCGGTCAATCTCGAGCCCTATGCCGGGCATGCCGCCGCCGACCTGTCGTATGGCCGCAAGCGCGCGCTAGAGCTGGCGACCACCCTGGCGCTGGAGCCGGAGCTGATCCTGCTCGACGAGCCGATCGCCGGCCTGGGCCACGAGGACATCGGACCGGTCACTCGACTGATCGCGCAGGTCGCGAAGGAGCGCACCGTGCTGATGGTGGAACACAACATGAAGGTGGTGGCCGAGCTGTGCGACCGCATCACCGTGCTGCAGGCCGGCGAGGTGCTGGCCGAGGGCAGCTACGACGAAGTCTCGAACGATGCGCGCGTGCGCGAAGCCTACGTGGGAGGCGCCCATGCCTGAGCAGAACGTGCCCTGCCTCGAAGTGCGCGGCCTCACCGGCTTCTACGGCGAGACCCAGGCGCTTCATGGCATCGACTTCGTTGTCCAGCCGGGCGAGGCGGTTTGCCTGCTGGGCCGCAATGGCGCCGGCAAGACCACCACGCTGCGCGCGGTGGTGGGCCTGCTGACCAAGCGCCATGGCCACATCGCGATCAATGGACGCCCGACGCAAGGCATGGCGCCCGAGGACATCGCGCGCCTGGGCGTGGCCTATTGCCCCGAGGAGCGCGGCATCTTCGCGAGCCTGGACGTGGAGGAGAACCTGCTGCTGCCACCGGTGCTGATGCCCGGCGGCATGAGCCTGGAGGAGATCTACACGCTGTTTCCCAACCTCAAGCTGCGGCGCAAGAGCCCCGGTACGCGACTCTCGGGCGGCGAGCAGCAGATGCTCGCGATCGCGCGCATCCTGCGCACTGGCGCCAAGCTGCTGCTGCTGGACGAGCCGACCGAAGGCCTGGCGCCGGTGATCATCGAGAAGATCGGCCAGGCTATCGGCATCCTGCGCCAGCGCGGCTTCACCATCCTGATGGTGGAGCAGAACTTCCGCTTTGCCTCGGGCGTCGGCGATCGCTTCTACGTGATCGAGGAGGGGCGCGTCGCGGAGCATTTCGACCGGCAGACGCTGGTCACGGACCATGCGCGCATCGAGGCGCTGCTGGGCGTCTAAAGACACAACGACAAGAGAGACATCCATGCCGGACACCTTGTTTGGATTCCCACTGGCCGCCGTCGCGGGTCAGGTTCTGGTGGGCATGATCAACGGCTCGCTCTATTCGCTGATGAGCCTGGGCCTGGCGATCATTTTCGGGCTGCTGCGCGTGGTGAACTTCGCGCACGGTGCCCAGTACATGCTCGGCGCCTTCGTGGCCTGGGGCCTGCTGGAGTACCTGGGCCTCAACTACTGGTGGGCGCTGGTGCTGGCGCCCCTACTGGTGGGCCTGAGCGGCATCGCGCTGGAGCGCACCCTGCTGCGCCGGCTCTATCACCTCGACCACGTCTACGCGTTGCTGCTGACCTTCGGCTTCGCGCTGATCCTCGAAGGTGCGTTCCGCTACAAGTTCGGCGCCACCGGGCAGCCCTATCCGAACCCGATCTCGGGCGGGCTGGACACGCCGCTGGCCTTCTTCCCCTGGTATCGGCTGTGGGTGATCGCCGCGTCGATGGGCATGTGCATCCTGACATGGTTCGTCATCGAGCGGACCAAGCTCGGCTCGTACCTGCGCGCCGCCACCGAGAACCCGAACCTGGTGCGCACCTTCGGGGTGCGCGTGCCGCGCCTGCTGATGCTGACTTATGGCCTGGGCGTGGCGCTGGCCGGTTTCAGCGGCGTGATGGCCGCGCCCATCTACCAGGTCAATCCGCTCATGGGCTCGCAGTTGATCATCGTGGTCTTCGCGGTGGTCGTGATCGGCGGCATGGGCTCGATCGTCGGCGCCATCGTGGCCGGCTTCGGGCTCGGTGTGATTGAAGGCATCACCAAGCTGGTGTATCCCGACGGCGCGGGCATGGTGGTGTTCGTGGTCATGCTGATCGTGCTGGCCGTGCGGCCGCAGGGCCTGTTCGGAAGCTTGCGCTGAAACCGCCTGAAGGAGACAACGTGACCGCAACCCCCACTTTCGTCGAGCGCCACCGGATCGCCCTCCTGGGCGCCGGTGCTCTTTTGCTGCTGCTGGCACCGGCCGTGGCCTATCCGATCTTCCTGATGAAGCTGATGTGCTTCGCGCTGCTCGCGGCCTCGCTGAATCTGATGATCGGCTATGTCGGGCTGCTGTCCTTCGGCCACGCGATGTTCTTCGGCTCGGCCGGCTACGCGACGGCGCATGCGGTCAAGGTCTGGGGCTTCGACCCGGCGCTCGGCGTGCTCTTCGGGGCTTTGGTCGCGGCGGCGATCGGCGCCACTACCGGCGTCCTGGCGATCCGGCGCGCAGGCATCGCCTTCTCGATGATCACGCTGGCCTGTGCGCAACTCGTGTACTTCATCGCGCTGCGCGCGCCCTTCACCGGCGGCGAGGACGGCATCCAGAACGTGCCGCGCGGCAAGCTCTTCGGCCTGCTGAGCCTGCAGGACAACCTCACGCTGTACTACGTGGTCATGGTCACGGTGGTGGCCGCCTTCTGGCTCATCTGGCGCGTGGTGCATTCGCCCTTCGGCCAGGTGCTGAAGGCGATCCGCGACAACGAGCCGCGCGCCATCTCACTGGGCTACCGGGTCAACCGCTACAAGCTGCTGGCCTTCACGCTGTCGGCCGCGCTGGCGGGCCTGGCCGGCGGCATGAAGAGCATCGTGTTCCAGATCGCCACCCTCACGGACGTGAGCTGGGTCACCTCCGGCGAGGCACTGCTGATGGGGATCGTGGGCGGCCTGCAGACCATGCTGGGCCCGGTGGTGGGCGCGATGGTGGTCGTGACCATGTCCAACCAGCTGTCAGCTTTTGCCGAAGCCGTGTTGATCGTGCAGGGCGCGGTCTTTGTGGTGGTGGTGATGCTGTTCCGCCGCGGCATCGTTGGCGAGATCAATTTCTATCTGGCCAGGAAGGACAGCCTCCGTAAAGGGGCGCCGTGATGGACCTGCGCATGCCTGAGCTTTCCGATGCCCCCTTGTTGCAAGACCGGCTGGCGCTCGTGACCGGCGCCGCCGCCGGCATCGGCCGCGCGATCGCGCTGCGCTATGCGCGAGCCGGCGCGCGCGTCGTGCTGGTCGATTTGCGCGCGCAGGATTGCGAGGCCACCGTACGGGAGATCGTGGAGGGCGGCGGCAGTGCCTGGGCTTTCCCGCTGGACATCACCGACGTGCCGGCCTGCACCGCCCTGGCCGGGCAGGTTGGCCACGAGATCGGCGCACTGGACGTGCTCGTTAACAACGCCGGCATCCTGCTGCGCGAAGGCATCGATACGCCCGATGCGCACCGCAAGATCCGCCGCGTGTTCGACGTCAACGTGCTGGGCGGCTTCAACGTGCTGCATGCCTTCCTGCCGGCACTGCGCCAAACGCGTGGCTGCGTAGTCAACATCGCCTCGGGCGCGGCGTTCATCGCGCAGGCCGGCTGCATCGGCTATTCGGGCTCCAAGGGTGCGGTCAAGATGCTGACCCAGTCGATGGCAGTCGACCTCGCACCGGACGGCATCCGCGTGAACGCGATCGCGCCCGGCGTGATCGAGACGGCGATGACCGATGCCACCCGCGCCGACCCGCAGCGGCTGCAGGGCTTGCTGCGCCGCACGCCGCTGGGCCGTGTCGGCCAGCCCGCCGAGATCGCCGAACCGGCGCTGTTCCTGGCCTCGTCCATGGCCAGCTACATCACAGGCGTCACCTTGCCGGTGGACGGCGGCGTGCTGGCCGCATGACGCGAAGGGCTGACGACGTGACCAATGAATCCCACGGCATGCGGATCATTCTGACGGGTGCGGCGCGCGGCATCGGCCGCGCGATGGCCGAGCGGCTGGCGCGCGATTCGCTGCAGCGTCACGGCCTGCCGGCGCGCATGGTGCTGGCCGACCTGCACCGGGACGAACTCGAATCGCTGGCGTCGACATTGCGCGAGGGCGGCGCCGAAATTCAGGCGATCGGCGCCGACATGGCCGACCCCGCGACACCGGCGCAGCTGGTGGCGGCCGCGGCGAATTTCGGCGGCCTGGAGGCCGTCGTCAGCAATGCCGGCTTCGCGATTCCCGCCCCCTTGCTGGAGGCCCGGCTGGAGGACTGGGATCAGGTTTTCGCAGTGCATGTGCGCGCCGCCTGGCTGCTTGGGCGCGCGGCGCATCCACTCCTCAAGGCCGCGCGCGGCAGCATGGTTGTGACCACCTCGATCTCAGGCAGCCACCCGACCGCGCCGCTGGCCGCCTACAGCCCGAGCAAGGCCGCGGCGCTGATGCTGGTGCGGCAGATGGCGCTCGAATGGGGGCCGGACGGCATCCGCGTGAACGCGCTGTCGCCCGGCATCACCGAAACCCCGGGCACCGCACCGGTCTACGCGGATGCCCAGGCGCGCGCGCAGCGCGAAGCCCGCGTGCCGCTGCGCCGCATCGCCCAGCCCGAGGACATGGCGAACGCGCTGTCCTTCCTGGTCGGGCCTGACGCCGGCTATGTCAGCGGCATCGATCTGCTGGTCGATGGCGCGCTCTCCAGCGTGCTGATGGGCAGCCTGAACATGGTCGGCTGGAAGACTGGCTGACCTGGGCTTCGGCCTCTAGTAACCGCCCTGGCGCGGACACGCTTTTATTGATCAGAACCCGCATGGAGATGCACATGAACGCCGAGACATCCAAGAACGCCAACACCACCCCGCTGCCTGCCGAGGCCGCCACCCATCGCGTCGACGTCCTCGTGGTCGGCGGCGGCTTCGGCGGCATGTACGCCGTTTACCGCTTCCGCGCCATGGGCCTGAGCCTGCAGGCCTTCGAGGCGGGCGGCGACGTCGGCGGCGTCTGGTACTGGAACCGCTATCCGGGCGCCCGCGTCGACCTGCCCAGCATCGACTACAGCTATTCCTTTTCACCCGAGATCGAGCAGGAATGGACCTGGTCCGAGCAGTTTGCCGCTCAGCCCGAACTGCTGCGCTACATCGACTTCGTCGCCAAGAAGCTGAGCCTGCGGCCGCACTTCCAGTTCAACACCCGCGTCAACCACGCCGCCTGGGACGAGGCCCGCGCGCTGTGGGTGCTCAGAACCGACCGCGGCGAGACCTGGGAGGCGCCGTACTGCGTGATGGCGACTGGCCCGCTGTCGATCCCGAAGGAGCCGGACATCCCCGGCGTCAAGCGCTTCAAGGGCCAGCTGCTGCATGCCGCCAAGTGGCCGCACGAGCCCGTCGGCTACGAGGGCCGGCGCGTCGGCGTCATCGGCACCGGCTCGACCGGTATCCAGATCGTCCAGGAAGTGGGGCCGCAGGCCGGCGAGCTTTTCGTGTTCCAGCGCACGCCAAGCTTCACCATGCCGATGCGCAACGTCGAACTCGATGCCGAGTACGTGGCCGAGGTCAAACGCCACTACCCCGGCATCCGCGAGGCCGCGCGCAACAGCGCCGTGGGCGGCACGCGGCCGCAGTCGACCCGCGCCTTCTTCAGCGTGACCCGCGCCCAGCGCGAGGCGCTGCTCGAGGACTCCTGGAAGCAGGGCGGCCTGGCCATGCTTGGCACCTTCTCGGATCTGATGTTCAACGAGGAGGCCAACGAGTTCGTGGCCGAGTTCGTGCGCAACAGGATCCCCGAAATTGTCAAGGATCCGGTCACCGCCGAGAAGCTCAAGCCGAAGGGATACCCGATCTTCGCCCGTCGCCCGTGCCTGGATTCCAGCTACTACGAGACCTACAACCTGCCGAACGTGCACCTGGTGGATTGCCTTACCGATCCGATCGTCGAGATCACGGAGAAGGGCGTGCGCACCGAGTCGGGCGAAGTCGAACTCGACCTGCTGATCCTGGCCACGGGCTACGACGGACTGACCGGCGCACTGACGGCGTTCGACGTGGTCGGGCGCGACGGCCGCACAGTCAATGACAAGTGGAAGGACGGCGCGCGTTCGTACCTGGGCCTGATGATGGAAGGCTTCCCGAACCTCTTCATGACCACCGGCCCCAACGGCCCGGCGGCGCTCGCCAACATTATTCGCATCAGCGAGCACGACGTGGACTGGATCGCCGCCGCCATCACCCACATGCACGAGAAGGGCCTCACCACCATCGAGCCGACGCCAAAAGCCGAGGAGGACTGGATGGGCGTGGTACGCAACCTGGCCAAGCGCTCGCTCATCAACAAGGCCAAGACCTGGTGGGTAGGCGCGAACGTGAAGGACAAGCCTCAGGGGCTCACGCTGTTCACCGGGGGCTTCCACGCATACCGGCAGTACGCGACGGCGGAGGT
>JBDUCH010000351.1:0-4324 GCA_040003555.1 Variovorax sp. | reverse complement strand
TCAAGTCGCCGATGGTCGGCACCTTCTACCGTTCTTCGAGCCCCGGCGCGCCGGCTTTCGTCGAAGTGGGCAGCCAGGTCAAGGAAGGCGATACGGTCTGCATCATCGAGGCCATGAAGATCCTCAACGAGATCGAGGCCGACAAGTCCGGCACCATCAAACAGATCCTCGGCGAAAACGGCCAGGCGGTCGAATACGGCCAACCGTTGTTCATCATCGAGTGACCATGTTCAAGAAGATTCTGATCGCCAATCGCGGTGAGATTGCGCTGAGAATTCAGCGTGCTTGCAGCGAGATGGGCATCAAGGCCGTGATGGTCTATTCAGAAGCCGACCGCGAGGCCAAGTACGTCAAGCTGGCGCAGGAGGCGGTCTGCATCGGCCCGGCTCCTTCGTCGCTAAGCTACCTCAACATGCCCGCGATCATTTCGGCGGCCGAAGTGACGGATGCCGAAGCGATCCACCCGGGCTACGGCTTCCTGAGCGAAAACGCCAACTTCGCGGAGCGTGTGGAGCAAAGCGGCTTCCAGTTCATCGGCCCGACGCCCGAGAACATCCGCACGATGGGCGACAAGGTGTCGGCCAAGCAGGCCATGATCAAGGCTGGCGTGCCCTGCGTGCCCGGCTCCGAGGGCGAACTGTCGGACGACGCCACCACCAACAAGCGCATCGCGCGCGCAGTGGGCTACCCGGTCATCATCAAGGCGGCCGGCGGCGGCGGTGGTCGCGGCATGCGCGTGGTGCACACCGAGGCGGCGCTGGTCAACGCGATCCAGATGACCAAGGCCGAAGCGTCGGCGGCTTTCAACAACGGCGCTGTCTATATGGAGAAGTTTCTCCAGAACCCGCGCCACGTCGAAATCCAGATCCTGGCTGACAAGTTCAAGAATGCGGTCTACCTGGGCGAGCGTGACTGCTCGATGCAGCGCCGCCACCAGAAGGTGATCGAGGAGTCGCCGGCACCGGGCATCCCGCGCAAGCTGATCGAGAAGATCGGCGAGCGCTGCGCTGCGGCCTGCAAAAAGATCGGCTACCGCGGCGCGGGCACCTTCGAGTTTCTCTACGAAAACGGCGAGTTCTATTTCATCGAGATGAACACGCGCGTGCAGGTCGAGCATCCGGTGACCGAGTTCACCACCGGCATCGACATCGTCAAGACCCAGATCATGGTCGCCGCTGGCGAGAAGCTGCCCTTCACGCAGCGCCAGATCCAGATGCACGGCCACGCGATCGAATGCCGCATCAATGCCGAAGATGCCTGGAAGTTCACGCCGTCGCCGGGCCGCATCACCATGTGGCACCCGCCGGGCGGCCCGGGCGTGCGGGTCGACTCGCACGTGTACACCAACTATTTCGTACCGCCCAACTACGACTCGATGATCGGCAAGATCATCACCTATGGCGATACGCGCGAGCAGGCCATGGCGCGCATGCGCACCGCCCTCAGCGAGACGGTGGTCGAAGGCATCAACACCAACATCCCGTTGCACCGCGAGTTGATGGTCGACGCCAAGTTCATGACCGGCGGCACCAACATCCACTACCTCGAAGAGTGGCTGGCTTCCCACAAGCGCTGAGCGAGGCACACGGGTGCACGAACTTCGCCTGCTGGTTCCGGAAGACCGTGTCGAGACGGTCAGCGACGCGCTCGACGCACTCGATGCGCTGAGTGTTTCGGTCGAGGACGCCGACGCCCAGACCGACGCCGAGCAGGCGCTGTTCGGTGAACCCGGCATGCCGCCGCCCAAGGAGGGCTGGCAGCGCTCGCGCGTGATCGCGCTGTTCGCGACAGAGGCGCTCGCGCGCGAAGCGGCGCAGGTGCTTGCGGCGCAGGACTTCTTTGCCGGCTGCCAGACCCTTGGCGTGGCCGATGTGCCGGAGCAGGACTGGGTGCGGCTCACGCAATCGCAGTTTGCGCCGGTCGAGATCACGCCGGAGTTCTGGATCGTACCGACCTGGCACGAGCCGCCAGCGCACGCGCGCGAGGTGATCCGGCTCGACCCGGGATTGGCCTTCGGCACCGGTACACACCCGACCACGCGCATGTGCCTGCGCTGGATCGCGACGCACCCGCCGGCGAACCAGCGTGTGCTCGACTACGGCTGTGGCTCCGGCATTCTCGCGATCGGCGCGGCCAAGTACGGCGCGGTGCAGATCGACGCGGTCGACATCGACGAAGCGGCGGTGGCGTCGACCCGGCTCAATGCCGAAGCCAATGCGGTGCAACTGCAGGCGGGGTTGCCAGACGCGGCGCAGGGCCGCTATCAGACCGTGCTGGCCAACATCCTTGCCACGCCGCTCAAGGTGCTGGCGCCGTTGCTTTGCAGCTATGTGGCGCCGGGCGGCTCGCTGGTGCTGGCAGGCATCCTCGAGCGCCAGGCCGAAGAATTGACGCTGGCCTATGCACCGTTTGCGCAGCTGCAGGTCAGCGACAGCGAGGACGGCTGGATCCTGATGACCGCGCGCCTTTAGCGCCGCGGCGAGGGGCGCGCCCTACAATCCCCGCCTCATGAGTCTTGTGACCCGCTGCCCGTCCTGCGCGACCACTTTCAAGGTGGTGCGGGATCAACTGCGCATTTCGGACGGTTGGGTTCGATGCGGTCGCTGCAGCAACGTGTTCGATGCGACCCTGGATCTGCAGGAAGCGCCCGATGCGGGAACTGCAGCACCGGCCGCCACACCCGAAGAGGGTGCTGCCGATTCGTCGTCGACCGAAGCCGATCCGCCCAGTACGCCGGAGCGCGAGCCCCCCGCCCTGGCTGAATCGGAAGCGCACTCTTCCATGCCGTTGCCTGCGGCGATCTCGCCGCCAGCCTGGCCCGGGATCGGCGTGCTGGCCGACGAGCCCTGGCCGACGCCTCTAACGCCCCCAACGCTGCCTGCCCCGGCGCCCGACGAGCCGATTCCCGTGCTCGCCCGAAGCTCGCTGGCCAGTTCGGTCGAAGCGCTCGACGATTTCTCGGCCGTGGTCGAGCAGGCGGCCGACGCGCAGTTGCAGAAAGCCCTGCGACGTGCGCGCATCGACGCGGTTCGGAGCGCACGGGCGCGCAAGGCGGCTCGACCGCCGTCGGAGCTGCTGCCGCGCGAGCAAACATCCGCGCCTCAAATGCCCGTGGTGAGCGCGGAAAGTGCGGGGGAGGCCCGCGTGGAGCCGCCGCCGTCAGAGCCGTTTTTTGACGAGCCCACGGCAGCGCCGTATTCGCGCGGCACGAAAACCGGTAGGGCGACTGCGATTGCATCCGTCGTGTGCGCGCTGTTGCTGGTGCTCCAAGTGCTGCGCCACGAGCGCGACACGATCGTGGCGCGGCAACCTTCGTGGCGCCCGGTGCTCGAGGCGCTCTGCGGTGCCACGGGCTGCGAGCTGTCTGCGCTGCGCCAGATCGGCGCGATCACGATCGACGGCGCGGCCTTTGCGCGGGAAAAGAGCGGAGACGGCTACCGCCTGAGCTTCACGCTGCGCAACGCGGTCGCAATGCCGCTTGCGATGCCTGCGGTCGAACTCTAGCTGCTCGACACGCAGGAACGCCCGGTGGTTCGGCGCGTGCTCATGCCCTCCGACTTCGGTGCGCCCCCCGTGCTTGCGGCCAAGGCCGAACGCACCGCTTCGCTGCCACTTGCGCTGACCGGCCTGGACTCTGCGGCGTTGCAGCCGGTGGCGGGCTACCGGGTGGTGGCCTTCTATCCCTGAGCGGTCTCATCGCTCCTTTTTTTCTCAACCAACGGTTCATCCATGGCAGCAGTGATTTGCGGTTCCCTCGCGTTCGACACCATCATGACTTTCGAGGGGCGGTTCGCCGACCAGATCCTTCCTGATCAGTTGCACATCCTCAATGTGTCGTTTCTGGTGCCCGCGCTGCGGCGCGACTTCGGAGGCTGCGCCGGCAACATTGCCTATGCCCTGCGCGCACTCGGTGGGGCGGCATTGCCGATGGCGACCGTTGGCAGCGACGGCGCCGGCTATGTCGCGCGGCTCAATGAACAGGGCATTGGCACGGAGTTCGTCCGGACAGTGGCGGATGCCTACACCGCGCAGGCCATGATCATGACCGACCGCGACAACAACCAAATCACCGCCTTCCATCCCGGGGCGATGCAGCAGGCGCACATCACGCGCATCGAGGCGCGCGCCGATCTCAAGCTCGGCATCATTTCTCCCGATGGACGCGACGCCATGCTGCAGCACGCTGAACAGTTCAAGGTGGCCGGTATTCCGTTTGTTTTCGATCCGGGGCAGGGGCTGCCGATGTTCAACGGCGACGAACTCGCGCGCTTCATCGAACAGGCCGACTGGGTCACGGTCAACGACTACGAAGGCAAGATGCTGA
>JBDUCH010000350.1:0-4334 GCA_040003555.1 Variovorax sp. | reverse complement strand
CGTACTTGGCGGCGTTCTCCAGCAGGTTGACCAGCACGCGCTCGATCAGCACCGCATCGAATTCGACCAGCGGCAGGTCGGGGGCAAGTGCAGTCTGCACCGCCCGGCCGCCCAGCGCGGGCTGCGCGGCGCGGATGGCCGAACCCGCCACCTCCTCCACCGACTGCCAGTCACGCCGCAGATTGACCGCGCCGTCGCCGATGCCGCTTTCGAGCCGCGCCATGTCGAGCAGATTGTTGACCAGCGCGTTCAGCGCCCTGGCCTGCGCCACGATCGCCTGCGCCGCCGCGCCATGCTGTTCGGCCGGCAGGGTCTGCAGCGACTCGGCCAGTGCGATCAGCGCTGTGAGCGGCGTGCGCACATCGTGCGAAATGGCACCCAGCAACGCGTTGCGCAGTCGCTCCGACTCCATCTCGACCACGGCCTGCTGCGCGACCTCGACGTAGTGCACGCGTTCCAGCGCGATCGCGATCTGCCGCGCCAGCGTTTCGAGTTGCTTCGCCTGCTCGGGGATCAGCAGCCAGCGCGGCTGCGCGGGCTCGAGCGCGAGCACGCCGCGCACGCGCATCGGCGCCTGCAACGGCACATAGTGCCAGGGCTGCGCGGCCAGCGTGGCGGTGGCGAGGCCGGCGGGCTGGCCCTGGCGGAACGCCCAGTCGGCCACGCTCGCGTCGAACCCGGGCGGCGGTGCTGCAGGCGTCACCAGCTGGTCGGCTGCGTTGGTGACGAGCACCAGCGCGCGGCCCCCGAAATGCCCTTGCACGGCAGCCGCGCCGAGCTCGACGACACGCGTGCTTTCGAGTGCCGCCGAGAGCTCGCGCGTGAGCTCGAACAGCGATTGCGCGCGCCGCTCCCGGCTGGTCGAAACACCCACCGCGAAGCGAAGGCCCGCGGTGAGCTGGCCCACGAGCAGGCCGACGCCGAGCATCACCGCGAAGGTCACGAGGTACTGGACGTCGCTCACAGCGAACGAGAACCGCGGCTGCACGAAGAAGAAGTCGAACGCGGCCACGTTGAGCGCTGCTGCGAACGCGGCCGGCCCGCGCCCGAAGCGGATGGCGACGCCGACCACGCCGAGCAGGAACAGCATCACGATGTTGGCCAGTTCCAGCACGCCGGCCAGCGGCGTCGCGACCAGGGTCACGGCCACGCTGCTGGCGGCCGCCCAGGCATAGCCCGGCCAGCGCGCGCGCGGGCGGTCGGCATCGGCGTCGTCGGTCGCCTCGGCACCTCGCCCCCCGCCGAGCGGCGCCCGAGACAACCGGCGTGAACTGTCGGCGCGGCCGACCTCGACGATGTCGAGCGCCGGCGCCTGCCGTGCCAGCCCACGCGCCAGCGATGTCTGGGGCCACCAGCCGCGCCAGCCGACAGCCGGCTCCGGCCGACCGATCACCAGCGTGGCGCAATTGAGGCGCTGCGCCTGCGTGGCGAGCTGCTGCGCGATGTCGGCGCCGGTCAGCACGGCCGTGGCGGCGCCCAGTTCTTCGGCCAGCTTGAGCACCGCCAGGATGCGGTCGCGCTGCGCGGCAGCCAGTCGCTGCAGGGGCGGCGTCTCCACATACGCGGCATGCCAGCGGACATTGAGCTGCCCCGCGAGCCGCGCCGCGGCACGCACCGTTTGCGCTGCGCCCTCGCTCGGGCCGACGCATGCGAGGATGGCGCCCGACGTGTTCCAGGCCTGCAGCGCGGCGGTGCCCGACTGCTCGACGCGCCAGCCGCGCATGTCGTCTTCGACATGCTCTGCGGTGCGGCGCAGCGCGATCTCGCGCAGCGCGAGCAGGTTGCCCTTGCGAAAGAAGTTCTGCGCGGCGCGCTCCGCCTGCTGCGGCAGGTACACCTTGCCGGCCGCGAGCCGGGCCGTGAGCTCATCGGGCGTGACGTCGACCAGCACCACCTCGTCGGCCTCGTCGAGCACCGTGTCGGGCACGGTTTCGTGCACGCGCACGCCGGTGATGGCGCCCACGGTGCCGTTCAGGCTCTCGAGATGCTGGACGTTGAGGGCCGACCAGACCTCGATGCCGGCGGCCAACAACTCCTGCACGTCCTGCCAGCGCTTGGCATGGCGGGAACCCGGTGCGTTGGTGTGCGCCAGCTCGTCGACCAGCAGCACCGCGGGCTTGCGTTCGAGCGCGGCATCCAGGTCGAACTCGGGCAGCGCGCGGTCGCGGTACGGCAACTGGCGCAACGGCAAGCGATCGAGCCCGACCAGCAACGCTGCCGTCTCGCTGCGGCCGTGCGTCTCGACCACGCCGATCAGCACATCGCGGCCCGCCGCATGCTCGCGCTGCGCCGCACTCAGCATGGCCCAGGTCTTGCCGACGCCGGCGCTCGCACCGAAATAGATGCGCAGCTTGCCGCGTTGGGCACGCGCCTCGTCGCTGCGCATCTGCGCGAGCAGCGCGTCTGGGTCGGGGCGGACGACTTCGTTCATGGGAGACGGCCCGTCAGGTTAGCGCATGGGCCGATCCTTGCGCCGGGCGTGGCGGCGCGCCGTGCGGGTCAGCGCATACCAGGCAAACAGCAGCGGCAGAAACAGGGCGGCCATCGCCAGCAGGACATGCAGCAGGTCGGTCACCATCGCGTGCTACTTCGCCGCGTCGAGCGCGAGGTTCAGCGCCAGCACGCTGATGCGGGGCTCTCCGAGCAGCCCCCACAGAGCACCCTCGGTGTTGCTGGCGATGAGTTGCTCGACCTGCTCGACCGACAGGCCACGCGCGCGTGCGACCCGCGCCGCCTGGTAGCGCGCCGCCGCCGGGCTAATGTGCGGATCGAGCCCGCTCGCGGATGCGGTGACCAGATCCACCGGCACGGGCGCCATGTTGCCGGGGTCGGCCGCGCGCAGCGCCTCGATGCGGGCCTTGACCGCGTCGGCCAGCGCCGGGTTCAGCGGCCCCTGGTTGGCGCCGCCCGAGGCGGATGCGTTGTAGGCCATCGGTGCCGTGGCGGACGGGCGGCCCCAGAAGTGCTTCGGGTCGCTGAAGGCCTGGCCGATCAGCGAAGAGCCGACCGGCTTGCCATCGCGCAGCACCAGGCTGCCGGCGGCCTGGGCGGGGAACACGGATTGCGCAACGCCGGTGACGGCGAGCGGGTAGAGCACGCCGGTGACGAGCGTGAGCGCAGTGAACAGAACGAGGCCCGGGCGAAGAAGTCGGGTTGTCATGGATGTGTCCTTAGACGAGGCCCGCGACGGCGAGCAGCCAGTCGATTGCCTTGATGCCGATGAAGGGCACGATCAGGCCGCCGAGGCCATAGATCGCGAGGTTGCGGCGCAGCAGCGCGGCGGCGCCGACCGGGCGATAGCGAACGCCCTTGAGCGCCAGGGGGATCAGAAACACGATCACCAGCGCATTGAAGATCACTGCCGACAGGATGGCCGAAGACGGGCTCGCGAGCCGCATTACGTTGAGCGTACCCAGCTGCGGATAGGTCGACACGAAGATCGCCGGGATGATCGCGAAGTACTTCGCGACGTCGTTCGCGATGCTGAAGGTGGTGAGCGAGCCGCGCGTCATCAGCAGCGCCTTGCCGGTCTCGACCACTTCGAGCAGCTTGGTCGGATTCGAGTCGAGGTCGACCATGTTGCCGGCCTCTTTCGCGGCCTGCGTGCCGCTGCCCATGGCCACGGCAACGTCCGCCTGCGCGAGTGCCGGCGCGTCGTTGGTACCGTCGCCGGTCATCGCGACCAGGCGGCCCTCGGCCTGGTACTGGCGGATCAGCGCGAGCTTGTCTTCGGGCGTCGCTTCAGCGAGAAAGTCGTCGACACCGGCTTCGGCTGCGATGGCCGCAGCCGTGAGCTTGTTGTCGCCGGTGATCATCACGGTCTTGATGCCCATGCGGCGCAGCTCGGCAAAGCGCTCCTTGATGCCGGTCTTGACGATGTCCTTGAGCTCGACGATGCCGAGTACGCGGTTGCCTTCCGAAACGGCCAGCGGCGTGCTGCCGCGGCGCGACACTTCGTCGGACGCGCGCACCACCTCGGGCGCGATCGAGCCGCCCAGCGCTTCGACGTGCTTGCGTACTGCATCGACCGCGCCCTTGCGCAGCATGATGGCTTCGGTGTCGAGGCTGTTCGGCGCGGCAGGCAGATCGGCTCCGCTCATGCGCGTCTGCGCAGTGAAGGGCACGAAGCGCGTGTCGTCCACGCCCGCATCGGTCACGCCCTGGCGGCGTGCCAGTTCGACGATGCTGCGGCCCTCTGGCGTTTCATCGGCCAGCGAGGCCAGCACGGCAGCGCGCGCCAGCCGATCCGGCGTGGTGCCGGGCCCCGGCAGAAAGGCCGACGCCTGGCGGTTGCCGTGCGTGATGGTGCCGGTCTTGTCGAGCAGCAGCACGTC
>JBDUCH010000349.1:0-4351 GCA_040003555.1 Variovorax sp. | reverse complement strand
AGCAGGTTCATGCGGTAGACGTTGGGGCTCTGGCGCTTCACGTCCATGCTGCCCATGTAGACCACGCATTCGAGGCCGTAACGCGCGCAGATCGTCGCAGTGGCCACACCATGCTGACCCGCGCCGGTTTCGGCGATGATGCGGGGCTTGCCCATGCGTTTGGCCAGCATCGCCTGGCCGATCACGTTGTTGATCTTGTGCGCGCCGGTGTGGTTCAGGTCTTCGCGCTTCAGATAGATCTGGGCGCCGCCCATCTCGCGGCTGGTGCGTGCCGCGTGGTAGACCGGGGACGGCCGGCCGACGAAGTGCTTGAGCTCGTAGTGGAACTCGGCGAGGAAGGCCGGGTCGTCCTTGAACTTCGCGTAGGCATCGCGCAGCTCGGCGATCGCGTGGGTGAGCGTTTCGCTCGCGAAGGTGCCGCCATAGGGGCCGAAATGGCCGCTGGCATCGGGTTGCTGGTAGGTGGTTTGCATGGTCTCGATCGGTGGGCCGCGCGCCCGGTCGTTTCGAGGCTGCGCGGCAAATCAGGGGGTGGCGTCAGCGGCTCGCACAGCGGCCACGAAGTCACGAATCTTGGCGGCGTCCTTGATGCCTTTGGAGGCTTCGACGCCGGAACTCACGTCAACGGACAGCGCCTTGCAGCGTGTCCGCAGCGCGCGAATGCCATCGCCCACGTTTGCAGGTGTGAGCCCACCACTCAAGACGAGGTGAGCGTCGACGGCGGGAGGAAGAAGTGACCAATCGAATGCCTTGCCGCCACCGCCATAACCGTCGACATGAGCGTCGAGCAGGATGGCCTGGGCGCGGGAGAAATCGGAAGCGTATTTTACGAGGTCGAAGCCGCCGCCGGCCACGCCGAGGGGAATGCGTGCGGCACGCAGGTAGCGATACCGGCCCGCGCCGCTGGACTGCCAGCATTGTTCGGGCGTTTCATCTCCATGAAATTGGGCTGCAGCGCCCGCCACCCGGGCGAGCGATGCCACAGCTCTTGCAGCCTCCTCATTGACAAACAGCAGCACCGGCGTGACGAACGGCGGTATCCGCGATGCCAGCTCCGCTGCGCGTTCGACCGTCACCGCGCGCGTACTCTGCGGATAGAGCACGAAGCCGACCGCGTCGGCACCGGCTTCAACGGCCGCATCGACATCCTGTTCGCGGGTCAGGCCGCAGATCTTGATCCTGGTTCTCATGCCCAGCCATCATAGGCAGGATGGTCGCCTTGCAACGTCGCCTCGGCCGGCAGACCCCAGTGGGCGTCGTACAACGGACCGAGAAAGTAGAGCCCGGCGGGCGAGAAGGTCGGCGCCGCTACTTCGCGGCTGCGCGCAGCCAGCACTTCGCCAATCCATTCGGGGCGCTCGTCGCCATGGCCGATGCGCACCAGGCAGCCCATGATGTTGCGGATCATGTGGTGCAGGAAGGCGTCGGCCTCGAACTCGAACGCCCAGCGGCAACGCTCGCCGTCGCCTTGGCGCGTGATCTCGATGCGGCGCAGGTTCTTGACCGGCGAGCGCGCCTGGCAGGCAGAGGCGCGGAACGAGCTGAAGTCGTGCTCGCCGACCAGCAGCGCGGCGGCGGCGCGCATCGCTTCGCCGTCGAGAGGGCGCATCGACCAGCCGACCCGGCCCGCCTCGAGACTGGGCCGCACCGGCGATTGCGACAGCAGGTAGAGGTACCGGCGCGCGAGGGCGCTCGCACGGCAATGGAATTCGTCCGGCACCGGCTGCGCCCATTGCACCGCGATGTCGTCGGGCAGAAAGCGGTTGGTGCCGCGCACCCAGGAGTTCGGCGTGCGCTCGACTTCGGTGTCGAAGTGGACGACCTGGAGGATGCCGTGCACGCCGGCATCGGTGCGCCCGGCACACAGGGTGCCGACCGGCTGGTTGGCGAAGCTGGAGAGCGCCTTTTCGAGCTTGTCCTGAACCGTCAGGCCGGAGAGCTGGCTCTGCCAGCCCTGATAGCCCCGGCCGTTGTAGCGAACGCCGAGGGCCAGCCTCACGGTGCAACGGTCAAGGGCAGGCCCTGCGCATCAGGCCAGTTGCGTCAGCAACTGCCGGGCCTGGGCCTTCAGGTCGCCGCTGGCTTCGGCCGCGACTTCTTCCACCAGGGAGCGGGCGCCTTCGGCATCGCCGATGGCTTGCAGCTCGCGCGCCAGCGACAACTTGATCGCATGCGGGCTCTCGCCATCGTCGAGCGATTCGAGCCCGCCAGGCTCGGTTTCGAGCGGCGCACGACCGGTCATCGAGCTCATGTCGAACTCGATGAAGCCCGAGGCACCCGGCAGGCCGGCGCGCAAGGTAGCAGGCTGGGTGCGGTCTTCGTCAGGCTGGGTGGCAATGCGGGTGACCGGCTCGAGCGCTGCAGGGGCGGTGTCGAAATCGTTCTCGAGGTCGATGTCCTGGCCGTCGCCGAGCGAGCCGCGCACCGTCTGCTCGTAGTTGATGTCGGGTGCCGCAGCCGGTGGGCGCACTTGCGGCACAGGTGGCAGGCTGGCGCTTGGCGGGGTTGGCACCGGGGCGGCGACGGGCGCCAACGGCGCCGGTTTGCTCAGGTCGAGGTCGAAGTCCAGCGGGGCCACCGAGGGCACGAAGGCCGGTGGCGGCGCGACCGGTTCCGGCACGATGGGCATCGTGGGCAGATCCAGCGGCACGGTGACGGGTTGCTCGACCGCGGCAGCGACAGCAGCCGCGGCCGGGCGGACGCCCGCCTGGTACAGCGGGTTGCCGGGATCGAGGTCGCGGCCCATCTCGACCACGCGGTTCCACTCGTTGCCCGCGCCGCCGGTCAGCTTGTGCACATCGGCAGCCAGCGCTTCATACGCGCGCAGGTCGCGGCGCTTGGCATGGATTTCGAGCAGCTTCAGGTGGATGGCGGTGCGTTCCGGCGAGGTGCGCAGTGCTTCGCGCAGGATTTCTTCGGCTTGGAGGTCGCGGCCGTAGGCCAGGTAGACATCGGCTTCGGCCACCGGATCCACGTCGCCGGCATCGAGCTGGCTCGGCGAATACGACAACGATGAGGCGACCGAGTTGTTGCGGTTCTTGGTGTCGACCGATTCGCCACCGCTTGCACCGAAGAACGAGTCCTTGGGCATGCGGCTTTCAAGGAACACGCTGTCGCCGGCGTCCTGGCGCTTGCGGCCCAGCACGCGGTACAGCAGGAAACCGATCAGCAGCGCGATGATGGCAGCGCCACCCAGCATGAGCGGGTTGTCCATCAGCTCCGCGAAAAAGCGTTGCTGGGGCGGTGGGGTCACCTTGGCGGGTGCTGCCGCAGGCGGCTTGGACGCTTCAGGCGCGGAGGCCGGCGCCGCGGCCGGGGTTGCGGCGGGTGACGACGCAGCAGGCGCCACGGCGTCCGGCGTTGCGACCGGCACCGTCACGCCGGGGACGTTTGCTGCGGGCGTGGCAGGTGTAGCGGGTGCGACCGGTGTGGCGGCAGCCGCCGGGGCGGCCGGCGCAGCAGCGGGCGCGGGCGGCGTCGCTGCCGGGGCGGCAGCCGTACCACCGGTTGCCGCCGGCGTGGGAGCGGCGGGCGTCGGCGCGTTGGCCGCGCTCTGCAGCTTGTTGAGGTCGGTGATGTTTTTCGACAGCTCGGCCACGCGGGCGCTGTTTTCTTGCGTCTGGCGGGCCTGTGCGAGCTTGTCTGCCGCCGCCTTGGCCGCGACGCCCTGCGAAACGGTCAGCTTGTCCGGCGACGCGGCCGCAGCATTGCGATCCTCGACATTGGTCTGAACCTTGCCGCCCGCCTGGCGGTCGGCGCCGGCGACCTTCGAGGTCGGCGCGTTGGTGGCCAACTGCTGGCGGTATTCGTTGAAGTCGCGGCTTTGCGCGGTGACGGTGCGCTTCGCTTCGTCAGGTGCCGTGCCGGCCGCTTGCGCGGCACCCGGCACGTTGATGACGGCGCCGGCCTTCATGCGGTTCATGTTGCCGCCAATGAACGCATCGGGGTTATTGCGCAGCAGCGCCACCAGCATCTGGTCGAGGGACACGTCAGCCGGCTTGTAGGCACCGGCGATCTTGCTGGCGGTATCGCCGGGACGCACGGTGACCTGCTGGCCTTCGCCGCTGCCGGTACGAACCGCGCTGTCCGCAGCGGGCGCTGGTGCTGCCGGCGCCACGACCGGACGCTGACGACGTGGCGCGGCCTGAACCACCACGGGCGGGGCGGCGCGAGGCGCCACACCGATCTGCGGTGCGTTCGGGCTGATCTGCGCGGCCGCCGTGGCGGTCTGGCGGCTGCTCGGTGGATCGAGCAGCACGGTGTAGTCGCGCACGACGCGGCCCGAGCCCCAGTTGGCCTCGAGCAGAAGGTCGATAAAGGGGTCGTTGAGGGAGCGGCTGCCGGTCAGCCG
>JBDUCH010000004.1:0-43283 GCA_040003555.1 Variovorax sp. | reverse complement strand
ACGCCCGAAACGCCGCTCGACGAAGCCGCCAAGTGCGCGCTGGTGTCGATGGACTCGACCATGAAATCGAACCTCTCGGTGGGCCTGCCGCTCGACCTGGTGGTGTACGAGGCGAATCGCCTGCAGACCGACAAGGTGATCTGCATCGACGCCGAGAACCCCTACTACCGCATGATGCACAACAGCTGGGGCCAGAAGCTGCGCGAGGTGTTCGACAGCATCGAAGACCCGGTGTGGGACGACGCCGTCACCGAGCATCCGCTCAAGATGCCGGCAACGCGCCACAGCCCGCTGCGCAAGATCTCGACGCCCGAAGAAAAGCTGATCTGACCGGGGCTGCGATGCCGCCCGTCGTCTTCTCGCACGGCAACAGCTTTCCGGCAAGCACCTACCGCGTAATGCTCGACAGCCTGCGTGCGCGCGGTTTCGAAGTCGACGCGATCGAGAAGTTCGGGCACGACCCGAAATACCCCGTCACCGACAACTGGCCGCACCTGGTGCAGCAGCTCGCCGACTTCGCCCGGGCTGCGGCCGACCGGCACGGTGGCCCGGTGTTCCTGGTCGGCCATTCGCTCGGCGGCTTCCTGAGCCTGATGTGCGCGGCGCGCCATCCCGACTTGGCCCGCGGCGTGCTGCTGCTCGACTCGCCGCTGATCGGCGGCTGGCGTGCCAACACGCTGAACATCGTCAAGCGCACGCCGCTCATGAAGAGCATGTCACCCAGCCTGGTCAGCCGCAAGCGCAAGAACAGCTGGGAACACCGCGAAGCCGTGTTCGAGCATTTCCGCAGCAAGAAGGCCTTCGCCCGCTGGGAGCCGCAGGTGCTGCACGACTACATCGACCACGGCACCCTCGACGCCGACGACGTGCGCACGCTCAGTTTCGACCGCGATGTCGAAACGGCGATCTACGACACCCTGCCGCACAACCTGAGCGGCCTGCTGCGGCGCCATCCGCTCAAATGCGCGGCGGCCTTCATCGGCGGGCGCCAGTCGCGCGAGATGAAGGCGGTGGGCATGGCGATGACCGAGCAGATCACCAAAGGCCGCATTGCGATGCTGGACGGCACGCACCTTTTTCCGATGGAAAAACCGATCGCCACCGCAGCGGCGATCGAGGCATCGCTGCGCAACCTGCTCGGTTGATCCGCGCCGCGCTGGCAAGGGCAAGCAGCCGGAACCAAGTCGCGCGCAAACAGATCGAACGCTTGTCGTCGGTGTGTTGCTTTTTCGACGGCAGAAAGTGTGTGTATGAAGCTACTCAAGCAAATGGCGCCAGTCAAACACTGGCAAGACCCGGCAAACGTAGTGCTGGCAGTGTGGTTGATCGTCTCGCCCTGGGCGCTCGGGTTCACGGGCAGTACCGTCGCGATGACGGCCACCGTGGTGATCGGCGTGGCGCTGGCCGCCGCGGCACTGGGCGCGACGCTGGTACCGCGTGCCTGGGAAGAGTGGACCGAAGCCGCGCTCGGGTTCGTGCTGATCGCATCGCCGGTGGTGCTCGGGTTCACCGCGACGCGCAACGCCATGCTCAGCGCTTTCGTGACGGGTGTGGTCGTCCTCGTGCTGTCGCTCTGGGTGTTGTTCGTCGACAAGGACTACAAGAGCTGGATCGAAGGCCCTGCCCACTAGCGCCGAATAGCCGGCGCCTGAGTCGCCGGCTATTCGGCCCAGACCACCAGCCCGCTCCAGGCGGTGGCCAGTACCACGATGCCGAACGCAATGCGATACCAGGCGAACGGCACGAAATCGTGGGTGCTGATGTACCTGAGCAACCAGCGCACGCACAGCCATGCGCTGATGAAAGAAAACGCCAGGCCGACCGCGAACAGCGGTACGTCGGCCACCGACAGTAGCGCGCGCTCCTTGTAAAGGCTGTACACGCCCGCGCCGATCAAGGTCGGGATCGCGAGGAAAAACGAGAAGTCGGTTGCGGCCTGACGGCTCAGGCCGAGCAGCATGCCGCCGATGATGGTCGAGCCGCTGCGGCTGGTGCCGGGGATCATTGCCAAACACTGCACCAGGCCGACCTTGAGCGCGTCCCAGGGCGTCATGTCGTCGACATGCTCGATGCGCACCGAGCCCGGCGGCCGCCGCTCGGCCCACAGGATGATGAAGCCGCCCACGATGAAGGTGGTGGCAACCACCACGGGCGTGAACAGGTGCGCCTTGATCACCTTGCCGAACAGCAGGCCCAGCACCACCGCCGGCAAGAAGCCGATCAGGATGTTGAGCGCCAGGCGCCGCGCCTTCGGCTGGCGCGGCAACGCGACCACGGTCGAGTGGATCTTCTGCCAATAGACCAGGATCACCGCGAAGATCGCGCCGGTCTGGATCGCGATGTCGAACACCTTGGCCTTGTCGTCGTCGAACCCGAGCAGTGAGCCCGCCAGGATCAAGTGCCCGGTCGACGAGATCGGCAAGAACTCCGTCAGGCCTTCGACGATGCCCATGACCGCGGCCTTGGCCAGCAAAACGATATCCACGCAATCTCCTTGAAAGAGCGCCGATTATCGCGAGCGGGCCGTTCAGGTGGCCGTCAGCCCGGCATGCCGGGCCCTTGCCGCCCGGAAGGCCCGTTTGCGTGAACTATTTCACAAGTTATACGGCCATCGGGTCGCTTGTGACGCATTGGGCAGGCGCGTAAGCTCGCGCCGCATTGACCACCCCCGGAAGAAAAGAAGATGTACACGCTCATCCGAAACACCGGTGTCAAGCGCGCACTGGTCGACGAGGCGGTGCCGCTTCTGCTCTCGTTCGGCGTGGCCGAAATGTTCTACAAGTTCCACAGCTTCATGCTTGAAACGGGTGCGTTCCTGCTGACATGGCTCGTGGTGAGCTGGGTTGGCAGCGCGATCAAGTCGCGCTTCATACGCAACGGCTGAGCTGCCACCGACGCGAGCGGTGGCCTCTCGCGAAACAGTTGCCGGAAGGGTTTCGAACCATGACGGATGGTGTCGCGCCAGAGTACTCGCGTTTCGTCGCGGCCGAGCGCCGCGCCGACCGGCTTCCGGCGGCGCCGAAGCCGATGGCCGAAGGCGAAGTCTTCAAACCGGTTTCGCTCGAGGACAAGCAGGCCTCCGAGTTCTTTCGCGTCGCGGTGCGGCGCGCAAGCGGCCTGTACCGCCCGAGCAAACGCACCGAGGTGGTCTGGGTCGAAGGCGAGAACGAACTCGCGGTGAGCCTGACCGGGCTGCAGGTGCAACTCGCGGACGGGCTGATGCGTGTCACGCTGCCGGTGCGCTGCGACCAGACCGGCGAGGCCGTGATCGAAGTGGTGTTCGCCGTGGGATCGGACAAGGAGCCTTCCGGCCTCTACGCCTCCACCTACCGCCGCCCCAACGGCCCGGCGCCGATCGTCGATACGTGGGGTGAGGCGCTGGTTGCCTTTGCCTGGCAGGGCGTGCTCGGCATGGTGAGCGGCATCGCCGGTGCGCTGGGCAAGGACGCCCGCGGCAACGTGCTGGTGCCGGTCGAACTCACCGCGTCCAAACGCGGCCTGCAGATCGTGCCGATGGCGCGGCACCGCTTTGCCGGTGCGAGCGGCCTGAAACTGAAAGCCGCGCCATGAGCTTCGCGAGCGACGACCTCGGCGTGCTGGGCAACCTGGCCAAGGCGCTGGGCGTCTTCACGCCGGGGGGCGAGCCGAACCCGGGCTGGTTCGGCAACCCGGAAGCCTCGCTCAAGACCATGCTGGCCAACGAGGCCCAGCGCGAGGCGCTGATCGCCTTCGTCGACGATGCGATGGGCGGCGCCGACCGCACGAGCGACCCGCGCGGCGTGGTGTGGCTGCCGATCGTGCACCTCGACGACCCGGATCTCACGATCGCCGTCACGGTCGACGAGTCGCAGCCCGACGGCCTGCACATCGGTATCGGCATCGCGGTGAGCACCGCCAACCCGGCCTCGACCAGCTCGCTCGCCGTGCCGCTGTTCCGCACGAAGAAGGGCAACGGCCCGAACGTGACGCCGGCTCAGGCGCTGCTGCTCGGCTCGACCGGCGGGCGCATCCGGCTCGCCACCTCGATCACGGTCGACGCTGCGGCGCCGGTGCCGGGCCAGGCGCGGCTGGGCGCGATCGGCATCGACATCGACCTGCCCACCGCCCCGAATGACCCGGTCGAGCCGGTGTTCGGGCTCAGCCTCAGTGGCTTCCAGTTGCCCGGCGCCACCAGCCCGCGCAACCTGCGCGTCGCGGCCGACGGGCTCGACGAACTCGACGACGCACTGCTCGACCTGGTGCTCGCGCTGGTCAAGGCGCAGGCCGACAGCGCCGCGCCCGGTTCGGTCATCGCCGCCGTGGGCGGCCTGCTCGGCCTGAAGAGCGGCGACGCGATTCCCGACTTTCCAATCACCGCCCTGCCGACCCAGGGCGTGCAGGCCATCGCCGCATGGCTGCACGGGCTCATCACCACGCCGGCCAGCCGCAGTGTCTGGATGGGCTACCTCGCCACGCTGCTGGGCGGCGCGCTGCAGGGCGAGGCGGTGGCGTTCCAGCTTGGCGGTGCGCCGGGCCCGGCGATCGACCTGAAACTGGGCCTGCGCGTCGACACCGGCCCGAGCGGCAACACCCGGTTGACCCCGTCGCTCGGCATCGAACTGGGCGACGCCACCAAACGCGTGGAGGCGCGAGCCGACCTGTTCGAGGTCGATCTTGTCACCGGTGCGGCGAGGGCGCTGCCGCAGTTCGGCGTGTGGGCCGCGGCCGGCCGGCCCGTCAACGGACAGCGCGTGCTCGACGTCGCCGGCCCGCCGGTCGCGCGGGCCGACACGCTGCGCATCGGCTTCGCGCTCGATGGCGATCGGCATCTGAACTTCGTACTGGCCGCCGACGGCGTGGTGCTGGGCGCGCACACCTATCCCACGCTCGACCTGACCTCGCCCGATGCGGTGATGGATGCGGTCGGCAACACCGTTGGCGATGTCGCTGCCCAGTTGCTCGGCAACCTTGGCGGCGCGCTGCCGGCGGTGCGCCTGCTGATCGGGCTGGACGCACCCGCGGGCGTCGCGGCGGTGACGCTGCCGGCCCTCATGGCCGACCCGCTGGGGGCCATTGCCGGCTACTGGCGCGCGCTGGTCGCCGCCGCCGGCAATGCGGCTGCGACCGTGCTGGCCGAACTGCGCAATGCGCTGGCCGATGCGGGCTCCGCGGCCTCCGCCATCCTGGGCACCGGCATCGCGCTCGACCCGTGGCGCGTGCCGCTGATCGGCCCGCTGGCACTCGAGTTCCATGCCGACGGCCCGGTACTCACCATCGGCCTGGCCGTGGCCACCAGCGTCGACACGCTGGGCCAGCGCTGCACGGTGATCGAGACCCGCATCGCCGCCACGCTCGCCGAAATCGACCTGCAAGCCCGCAGCGCCAGCCTGCTCCCCGGCGTCGAAGGCGTGCTCTCGGCGCGCGAGCGCGGCGTCAACCCGCCGCGCGTCACGCTCGCGCTCGGCAGCGGTACGGCGCTGACGGCACGCGGCGTCGGCCTGCGGCTTGGCTGGACACCGGCCGGCGGCCTCGCGGCCAGCGTGAGCGCACCCGACCTGCACCTCGCCACCGGCAACCTGAGCGTGCCGATCGCGCTGCCGGTGATCGCAGCCGACGGCAGCGTCACGCTGCCGCCCGCGGCCTGGGACGGCGTCGAGGCACTGGTCGGCTATCTGGGCGAACTGCTCGGCGGCTTCTTCGGCGACACCGTCGCGGCGCTCGGCTGGACGACCGAGCTGCCCTCGACCGCCGGCATCGCCGACAGCGGCGCGCGCCTGCGCCTGGCCGACCTGGTCGGCGATCCGGCGCAGGCACTGCGCGGCTGGCTGCCGCGCCTCGCGCTGAGCGATGCCGGGCCTGAAGCCCTCGCGCTGCTGGCCGACCTGTTCGCGGGCACTGGTCCGAACCGCGGCTTCATCGAGGGCACCGGGCATCCCGATGACCCGTACCGCCTGGCGCTCGCCGACGAACTGCCGAACCTGGCTGTGTGGTTCCCGCCCGCCGGACTGGAGCCGCGCCTGACGCGTGCGCCCGAGCCGCTGCGCAACTGGCGCCCGGGCGACCCGGGGCTCTCGCCCGCCGCGCTCGCGGCCAGCCTGGCGGACGAGGCCCGCGTGGCCGCCGACGTGCGCGAACTGGTGGAAGCCCGCGACGTCGCCACCGGCCTCGCCGCGCTGGCGCAGCGCTGGGTGGGGGGCGACGGCCGCGTCGTGGCGCCCGCCGTGCCCGCCACCGGCGTGACGATCGATCTGGCGGGCTTTGCGGCCGGCCAGCTGTTCGGCCAGATCGACCTGGAAGACCTGACCGGCCGCATCCCGACCACCACGGTCTACGTCGCGCTCGGCAGCGCGGCCTGGCCCGATGTGCCGGCCGGCCGCCGCATCGACCTCGGTACGCCGCGACTCGACGCCACGATGTTCGCCGTGCCCGCCGCCGCGGTTGGCGACTGGTTCATCGCGCTCGGCGGCCGCGCCGATTGCCTGGCCACCGGCAGCACCACCGGCAACACCACCGACGGCACGCCGGAACAGGCCGCCCGGCTGGCGCGCGTGCTCGATGCGCTGGCCGGCGTCAGCAACGACATTGCACTGGTCGCGCTCGACGGCGCCGGGCACGCCGCGCGCCTGGCGGCGCAGGCCCAGGCGGCCGTCACCGATCTCGTCACGCTGGGCACGCCGCTCGCGCCGATCGCGCTGACCGCGATCACCACCCAGCCGACCGCCGATGCGCTGCGGCTGCTGCACCGGCTGCTGCCGTCCGCGCCGACGGCCGACGACGAGCCCGACGACGAAGACCTCGCGCTTGGCCGCGGCCTCGTCGGCGCGATGATGGAACTGGTCGACCGGGCCGACCCTGCGGCCGAACTCCGGCCACCCGCCATCGCCCCCGCACCACCGCGCGCCGGCCTTGCCGTGACCGCGGTGTTCGGCGCCGTGCCGGCAAGCCGGATCGCACGGGCCATCACAGCCATCGTCGCGGCGCGCCTGGCGCAGCGCGCACGCGCCCGCGCGGCCATCCCCCTGCCGGAGCCCACCGGCGTGCAGGCCGGGCTGCGGCTGGTGCTCGCACCCACCACCAGCGGCGCCCTCTCGATCACCGGCAGCGCCCTGCTCACGCTGTTCTCGTTCGACAAGACCACCGCCGGCATCGACACCACACACCAGCTGCGCGTGCAGCTGCGCGTTGGCGACCGGCTCGGCTGGCTCAGCGCCACGCCCGAGCTCGAGCTGCGCTGCGTGACGGCCGACATCGGGCTGCCGCTCGACGGCAGCAGCACGGGCACGGCAACCGTCACGCTGCACGACGCCCGCGTGTTCGGCCAGTCGTGGGAACGGCTGGTGCTCGGCACCGGCCCGGGCGCCGTGCCGCTGCTGCCCGAGGCGCGTGTGCTGCTGGCCACTGCGGTGCAGCGCATCGGTGCCGACGCGGCGGGCATTGCATCGCTGGCGCTCGATTCGCTGCTGTCGGCTCTCGGCCTCACGAGCCCTGCGGGGGGCCTCGCAGGCGACGCCCTCGACCAGTTGCTGCACGACCCGGGTGGCCTGCTGCGGCAGCGCATGGCGGCGGCCGGCGCCGAGCTGTCCGAAGCGGTCGCGGTGCTGCTCGGGCCGCTCGGCGACAGCGTCGATCTGGCCGCACGCTCGGTGCGCGTGCAGGGCGGCGGCAACGCCAGCGGCCGCTTCGGCTGGCATGCCGACATCACCGCGTCGCCTGCCGGGCTGGGCGGTGAATTGCGCTTTGGTGCCGACACGCCGACGCAGCCGGCCGGTGCGCTCAACCTCGTGCTCGCGCTGCAGCCGCTGCGGGTGTCGCTGCAGTGGCACCAGTCCGGTGGCGCGACCGACACCGTGGCGCTGTGGCCGAACCCCGATGCGCAGGCGATCGCCCGCGCGGTAGCGCGCAGCGCGCCCAGTCTCGGCGGCCACGCCGCGCTTGAACTGATGCGCCAGGCCGACGAAGCGGCGCGTCCGGTGATCGACGCGGCACTCGATGCATTCGGCCTGCTGGCAGGTGCGGCCGGCGATGCGCAGCGCGCGATCCGCCCGCTGGCTGGGCTGCTGGCCGACCCGGCGGGCTGGCTGCGCAGTGCCGGCTCGCTCGGCGCCAACCCGGCGCGCATCCAGGCGCTGTTCGATGCGTTGCGGCCGCTGCTGGGCGTGGCGGGCGCGGCGGGCTCGCCGCTGGCGCTGGGCAGCGGCATCACGTTCAGCGTTGCACCGGCGGCGGCCGGCGCGCGGCTGGCGCTCGATATCGACCCCGGTGCCTGGGCACCGCCAGCCGGGGTGGCCGCGCGGCTGGCCGCCGGGCTCGGCGCCAGTCTCACGCTCGGCAGCGCCGGCCCTCCGACCCTGGGCCTGCAGCTGCATGTCGGCCTCACCGGCGCCGCTTCGGGCCGGCAAGCCGTGCATGCGCGGCTGGGCACGGGCGGTATCGAACTCTTCGTGCGGCCCGCCTCGGGCGCGGACATCCCGCTGGTGCCCTTCGCGGGCCTCGGCTCGCTGGCGGCGGCGGCCGAGGCGGCGCTGCCCTTTCTGCTCGACCAACTCGCCGGCATCAATGGCACGGTCGGGCAGCTCGTCGGCACGGTCGGCGACGCGCTGGCATTGCGCAGCGGCGCGCCGAAGAAGTTCGACGCGGCGGCGCTGCACAACTGGGCGCTCAACCCGACCGGCCAGCTCGTACTGGCGCTGCCATCGATCGCGTCGACCGGCCTCACGGCGATCGCCCCCCTGCTCGACAGCTTCATGCCCGCGACCGTCGCGGCCACCGTGAACGCCAACACGCTGACCGTTGCGATTGGCGGTTTCGCGCTGGCGTGGAGCCCTGCGAGCGGCACAGTGGCCTTGAGCGGCAACGACATCGCGGTGCCGGGTATCGAAAACATCAGCTTCACACTCGCGCTGGCGGCGACCGGCATCGAGGAACTCAGCGTTACCGCAGGCCCGGCGCAGATCGATGCCGGCGGCGTCGAACTGCGGCCCTTCGTCACCGTCGTGGCAGGCAACGCCCCGGCGGACGGCCGGCGCGTGGCGATCGGCATGTCGGTCGATGACACGCACCGCTTCGCGATCCGCTGGCTGCTCGACACGCACCAGTTCGCGCTGGTCGCGAGCGACGGCCCCGTCGTCAGCGGCCTCGACAGCGTCGACCCGGCCAAGGTGGCGCTGCGCATCGTCGAGGTGGTGGCCGACCTGGTGGCCGGCGTGGCCATGGCGCAGCCGGCCGTGACGCAATTGCTCGACAGCGCCGTGGGCGCCACCAACGTGCGCAACATGATGCGTGGCGTGGTGCTGCGCGACCAGGCCAACCCGACGCAACTGATCAACGGGATGTTCGACCCGGCCACCCTGCTGGCGCGCATCCACAAGCTGTTCGGCAACATCGCCGGCGCCGGCATCGCGATCACCATCGACGGCTTCACGGTCTCGTTCACCAAGACTGGCGGCACGATCGGCCTGCAGGCCGGCCTGGCGAAACGCTTCCCGCTCGTCACCGGCAACGTGATGTTGTGGCTGGAAAACGACGACGCGTGGATCGAAAACAACCCACCCGGCAACGGCGGCCTGTTCGTCGGCTTCCTGCCCGACACGCTGCCGCTGCGCTTCACGCCGAGCCTCACGGTCAACGGCGTCGGCCTGCGCATTGGCAAGAACTCGGGCCCGTTGCTCGACGCCGGCATCACGCTCGAATCGATCGCGCTGCATGCGTTCGCGAAGATCGATGGCGGCGGCGCGCGCAGTGGCGGCGTGCAATTGCAGTTCTCCAACCTGGCGGTGTCGGCCGGCGGCGCCAAGGGCGACAACGGCATCGCGCAGGGCATCATGCGCGACACCGGCCCGAAGCCGCCGCAACCGGCCTTCTCGCCTGCACTCGCAATCCAGAAGCATGACAACCAGCCGGTACACGTAACGCTGCGCGCGGGCGACGGCGACGGGCCCTGGTGGATCGCGATCCAGAAGGGTTTCGGCCCGCTCTACCTCGAGCAGATCGGCTTCGGCGCGACCATGCCGGCCGGCCGCGTCGAGCGCATCTCGCTGCTGATGGACGGCTCGGTGTCGATGTTCGGCCTGACCTGCGCGGTCGACGACCTGCAGATCACCTACCTCACCGCCAACGGCGACTTCTTCAACGCGAACAACTGGGCGGTCGACCTGGCGGGCCTGGCGGTGTCGGCCAACATGGCCGGCGTGTCGATCGCGGGCGGCCTGCTCAAGCAGCAGACGCCCGCGGGCGTCGAGTACCTCGGCATGCTGCTGGGCCGCTTCGGCGTCTACGGCATCACGATCTACGGCGGCTACGGCGAAGGCACCGTCGCGGGCCAGAAGTTCACCGCCTTCTTCGCGGTCGGCGCGGTCAACGGGCCGATCGGCGGGCCACCCGCGTTCTTCCTCACGGGCATTGGCGGCGGCTTCGGCATCAACCGCAAGCTGGTGGTGCCGACCGACCTCTCGCGCTTCGGCGACTACCCGCTGATCCAGGCGCTCGACATCGCCGCGCAGCCGCAGGATCCGATGACGCAGTTGCGCAAGCTGGGCGACTACTTCCCGATGGAGAAGGGCACCTTCTGGTTCGCTGCGGGCCTGTCGTTCAACAGCTTCGCGCTGGTCGACGGCATCGCGGTGGTGGCGGTGGAGATCGGCGACGGGCTCGACATCAACCTGCTGGGCCTGGCGCGCATGGCGCTGCCGCGGCCGCAGGTGGCGCTGGTGTCGATCGAGCTGGCGCTGATGGTGCGCTTCTCGAGCAGCGAAGGGGTGTTGTGGGTGCAGGGCCAGCTCACCGACAACTCGTGGCTGCTGTACCCGGACATCAAGCTCACCGGCGGCTTCGCCTACGTGATCTGGTTCAAGGGCGAGCACAAGGGCGAATTCGTGCTGACGCTCGGCGGCTACCACCCGGACTTCCACCGGGACGGCTACCCGCAGGTGCCGCGGCTCGGCATGCGCTGGAGCGTCAGCGACAACATCGTCATCAAGTCGGGCAGCTACTTCGCGCTGACCTCCGAGGCGCTGATGGCCGGCGGCGATTTCGAAGCCTCGGCAAGTTTCGGCCCGGCCTGGGCCGAAGTGAAGTTCGGCGCCAACGGCATCGTCTACTTCGACCCGTTCCACTACGACGTCGACGCCTATGCGCGCATCGCCGCGGGCGTGACCATCGACACCTGGATCTTCGGCGAGATCACCATCTCGATCAGCATCGGCGCGCGGATCGAGGTGACCGGCCCGGACTTCCACGGCAAGGCCACGTTCGAAGTCGGGCCGATCGAACTCACCGTCGAGTTCGGCGGTTCCGACCAGGCCCAGAAGCAGCCACTGTCGGCTCCGGCCTTCATCGACAAGTACCTCGAAGCCGGCGACGGTGGCGCGCTGGCGCATGCGCTCATGACTTCGTTCGGCACGCTGCCGGCCAAGGGCGAGGATTCGACACCGGACGGGTCGGCCGCGCGGCCTTTCGTGGTGGTGGTCGAGTTCGGCCTGACCTTCACCAGCACGGTGCCAGCCACCAGCGTCACGCGGGTGCAGGCCGCCGCCGGCGCGACCACGCCGCATGCGGCCAGCCGCGCGCTGGGCGTGGCGCCGATGGATGCGCAGAACCTGCAGCCGGTCATCCAGCTCACCTGGAAGCGTGCCGGTGCCACGCAGCCGTTCCCGTTCGTGGCCACGGCGCGGCCGTTCGGCAGCTTCCCGATCGGCATCTGGGGCCCGCCGCAGGACGCGGACAACCGCAAGGTGCCGAAGGCCGAGATGATCGAGGCGCTCAACGAGCTCGACCTGGTCTCGCGCGCCACGCCGTCCGGCGGCGGGCCGGAAATCCCGTACTACCAGGTGGTCGCGGGCAAGCGCAAGCCGCTGCCCTTCTCGCGCCGCAGCGTCGACGTGAGCCTGCTCAAGACCCAGGCGCAGGCCGTGGCCGGTCTGATCACCGCACCGACCACGGTGGCGGCCGCGTTCCAGCAGGCCAGAACCTTTCTTGCGGCCACGCCCACGGCGATGGCGTCGTTGCGCGGCGAGCGCCAGGCACCGCCGCTGCTGGGCACCCTGGCCGAAGGGTTGCAGACCGATCCGGCGACGGTGGTGCCTGCCGTCGGCGCCGCGCCCGGAACCAAGGTCTACGACCACTTCGTGGACGCGCCGGTGGCGGTCGGCTTCATGTCGGGGGCGACGGTGGACCTGCGCGTCGCGTCGGCCACCCGCACGACGGTCAAGGGCTCGGCCAAGGCCTGGCGCGTGGCGCCGCCGAGCTTCGCCTCGGTCGAAGCCGAACGCAGCCGTTCGATCGCGGCGCGGCTGGTGCTCGCCGAGCCGCAGGCAGTGCGCACCGACAAGGTCAAGACGGTGATCGGCGCGGTCGCCGTGCCGGTCACGGCGATCGGGCATGCGGCGCCGGCCGTGGTGGCGCGCAGCGGCGCATCCACCGCGCTGCTCGGCGACTTCACTGCGGCGCTGGCAGCCGGGCCGCGCAGCGCGCGCGCGGCCACTGCGGCCATTGGCCAGCCCGGCGCCAGCCTGCTGCCGGGCCAGACGGTGGTGCTGAAACTGCCCAATGCCAAAGCTGATGCCGCGCTCGGCGGCGCGCGCCCGCGGCTGGGCGTGAGCGGTGCGCCGGCGCGCGTGGTGTTGCTGGGCCTCGGCGGCAAGCTGCTGGCAGACGAATTGGTGGGCCCCGACGTGACCGGCAAGCAAGGCAGCATCGAGATCGCAGCCGGCGCCGAGCGCATCGTGGCCATCGGCCAGAGCACGCAGGCGGGCGCCGCGATCGACGCCGGGCTGGCCGGCTGGCATGCCGGCATGCAACTGCCCTACGCCGGCTGGTCGAGCGCGCTGGCGCCGGGCTGCGTGGTGCGCTCGAACGGCGAGACGCTGGCACTGCACCGTGAACGGCTCGACGCGGGCTGGGTGAGCGGTGCCGAACTCGCGCGCGGCGTGAGCACCGTCAGCACCACCTTCACGCAAGCGCCTCGCAGCGTGGTCATCGTGCTCGACGACCCGGCGGCGTTCGGCGATGCGGCCGGCGCGCGCCAGTTGTTGATGGGCCTGGACGGCGCCGAGCGCCGGCAGGACGCAGCCGGCGAAGCGCTGGCCCCGGTGCTGCTCGCCATGGAAAACCGCAGCGTGCTGGCCTATGACATCGTGCCCGACGGAAGCGGCCCGGTGGTGGTCACGATCGCCAGCGAAGCGGGCTGGTCACTCGTTGGCGTGATGGGCTCGTCGCAGCTCGACGCGACCGGCGCCATCGCGGCGATCTCGGCGCGCGGGCTCGACGCGGCGCTGCGGCCCTTTGCGGCTGCGCCGGCGAAGGACGCGCCAGCCAGCCGCCTCGCATGGCTCGGCCCGGTGCGCACATCCACCGAGCGCCACCAAGCACGCGCACTCGCCAGCGGCCGGCCGCTCGCCGCCGCTGGCACCAACCCGCCAAGCAGGCGCAAGAAGGGAGGGCACCGCTGATGCCCAAGACCGGACATTTCGTGCTGCATTCGAACGTCATGCCGCCGCTCACGGCGGGCGCCTACGAGTTGGTCAGCGAGCAGACCGGCCTGCCCTTCACCGTGGCGCCGGAGCACACGCACGTGACGGTGACGGCGCCGCGCTACGTGATGCCGACGGATCAGATCCTGTCGACCTTTCCACCGGCCAATGCCGAAGGCGCGTTCGGCGACCGCCTGCCGCAGATCGTGCTCAAGCGCCGCACCCTGCCCTGGGAGCGCAACCCCGCGGGGCTGGTGCAGCCCTCACCCACGCCCTGGCTCGCGCTCGTGGTCGTGGCCGAAGGCGAGGCGCAACTTTCCACGGCCACGGCGGTGGCGCAATGCGTCACCACCGGCACCACGCTGCTGGACGCGCAGGACAAGGACGTCGAGCAAGGCCTCTATCTCGCGGTGACCGAGACGGTGGTGAAGAAGATCTTTCCGTGCCTTGAAGATCTGGCGCTGCTGACACACGTGCGCGAGGTCGACGTCAACGACACCGAGCTGGCCAACGGCGACGACGACGGTTGGCTTGCCGTGGTGCTGGCGAATCGGCTGCCGGTATTCGACGCCGCGAAGAATGCGCCGGTGCGCTACATGGCCTGCCTGGTGAACCTCGAAGGCCAGCTCGCCGCGCTGCCGCCGCCCGAGCCGTTCCAGAACCACTTCGAATTCGTGCTGGCGCAGGATTGGTCGGTGCTGGCAGAAATCGACGCCGGCATCGGGCCCGATCCGCGCGTGATGGGCGGTGTCGGCATTGGCAACGTGGTGCTGCCGGGCGCCAGCGTGCTGGGCGACGCGGCGCCCGGCCGGGCACGTGCACCGCTCGCGCTGCATCAGGCCGCGCATGCCTCGCCCAAGGTCGGCGTTGCGCTCGACGGCGCGCAGACGATGACGCAGGGCACGGTCGGCAAGCAATGGGCGAGCGCGAGCGCCGCGGTGAAGGCCGTCGCGCTCGACCCCGATGCGAAGAAGCTGGTGCGCGACACGATGGGACGCGGTTTCCGTTTTCCGATCGAAACCTTCGCGATCGAAAAGGTGCTGCGCTTCCCGGTGCTCGCGCACTGGTCGTTCACCACGAACGAAGGCGCCACCTTCGAAACCCTGATGCAGGATCTGGACGTCGGCCTGCTCGGCACGGTGCCCGAAGCCGCACCGGCCAATGCCGCACCCGCCGCTGGGCCCGGGCCGGAAGTGGTGCAGACCGGGCACATCGGCCTCGGCCACCGCACGCGGCGCGGCGACCCGGTGCGCGCCTGGTACCGCGGTCCCTGCGTGCCCTTCCCCACCACGCGCGACGCGGCGACCGGCAGCGGCTTGCCGCCGCTCGCGCATTCGGCCGATCAGTTGCGCCGCATCGTGCCTGATGGCCGCGAGGATCTCGCGCTCGCCGCCGCCTTCGAGATCGGCCGGCTGCTCGGCCTGTCGCAACTCTCCGTGGTGTCGGCGCTGATGCGCTTTCGCAGCGAGCAGTTCGGCGCCGGGCGCGTGCGCGAGCTGCTGATGCAGGCACTGCCCTATGCGATGCCGGAGCTGTCGGGCGTGCGCATCGACCTCGGCCGCTTCGTCGCGCTCGAGGCGATCGGCGAGATGGTGAAGAACCCCGACAAGATCATCGGCCCGCGCCGGCCGATCGCCGACCCGGGCCGCGAGATCGCGGTGAAAGGCGAGCTCGATGTGCTGATCGCGGCCGGGCTCGGCATCGATCTGGAAGTGATCCGCAAGACCGGCGACCAGATCGGGCTGCTCGCGGCCATCGCGCAGGCGCGCGCACCGGTGGCCAGCGAAGACGGCGGCATCCGCTTCGACACCAAGGCCGTGGCCGGATTGCGCAATGCGCTGCGCGGCGAACTCGACCATGCGCTCGGCGTCGCGATGCCGCCGAAGGTCGCCGCGCCGCCTGTGAGGGGCGGCGCGCGCGCCGCGGCGGCCGCGCGGACGACCCCGCCGCCCGATGCGCTCGATGCATTGATCGCCGGCGCCGAGGCGCAGGCCGACAGCGAAGAGGAGGACGCGCCATGAAAAACTTCATGAGTGCCACCATCGCGCTCGACGCGGCCAAGGCTGCCTCGATGAACTACGCGGGCATCGTCACCGACCACGACCCCGGCGACGGCGACCACGTGGTGCCGGGCGAACTGCGCCGCTTCCTGGCACGGTTGCGGCTGCTGCACGGCGTGCCCTTCAGCTACCTCGTGCCCGACGCCGACCTGCTGCCGATCGAGTCGATCCGCTTCTTCTACATCGACCGCGCGTGGACCGACGCGCTGGTGCAGGGTGCATTGAGCGTCGGCACCATCAGCAGCGCCGACCGCGCCCAGCTGGAGGCGGTGTACCCGCACATCCGCGACGACGTCGACGAGACCGAACGCACGGTGCGCACACCACGCGGCGAGAAGCGGCTGGCGGACACGGGCGGCACCATCACCGGCTTCATCCTGCGCTCGCGTGCGGTCTCGGGCTGGCCCAACCTGCATGTGCGCGCCTATTCGCGCGACCTGCTGAAGGACGACGCACTCACCACCGTGGCCGAGTCCGACCCCGACCGCATGAAGGTGCTGCGCATGGAGCGCCTGGCGCCCGCGGTGCTGCTGGTGCTGTTCGACGGCGTGCCGGCCGTGGTTCACATCGAGGAGCCGCGCCAGGGCATCCAGTTCGGCGTGCGCTTCGACACCGACGCGCCGCCCGCCCAGCGCAGCGCCAAGGTGCAAATGCGCGACAACGCCAACGGCAACCCGGTGCCGCCGGTAGACGACATCACCGCAGCCAACTCGGTCGACGTGCCGTTCCGCCGCAATGCACCGGGCGTGATCAACCTGGCCGAGTTGCGCAAGCGTCTGGCCGCCAGGGCGCCGAATGCCAACGGCGCGCTGGAGGCGAACGAGTACGCCTTGCAGATGCTGCGCTTTCCCTACCGGCAGGTGTTCGGCGACCCGAAGGATCTGGAAGGCAAGAAGTTCTACGGGCTCGACCAGTTCAAGGCGACGGTCTCGCTGGTCGCCTGGAAGAGCACCGTGGCCGCGAAAGTGAACGGGGTGAACCCATGATCGATCGCGTCAAGCTCGATGCCGGCACCGTGCGCGAACTCACGCGCGGCAAGCGCTTTCTGGCCGCCGACCGCGCGCAGCTCGACGTGCGCGAGATCTCCACCTGGGACAAATACCTGCTGCGCGAGCACCGCCTGCTGGTGCCGATGGACGTGCAGGCGCTCTACGTCGAAAAGGGCACCACCGAAAAGATGGTGCGGCTGCCGATGTTGCTGGCCGGCGCCAATGGCGTGGGCGTGAGCAATCCCGAAGACGGCATGCCCGACCCGTTCACCGAAGGCACGCCGCGCGCGCCCGGCGTGCACCTGCACTGGGCCATGCCCGATGCGCTGCTGCGCGGCAGCTTCGACCGGCGCGCCGATGGCAGCGCCAACCGGCTCGCGCTGCCGGTGCTGCCGGATCGCTGGGTGGTGCTGCGCATCGTGCTGCCGCGCGGCGGCACCGACGCGGTGCTGACCGGCTGGGCGCTCGAAGCCGACCGCGCGATCGCGGTGCCGCTCGGCAGCTGGACGGAAGGCAGCCATCCGGGCGCCGTGCCGCTCGGCGTGGCGCTCGAAAAGGATCAGCTCACCGGCACCGTGGGCGGCGCGGTGAGCTGGGCAGCGGTGTACGACGCGGTGCAGAACCGCTTTGCCTTTCACGATCCGCTGGACGACATCGCCACGCTGGCGCCCACGGGGGTCGATGAAGACTGCGCGGCCTACGTCGTCTCGGGCTGGTGGAGCAACCCGGCGCGCGACCCGCTCGACGCGGCGCGCAGCAAGGGCAGCCTGCACGAACTGCTCGACCGCATGCGCTGGCGTTTGCTAGCCGAATGGGGCGACGAGCAGTGGGCGCTGCAGCAGGAGCGCGCGCAGTTCGAGCTGCGCCGCGCATTGGGCCTGACGACCGAAGAGCGCTGGTCGAGCAAGCGCCCGGTGCAGGCCGCCGTCCTCAAGCGCACCGGCGTGGCCGCGGCCGCAGCGGCCGCTGCTGCACCGGCGCAGCCGCATGTGCCGATCGACAAGACCTTCATGGAGCAGCAAACGCTCACGGCGGCCTCCACGTTTGCCAGCGATGCTGCGAAGCGTTTCGTGGCACCGGCCTGGCAGTTGCGCTCTTCCCTGCTGCACGGCGCGATCTACGGCGTGCCGGTGGCCGGCAAGGCGCCGGTGGACCGGCGCCCGGACGCAGCGCAACTGCGCGTCGCGCTCGGCCAGCACGACGACGACCTGCTCGCCGCCCTGGCCGCGGTGCCGCAGGCCACGGCGGAACAGCGCCGCACCTCCGAACGCTTGCTGGCCGCCTTCACCGCGCAGAAGGTGAACCGGCTGGCCTCGGCCGACGGGCTGGTGGAGCTGGAAGAGCACGAGCACGCTGCCGCGTTCTCATCGGTGCCGGCCGGATCGGCGGGCAACGACCGCTACCTGCAGCGCGTGCAGACCGGTGGTGCCGGCGGACTCAAGGTCGGCAAGCACCGCGACGTGGCTGCGGCGTCGGCCGGATCGAAGCGGTCTTTCGACGGCGCGCCGCAGGCCACCCAGGGCGCGAGCGGCACCACGTTGTTCGCGAGCAAGGGCAAGCCCACGCTGGTCAAGGCCACTGCGGCGATGGTGAACGACGTGGCGCGTTCGCGCGTGGGCGAGGTGCTGGCACCGACCGAGGCGCGCGTGGTGAACCGCCCAGCCGCGCGCTTCACCTTCGCCGACGAGCCGATGGTGGCGATCCGCGGCGCCGCGCGCAGCCTGCGCCACGGCAACGACGGCCGCGGCTCGGCCGACGGCAAGCTCACCTGCCGCTGGCCGACCCACGTGATCCAGGAGATCAGCGGCGTGATTGCGAGGGATCGCTTCATCCGTTCGCTCGGCAACGGCGCCGTGCCCGGCGAGGTGCTCACGCTGGCGCGCGAGGCGCTGCTGCACGACCCGTACCACGACGACTGGATCGCCGATGCGGTGACGCCATCGAAAGCCGAGCGCGGCGCGATCTTCAGCCGGCTCAAGGCCGAATCGGTGCTGCGCTTCGGCCACGACGGCACCTACGACGGTGCCACTGTCGCGTTCCACCCCACGCTCGCGAAGACGCCGCAGGCGCGGCGTCGGCAGGCCGCTGCCGCGCAGGGGCCGATCGAGCCCGGCCTGCGCCAGCAGCAGACCATGCTGGCCGACGAGGTGCGCAAGTTCTCGCTCTACAAGGGCGTCGACCCCGATCTGGTCGGCGTCACGACCTGGGCCCAGCCGTGGGTGCCGATGTGGCTGGAATGGGAGCTGAAGGTCGAAGGGCTCGATCCGCCGACGCTGGCGGCCTGGCAACTCGGCGCGATCGATCTCGAATCGGCGAGCACCGTGTTCGACGGCGATACCGCCACGCTGCGTGGCCGCGCACAGCTCACCACCGGCGCGGCCGGCACGCTGCATGACGCCATCACCGACTGGCTCAAGCGCGAGGACGCCCTCGACGATGCGGGCGCCGGCCTGGTCGACCAGACCACCGAGGACGCGTTCAGCGCGCTCGATGAAGCGGTTCGCAACCTCGACGTGGTGACGGCGGCGCTCGACGGCGTGCGCGCGCAGCTGCTCGGCTTCGCGGTGAGCGACGGGCTGCGTCGGCCCGGCGATGGCAGCAGCGTCGGCAACCCGGCACCGGTCGCGGCACCGCGCGGCGTGCTGGCCGGTTGCATCGAGCTGGCGCGCGCGCGCCTGCTCGATGTGTTCGGGCGCACGCTCGACGTGCCGGTGGCGACCGTGGTCACGCCGACCCGCAACATCCTGCCGACCCGGCCCAACGCGATGACCGTCGCGCCGCGGCTGCTGCGGCCGTCGCGCTGGCAGTTCCGGCTGGTGGAGGCATCGACCGCGGTGGGCACCGAAGGCGTCGAGGCGCGCATCGACCAGATCGACACCACGCTGCAGGTGAACCCGGTGGCCGGCTTCGTGATGCCCGACCACCTGGACGAAAGCCTCGAACTGTTCGGCATCGATGGTGCGCCAATCGGCGAGCTGCTGCACGAACCGGTCAGCGGCGGCGTGATGTGGGAGATCGCGGCGGGCCGCGAAGGCCCGGCGGATTCCGGGCCGCTCTACGGCCTCGCGCCCGCGCAGCAGGTGCTCGGGCGCTTCGCCGCGGGGCTGGTCGCCGCCGACGCGGCCGGGCGTGGCGGCGCGCCGCTGGAACCCGATGCCGACCCCGAGTCGGCCCTGTCGGCGCTGCTGCGCGCGATCGACACCACGCTATGGACGGTCGACACCTTCGCGGCGCTCGGCAGCGAGCACGTCGCCGGGCTGGTGGGCCGGCCGGTCGCGGTGGTGCGTGCCCAGTTGCGGCTCGAACTCAAGCCGCCCGACGACATCGACCTGTCCGATCCGCAGCGTGCGAAGGAATGGGCCGACGCCGAGCGTGGCGCCGCGCGCCATGCGTTCCCGGTGCGCATCGGCGAGCTGACGCGCAGCGACGACGGCGTGCTCGGCTTCTTCGTCGACGACGACTACGCGCACTTCCGCCTGGTCGACAAGGCGATCGCCGGCAGCGCCACCGACAGTGGGCGCAGCCGCGGCCAGCTCGGCCTGTACGCGAGCGTCACCGGCATGCCGCCGAAGACCTCGATCACCCATCCGTACATCGCCGGCAGCGACGATGCCGACACACTGCTGCTTCACATCGGCCAGACCGTGACGCTGACGATCTTCATGCACCCGGCCGGCAAGGCCTCGCTCACGTCGGGCGTGTTGCCGCGCAAGGCGCTCGCGCTGGCGCGCGATTGGGTCGGCCCGGGGTTGGCGGCGATCGCGCCGTCGCTGCGCACCGGGCCCGTGCTGGTGGAAACCGACCTCGACACCGAAGGCCAGGTGCGCCTGCCCAAGGTCTCGGTGTTCGGCAAGAACCAGAACTTCCTGTGGCGCGACACGCCGGCCACCTGGCGCACCGATGCCATTCTGGCCGCCACGCAGACCGCGCTGCTGCCGGACACGCCGGCCGAACTGCGCGAGGGCTGGATTCGCGTGGCGCCCGACAAACCCGGAGGGGCCGCACCATGAGCCGCTACGACTGGCCGGTCGCGCCGGCGGGACGACAGGACGAGGGTGAAGGCGATGACCCGGCCGGGCGCGCGCGCTTCAACGCACGCCGACGCAACGGGCTCGACCTGGACACCGCGCTGCGCACCAGCCGCGCCACCGCACCGCCGCCGGTACGCCGCCGCGCGGGCGTTGCGCCTGGGCCTTTCGCGCCCGCCAGTGGCCGCCAGCACCTGTGGCAGCAGCTCGGCCCGGCCACCGTGCTGGGCGGGCAGGCCGAAGGCAACCCGCGTGTGAGCGGGCGCGTCAACGCGCTCTGCGTGCACGAGGCCGGCCTGCGCATCTATGCTGCTTCGGCCAACGGCGGCGTCTGGTACTCGAAGGACGGCGGCGCCAGCTGGGTCTCGGTCGCCGGCCTGGCCTCGACCAATACGGCCGGCATCCTGCGGCCGGCGCAACGCAACGCCTGTGGCGCACTGCATGTCGAATTCGGAACCGCCGAAGGCGACGACCTGGTGTTTCTCGGAACCGGCGAAGTCAGCAGCGAGATGACCGCCCAGCCCGGTGATTCCGAAGGCGGCGTCGGCATCCTGGTGGGCGACAAGCCGGTGAAATCGGTCGCCGCCGATCCGTGGATTCGCGAAGCGCCCAACCTCGTCAACAACGGCATCTATCGCATCGTGCGCGAGCCCGGCGGCAGCATCGTGCTCGCCGCCACGCTCACCGGCCTGTACCAGCGGCCTGCGGCACCCGGCGCAAACATCAACTGGGAGCGCCCGGCCTCCGCGCCCTTCGATTCGCTGGCGACCGCCTGCACCGACTTGCTCTGGACGGCGGCGCACGGCACCATCCCGGCGCGTTGCTGGGTCTGGGTGAAAGACGGCGCGAAGGTCGGCCTGTGGGTGCGCGACGTGGTTGCGGACGAGTTCAAGCCGGTGGATGTCGACGCCGCATCGCCTTTTTTCTACACCGACGGCCGCGCCAGCCTGGCCGCCTCCACGCCGCCCACGCAGGTGTGGGTGCTCGGCGACCAGGGCGATGTCGGCACCGCCGCGCTGTACCGCGTGACCAATCCGGCAGCCGGGACGCCGCCCGTCGCGCATGGCGTGGTCGGCGTGCCCGATGTGCTGCGCGACCAGGGCTTCTACGACATTGCCATCGCCGTCGACCCGGCCAACGCCAACCGCGTGGCGCTGGCCGGCAGCTACCTGGAGGACTTCACGCTCGACGGTACACAAGTGCAATACAACGCCTCCATCGTGGTGGCCGATGTCGCGCCCGACCCGGGCAACGCGGGCGTGCTGAGCTATGGCCTCGCTGCGACGCCCTACACGATGATCGGCGTGGGCGTGCACCCGGACGTGCATGCGCTGGCGTACAGCAACGGCGGCGCGCGGCTGTGGACGGGCTGCGACGGCGGCGTCTTCCGATCCGATCGGCCGACGCGGCCGGCCGGCTTCTACGCCTGCAACCGGGGCCTGTCGATCAGCGAGTCGAACTACGTCGCGGGCCATCCGCGCTGCGAGGGCCACCTCATCGCCGGGCTGCAGGACAACGGCGTGGTGACGCGCGTGTCCAGCGGGGTGTGGAAGATGAAGTTCCTGGGCGATGGCGGCGGCGTGATCATGGATGCCGCCAGCCCCGACCACTCGATGTCGCAGTACGTGCAGGGCAACTGGAATGTCGATGCGACCGGCGGCACCGGCCCCCTGGTTCGTGCCGGCACGCTGGTGAAAGCCGAGAGCGAAAAGGCCGCGTTCTACTCCATGCCGGCGTGCATCGCCCATGTGCGAGCCTCGCCGCCGGCCATCACGCCCGGCTTCAGCCAGACGCTGATCGGCACCCGCCGCCTCTGGTACTCCGACGACTTCGGCGTCAGCTGGGTGACGCTGCCGACCGCCACCGACCCCCTGCCCGGCAACACGGCCCAGGACGGCATCGGCCAGCCCATCACCGTCTGCCGCTGGCAAAGCCCCGACGTGGCCTGGGTGCTGTGCAACCAGCGGCTGCGGCGCTACGAACGCACGGCAGGCTCGCACAACGCCGGCGGCCCTGGCACCTGGACTTCCCGGGATGTCATGCCGGCCGGCTACTCCCCCAGCGGCAAGGTCAAGAAGCGCCCGCCCGCCCCGCCCTCGCTGCTCGACGCTGCGGTGTGGACGGACATCGCGGTCAACCTGGACGCACCGCCCGCTGCAGGCGATCCACCGGCGCAGCGCGGCACGCTAGGTGCGCTCTACGTCGGCACCATCGGCAATGCCGGCATCGCCAACGCAGACACGCTGTGGTGGTTCGACGGCACCGACAAATGGCACCCGACCGGCCTGCGCACCGATCCGAACGGCGTACCGGCTCCGGTGCTTTCGATCGCGTGCAATCCGGACTTTTCGTCGGAGGTCTGGGTCGGCACCACAGTGGGTGTCTGGCGCGGCGTGCGTACCGAGCACGGCGCCAATGCCCCGACCTGGGAGTGGGCCCAGAAGGTCAACGGCCTGCCCGAGGCGGCGGTGGAAGACCTGGCGATCTTCAGCGACAACGGCCTGGTGCTGCTGCGCGCTGCCATCGCGTCGCGCGGCGTCTGGGAGCTGCGGCTCGACGTGGCCGACGTGCAGGATCTCACCTATGTGCGCGCGCACGACGACGACCTGCGCCACCGCCCGCGCGCAATCGAGAAACAACGCGACCTGGCCACCGACCGATCCTGGCACGGCAGCCCCGATGTGCGGCCGCGGCTGGCACCGGCCGCAGTGGCCGCGCCCGCCACGCTGTCCTGGCGGCGCAGCACCTTCCCCGGAGCCACGCAGCCATTGCGGCGCTTCCAGGCGGCACTGCGTTCCAGCACCAAGGATCCGCGCATCGTCGCCAACGGCGTCTGGGACGCGTACTTCAGCGAAGTGCTGCGCGACCACGGCGTGCCCACGGTGACTGTCACGGCGGTGCCGACGGTGACGCCGGAGTTCCGGCTCGTGGAGATCACCAAGGCGTTCTGGAACCTGCACATGAAACCGCCGCACGCCACCGCCGAGGCCTGGGACACCGTGGTGCCGACCGAGGACGACCTGCTCGAACTGACGCCGGAGCTGCGCGAAGGCGAGCTCGCGCGGACGTCATGCACGCTCAAGCGCGGGCCGGCGAAGGTCGACGTCGTCGTGCACCATCGCGGGCTGGATGCGCGCTACGGTGCCGACGTGCGCGTGACGCTGCTGAAGTGGATCGATCCGAAAACCAAGAACCGGGCCAAACCGGACGACCCGGCGACTTGGTTCAGCGGCCCGGTGCCGTGGACGGCCGCGGTGAACGAGGTGCTCAATTCGGCCACCGGCAGCAGCGCACAGGCCTTCGGCGCCGGCTGGAGTTTCGTCGGCACCACCAACGCCACGCGCCGCACGGCCCTCGGCGGCCAGACGCTCGATCCGCTGCACTCGGGCATCGCAAGCTTCGACCTCAATCTCGGCGGGCTCAAGAACAACACGGTGGTGCTGCTGGTCGCGGTGATCCGCGCCGGCGCAGGCATCGCCAGCGACATCGCATTGGCGCCAGCAACCGTGCAGGAGCTGGCCCTCACCCGTCCCGAAGTGGCGGTGCGTTCGGTTTGTGTCATCACCTGAAGCCAGGAGTCGCCATGCCCACACTCAAGAAAATCTGCTCGCCCTATCCGCCCGCACTGAGCCGGCGCGCCGAGGCGTCGGCGCTGTCGAGCGACCAGGCGGCCACCGACGAGCGTGTCGACAACGTCCGCATCCTGCCGCTCGGCGGGCCCGGCCCGCGCGGCAGCGGCATGATGAGGCCGCGTGCCGCGGTGGAACGCATGAAGCTGTGGGACAACGGCCGGCACCTGCGAGTGAAGTTTCTCGATGGCCTGGCCGAGGTGCAAGGCAAGGTCGAAGCGATCGCCAAGGAGTGGGAGGCCATCGCCAACCTGCACCTGGATTTCGTGGCCACCGGCGCTTCGGAAATCCGCATCAGCTTTGCCGAGCAGGGCTTCTCGTGGTCCACCGTCGGCACCGACGCGCTCACCGTGCCGGCGCGCCAGGCGACCATGAACTACGGCTGGCTCGAGCCCACCACCTCGCTGCGCGAATACCAGCGCGTGGTGCGCCACGAGTTCGGCCATGCGCTCGGCATGATCCACGAGCACCAGAACCCTGCCGCGCAAGGGCAGATTCCGTGGGACAAGGAGAAGGTCTATGCGCACTATGCGCAACAGGGCTGGACGCGCGACGACGTCGACTTCAACCTCTTCGCGCTCTACGCCGAAGACAGCACCAACTACACCGCATTCGACCCGACCTCGATCATGGAGTACGCCATTCCGGACTCGCTGACGATCGGCTCGTATGCGATCGGCTGGAACACCACCTTCTCGCCCACCGACATCGAGTTCATGCGCCGCCAGTACCCCATGGGTGCACCGAGCATGGTCGAACTGACGGTGGGCGCCGCGCGCACCGAGGCGGACTTGTCGACCGGCGGCGAGGTCGACACCTACCACTTCGATGTGGCGACGACGGCCACGCACATCATGACCACCGAGGGGCCGAGCGACACGGTGCTGACGCTGCACGGCCCCGGCGACCCCGGCGCCGTGCTGGCCTGGGATGACGATCGCGGCAAGGGCCTCAACGCGCGCATCGTGCGCAAGCTGCATGCGGGCTCGTATTGGTTGTCGGTGCGCCACAAGAACGCACAGGCCACGGGCAGCTACAGCGTCGGGGTCAAGAAGAGCGGCTGAGGCGCCGGCGCAACCCGCGCACCGCACTGTCGACAGTGGTCAGCACCGGCAGCCCGGATGCCGCCTCACAGGCGCTGCGCGCACGCGCCATGCTGAACTGCGCCAGCGCGATGCGCGTGCAGCCGCGCGCGGCCAAGGCCTTCGCCTGCGCCGCGATCAACGCGTCGTGCCGCTCGCCGTCGCCGGCATTGAGCGCATCCAGCGCGCCGTCTGCCAGCGCGAGTTCGAGGCCGGTGCCGGCCGGAAATTCCGGCGGCATCGATTCGAGCGTGGCCGCGAAGGTGGCGACCAGCCCGATCTTTTCGGTGCCCTGCGCCGCCTCTTCGATCATGGCCTCGTTGGGCTTGAGCACCGGCACGCCCGCGTGGCTGCGCGCCACCGCCTCGATGCAGGGGCCGAACGCCGAGCAGGTGAACAGGATGCCCTGCGCACCCGTGTCGACCGCGTACTGCGCCAGCCGCGCAAAGCGTTCGTGCATCACGGCATCGAGCCCGCGCCCGTTGCGCGCGAGATCGGCCGACAGACTGTCGTCCAGCAGGTTCATGCGCAAGGCCTCGGGCCAGTCGCGCTCGAAGGCGGCGTTGATGGGTGCAACGGAGTGTGCGAGTGCGTGGATCAGGGCGATACGGGTCATGCGGCGCGCAGTGCTCAGATGCCTTTCGACGAGGGGTTCGCGAACGCGTCCTTCGTCTCGGCGTTGAGCGGGTAATTGATGTTGATGTTCTTGGGTGGAATCGGCGACATGAACCACTGGTTGTAGAGCTTCTCCATCTCGCCGGACTTCATCATGCCACCCACCACGCGGTCGACCAGCGCCTTGAAGGCGGGGTCGTCCTTGCGGAACATGAGCGACTGGTTTTCGGTGCGCAGGCTCTCGCCGGTGATGATGAAATCCTTCGGAGTGCGCGCATTGGCGATCTGGCCTGCCAGCAGGATGTCGTCCAGCACGAAGGCCTGGGCCCGCCCGCTTTCGACCAGCAGGAACGAGTCGGTGTGGTCTTTGCCCCCCAGGTTGTTGACCTCGAGGTTGCGGCCCTTGTCGGCTTCGCGCAGCAGGCGGAAAGAGGTGGTGCCGGTGGTGGTCACCACAGTCTTGCCCTGCAGGTCGGCAATGCTCCTGATGCCCGAATCGGCCTTCACCAGCATGCGCACGTTGTAGCGGAAGATGTCTGGCGAGAACGCCACCTGCTTCTGCCGCTCGACCAGGTTGGTGGTGGAGCCGCACTCGATGTCCACCGTGCCGTTGGTCACCAGCGGAATGCGGTTGGCCGAGGTCACGGCCTGGTAGCGGATCTCGATCGCGGGCATCTTGAGCTCGCTCTTCATGGCCTCGACGATGCGGTTGCAGATCTCGATGCTGTAGCCCACCGGCTTCAGGTTGCCGTCGAGGTACGAGAACCCGAACGACGACTCGCGGTAGCCGAAGGTGATGCTGCCGCTGGCCTTGACCTTGGCCAGCGTGCTGGCGTCCTGCGCCTGCGCGGCGGCCAGCGGCAAGAGGGCCAGGGCGGCCAGCAGGGCCGCGCTCCGGGTGAAGGTCGACAGGCAGGGCAAAGCCATGGGGATGCTCCTCGGGGGTTGATGAAAAAGAAAGAAAGGGATTCAGGCGGCCTGCGCCGCTGCGGCCCGCGTGACCGCATCGATCGATTCGGCCAGCAGCGTCGCGATGCGCTGCAGGTCTTGCCGCGTGGCGATGTACGGCGGCGCCAGCAGCACGTGGTCGCCGAGCCGGCCGTCGACCGTGCCGCCGAACGGGTAGCACAGCAGCCCGCGCGCCATTGCGTCCTGCTTGATCAGCGCGTTGACCTTGGCGGAAGGATCGAACGGTGCCTTGCTGGCGCGGTCGGCCACGAGCTCCACGCCCCAGAAGAAGCCGCGGCCGCGGATGTCGCCCACATGCGGGTGTGCGCCGAGCGCATCACGCAACATCGCGCCGAAGGCCGCGCCGTCTTCGCGCACCTTGGCCAGCAAGCCATCGCGGTGGAGCACCTGCTGCACCGCGAGTGCGGCCGCACAGGCGACCGGGTGGCCGAGGTAGGTGTGGCCATGCTGGAAGAAGCCGCTGCCCTTCGACATCGCATCGACGATTTTTTTCTGCGCCAGCACCGCGCCGATCGGCTGGTAGCCGCCGCCGAGGCCCTTGGCGATGGTGATCAGATCGGGCACGACGCCCTCCTGCTCGCACGCGTGGAGCGTGCCGGTGCGGCCCATGCCGCACATGACCTCGTCGAGGATCAGCAGCACGCCGTATCTGTCGCACACGGCGCGCACGGCCTGGAAGTAGCCTGGCACCGGCGTCAGCACGCCGGCAGTGGCGCCGCCGACTGTTTCGGCGACGAAGGCGATCACGCGATCCGCGCCCTGCGCCAGGATCGCGGCCTCGAGCTCCGCGGCCAGCCGCAGGCCGTAGGCCTGCGCGGTCTCGTCGGCGCGCTGCTCGCGGTAGGAGTAGCACGGCGCCACGTGGGTCGCGGGAATCAGGATCGGTGCGAACGGCGCGCGCCGCCATTCGTTGCCGCCCACCGCCAGCGCGCCTAGCGTGTTGCCGTGGTAGCTCTGGCGCCGCGCAATGAAGTGCGTGCGCTGCGGCTGCCCGATCTCCACGAAGTACTGGCGCGCCATCTTGAGCGCCGACTCCACCGCCTCCGATCCGCCGCTCACCAAGTACGCATGGCTCATGCCTTCGGGCGCGGTGCGAATCAGTTCGTCGGCCAGTTGTTCGGCCACTTCGGTCGTGAAGAAGCTGGTGTGAACGTAGGGCAGCCGGTCGATCTGGGCGTGCATCGCCGCCAGCACATCCGGATGGGCATGGCCCAGCGAAGAGACGGCCGCGCCGCCCGACGCGTCGAGGTATTCGCGCCCGGCGGCGTCGCGCACCATCATGCCGCTGGCCGATACGGCGATGGGCGGGGTGCTGCGCAGATGGCGATGGAAGACGTGGGTCATGAGTTCGGCGCTTTTGTAACTAACGTTCTGGCGCGATTATCATTTGGAACATTTGTTCCGTCAACAGTTTTACGCTGGGCGACTTGGTACATTCGTTCCAGACCACGCCAAAGACACGAGAGACACCGATGCCCGTCAAGGAAGACTTGCGCCAACGCTTTGCCGAACTGAGCCCTGCCCTGCAGCAGGTGGCGAAGTACGTGCTCGACCACCCGAACGACGTGGTGACCAGTTCCATGCGCACCATCGGCACGCGCTCGCAGAGCACGCCGGCCACGCTGGTGCGTTTTGCGCAGCACCTTGGCTATGCAGGCTGGCCGCAGCTCAAGGAGGCGGTCGCGGCCGAGATGGGCCTGGGGCCCGACGCGTACGGCGAGCGTGCGCGCCAATTGGCGGGGCGCGCGAAGAAGCACGACCTGGTTACCGAGATGTTCGAAGCGCAGCGGCACAACCTCGACGCCACCGAACGCCAGAGCGCCGCCGCGCTGGGCAAGGTGGCCACGCTGCTCGAAGGGGCCCGCGCAGTGCATGCAGCCGGTTTCCGCGCCTGCTTTCCGCTGGCGTTCTCGTTCGTCTACGTGTATCGCCTGTTCCGTGCCAGCGTGCACCTGATCGACGGCCAGGGCGGCTCGCTCGAGATGCAGCAGCGCGCGCTGACGAAGGGCGACGCACTGGTGGTGATGAGCTTCGTGCCCTACTCGCGCGAGGCGCTGCAGGTGGCAGAGGCGGCGAAACAGGCGGGTTGCAGGATCGTCACCATCACCGACAGCGCCGCCTCGCCGCTCTCATTGCTGGCGGACGAAACCATCCTGTTCGCAGTTCACAGCCCTTCGTTCTTTCCCTCGGTCACCGCGGGTTTCGCGGTGACCGAGGCACTGCTCGAACTGCTGGCCAGCCGCGCCGGCAAGGGCGCGGTCAAGCGCATCGAGCAGGCCGAAGCACATCTGTTCGCGTCGGGCGCCTATCTGCAGCCGCCCAGGCATCGCGGCAGCTAAGGCGGCGACCGCGCGCCCTGCTTCTGCGTAAAGTGGAGACAGCGATTCGGGGGGGATGCCTGTTAGCGCGACTGCTCCGGCAGGAGCAACAGGCGGCCATCCAGCCCGCGTTCGCAAACGCCGGTCAACACCTCGCTGTGGCGGCCGGGCAGCGGCATGCGCGCACCCTCGGGCTGGCCGGCGCAGGCTTCGCGCATGCCCGGCGCAGGCCCGGGGTCAGCCCAGGCGGCAAAAAGGGGCAGCGGCGGTGGCGGCATGGGCAGCATCACCATGCAGCCGGAGAGCGCGGTGGCGATCACGGCAGCCACGAACCAGTCGGTAGTCTTCATGCGGCCGAGTGTGGCGGGCGATCTCGGAGAAATTAAGCAGGATCAGTCGGCCGGCGCCTCGAACGCAAAGCCGACCCCGTACACCGAACGGATCCAGTCGTGCGACGGCGCCGCCACGGCAAGCTTGCGGCGCAGGTTCTTGATGTGGCTGTCGACTGCGCGCTCGGTCACGTCGGCCGTGTCGTCGTAGGCCAGTTCCAGCAGCCGGGCGCGCGAGAAGATGCGGCCCGGATGCCGCGCCAGCGCCTGCAGCAGCCCGAACTCGCGCCGCGTGAGGTTCAGCGCCATGCCGTTCAGCGAGGCACGCCAGTGTGCGTCGTCCAGCACCAGGGGCACCGGCGGCGCATCGGCGTCCTTGCCGGCACCGACCAGGGTGCGCCGCAGCACCGCCTTCACCCGCGCCACCACCTCGCGCGGCGAGAACGGCTTGCAGATGTAGTCGTCGGCACCGAACTCGAGCCCGAGCAGCCGGTCGACCTCTTCGATGCGCGCGGTGAGCATGATGACCGGGTGACTGGTGTGCACCCTCGCCTGGCGCAGCACGGTCATGCCGTCGAGGCGCGGCAGCATCACGTCGAGCAGGGTGAGATCCGGCGGCGTGGCGATCATCTTTTCCAGCGCGGCGTGGCCATCGGCCGCATGGTCGACTTCGTAGCCCGCGTGCCGCAGGTAGTCGAGCAGCACCGAGGCAATGTCTTTTTCGTCTTCGACAACGAGGATGCGTGTCATGACAGAACCGCCTTGTTCGAAAGCGGCAGGGTCAGCGTGATGCGCACGCCGCCGAGCGGCGAAGCCGCCGCATCGATGGTGCCGCCGTGCTCTTCGATGACGATGCGACAGATCGACAGGCCAAGACCCGAGCCGCCCGTTTCGCGGTTGCGCGAAGCCTCGCCACGAAACAGCCGCTCGAACAGGCGCGGCAGTTCTTCCGCCGTGACCCCGGGCGCACTGTCGTCGAACTGCAGCACCAGTTGCTGCTGCCCGCCGGCCGTGGCTTCGGTGTGCGCGCCCAGTTGCAGCCCTCCGCCGGCGTCGGTGTAGCTCAGCGTGTTCTCGAGCAGGTTCATGAACACCTGGTGCAGCCGGCGCGCATCGCCCTCCACCATCGGCTGGGCTTTGGCGGCCATGGCTTCAATGGCGGTCGCATCCAGCTCGATGCCGCATTGGGCAAAGCGGTCGCGCGTCATCGTCACCGCCTCTTTCAACAGCACCAGCGGATAGATTGGCGCGCGGGGCGCCGAGGCCTCCTGCGGCTCACGCATGCTGCTGCGCAGATCGTCCACCAGATGGCCGAGCCGCATCACCTGGCGGTGCAGCCGCAGTGCCGTGCGGTCGTCGAAGCTGCGCACGCCATCCTGCAGGGCCTCGATTTCGGCGCGCATGGCGGCAAGCGGCGTGCGCAGTTCATGCGCCACGTCGGCCAGCCAGACGCGGCGGCTCGCCTCGACCGTGTCGAGCCGTTCGGCCATGTCGTTGAAGGTGCTGCCGAGCAGGGCCAGTTCGTCGGAGCCGTGCACCGGCACGCGGATGCCGGCCCGCCCGCGCGCCACGTCCTGCGCGGCCTGCGTCAGCGCGTCGATCGGGCTGAACCAGCGGCGTGCGAGCAGCCACGACAGCACCAGCGCGAACGCAAGCCCGGCCAGCCCGGTCAGCGCGACGATGCCCGATTGGCGCGCGACGAAGGCACGGTCGGCCTGGCTTTCGAGCCCCTCGAGCGGCGCCAGCACCAGATAGCCGACAACGACGTGGCCCTGCTCGATCGGCAGCCGGGCCGAGGCCTTGGGGTCGCTCACCATGCCGGCCACCGGCGCCCCCTTGGCGTCGACCACGCCGAGGCGCTGAACCAGGGAATCAGCCGCTTCCCGAAGGCCGAGAAAGAGCCAGGGCGGCGGCAGCCCGAACGGCGGAGGCGGGGTGTCCAGTTGCGGCCACGATGGGGGCTCGCCGCCTCGATCCGGGGGCGGACGGCGCGCGTACCACGACGGCAGGCGGCTGTCGGTCTTGCCGTTGGCATCGGGCTGCGCCAGGCCGGCGTCGCCCATCTGCAGGCGACGCCAGGCGTCATCGTCCCGGCGCAGCTTTTCCCAGCCGCCGTTGGTGGCGTAGTGCTGCTTCAGCAGCTGAACCAGCCAGTTCATGCGGCGGATCTCGATCTCGGCCACATAGGGGCCGAGGCCGCGCTGAAGCCCGAAGATCGAAAACCCCGCAAAGATGAGCAGAACGCCCAACAGCAGGGTGGCCAGTGCAAGGAAGATTTTCTTGGAAAGGGTCAGGCGGGACATCGTTTCAATCGGGCGCTGGGCCGCATTTTGCGGCACAGCGTCATCGCAGGACCTCCGCTGCAGGAGCGGGCGCGCACAGCGGCAGCCTGAAAGTGATGCCGAGCGCGCCGAGCGCGGACGGCGCCGCATAGATGCGCCCGTTGTGCGCACTGGCGATACGCTGGCAATGGAGCACGCCGGCATCGGACTCCCTCGACCCGCGCTCGAACAGATGCGCCAGGCCGGGCTCCAACGCGCCGGGGCCGGTGTCCATGAAATGAACTGCGGCCCTGGCGCCATCGGCGAGCGCCAGCACCCGCAGCGTGCCGCCGTCCTTCAGCGCGCGGCAGGCGATCCGGGCCAGATGCATCAGCAGTTGCTCGATATCCTCCTGCCGCACGAACACCGGGAGCGGGTGCGCCGGCAGGCGATGCTCGAGCACGATGCCCCTGCCCTGCAGCATCGATCTGCAGGAAGCGGGCATCGCAAGCAGCAGTTGCCCGAGGTCGGCCGCAGTACGCGATCCGGCGCCGGCAAGACTCAAGGGACTCGGCATCATGGAACCTGCGTGCCGGTGGGCGTCAGAAGGCGTGGCGAATGCCGAAGTCATAGCCGGTGGACGAGCGCGGGATGCCCGAGTAGCCCACCGAACCGCCGGTCGTGATGGCCGAACTCAGCGCGCCGGTGTAGAGCGCGTCGGTGCGGTTGTTCACGCGTGCCACCGTCGTGTACAGCGCGGTGCGCTTCGACAGGTTGTGCACGTACCCGATGGCCAGCTTCTGCACGCGCGGCCGCTCGCCGGAGAGACCCGCCACGCCTTCGTCGTAGCGCACTGCCGAATACGCCGCGCGGATCAGGCCTGCGCCCACCGGCACCGTCGCGCCGAGCAGATAGCCGTTGTAGTTGTCGTTGTACGAGGCCAGCGAGGCGCCTTCGAACTTGTTGCGCACCTGCGAGAGTTCGCTGAACAGCTTGACCGGCCCGAAATCGTACGAAGCGCCGAGGTTGGCCGTCTGAATCTTGCGGGTCAGTGCAGTGGTGTCGAAGACCGTGCTCTCGCCGTACGACGCGGCGATGTCCAGCGGCCCATTGGCATAGCCGAAGCGCCCGCCGACATAGCGGCCCGCGTTGCTGTTGGTCGAGGCGGTGGTCGTGCTGCTGGTGCTGGTGTCGACGTTCTCGTGCAGGCCGTACTGCACCTGGCCGTAGAACCCGCCCAGGTTCGGCGGCAGGAAGTAGCCCACCGTATTGCTGGAGCGCACGTACTTCGGGTTGGCCAGGTTGCTGCTGCCGCTCACCGACGAGATCACGCTGGTGCCCGAGCCGTTGGTGCCGAACGGATCGAAGACGGTGTCGTTCCAGAACGTGGCCGTGTAGTCGCGGCCGAGCCGCACTTCACCGAAGCCACCGGACAGGCTCACCGTCGAGCGACGGCTGAAGTTCAGGCCGGTGCTGCCATCGTCGGTGCTGATCGGCGCCTCGAGCCAGAAGCTGGCCGCAAGGCCGCCACCCAGGTCTTCGGTGCCGCGAAATCCGAGCCGGCTCGAGTTGTAGCCCGAGTTGCTCAGAGCCCACTGGCTCTGCTTGTAGCTCTGGCCCGTGAGCGCATCGCGCGATGTGGCCGACTGGTAGCTGATTGCCGTGTCGACCACGCCAAACAGCGTGACAGACGATTGCGCCGAGGCAAAGCCAGCAGCGAGCAGCGCGGCCATCGCCGTGAGGGTTCGTTTCATTCAGTTTTCTCCGGGTTCAAGGGATTGCATCCAACCGCTGCACTGCACCTGCACTGCGGCGGCGAACGAATGTTGAACGGCGAATGGGGAGGCAAATAGGAGGCCGTCGGCGCAAGGTCTCCCACATTCCTCCCGGATCAGTGAAGACCATCGCGGCCATGAATGCCCTGACCCGCGAAGACGTCGACCTGCTGCTGATGATCGGAGCCGCCGTGGTCGTCTTCCTGGCGCATGTGGCCGCCCTGGTCGCGGTGCTGCGCGGGCGGGTGCTGCGCCGTGTGCGCGGTCAGCCCGGCGTGGCGTCCTTGAGCCAGCCGGCGTCCCAGCCCCCGCCCAGACCCTGAATCAGGCCGACCGCCGCCACCTGCCGGTTGACCCCCAGTTGCAGCACGGTGCGGCGTGCGTTCAGCGCCGACGCCTGCGCCGTCACCACGTCGGTGTAGCTGACCTGGCCCGCACGGTAGCGGTTCAGCATCTGCTGCTCGGTCTTGTCGGCCGCGGCCGATGCCTCGCGTCGCAGCGCTTCCTGCTGCGCCAGGCTGGCCGTGGCGGTGAGCTGGTCTTCGACGCCCTGGAACGCGGTGAGCACGGTCTGCCGGTAGCGCGCGACGGCCGCCTCGTGCCCCGCCTTGGCCGAATCGACACGCGCACCGATCGCACCCGCATCGAACAGCACCTGCGCCGCCGACAGGCCGAGCGACCAGAGCGTGTTGGACGCGCTGAACAGATCCTGCACGCGGCTGGCCGAACGGCTCAGCGAGCCGCTCAGGTTCAGGCTCGGAAAGTAGGCCGAGCGTTCGATGCCGATCTGCGCATTGGCCACCGCCACGGCGCGCTCTGCCGCGGCGATGTCGGGCCGGCGCTGCAGCAGCGTCGACGGCACGCCCAGCGGCACGGCAGGCACGGCCGGCGTCCATGCTGCGAGTGGAGGGAGCTTGAAGTCGGCCGGTGCCGCGCCCACCAGCACCGCGATCGCATGCTCCAGCGTGGCGCGCGTGCGCTCCAGCGCCACGCGTTCGGCCCGCGTGTTGACCAGTTGCGTCTGCGCCTGCAGCACGTCGCTCTGCGCCGCAATGCCGGCGTCGTAGCGGTTGCGCGCGATCGTGTAGCTGCGCTCGTAGCCCTCGATCGTGTCGGCCAGCAGCGCCAGCTCGGCATCGGCCTCGCGCAGCGAAAAGTAATTGGTGGCGAGCTCGCCATGCGCCGACAGGCGGGCCGCAGCCAGGTCGGCCGCGCTCGCCTGGGCCGACGCCTGTGCGCTGCCGACGGCCGCCCGCAGCCGGCCCCAGACATCGGGTGCCCAGTCGACATTGAGCCCGACACTCGACGAGCCGCTGGACGTGCCGGCCGTGCGGTCGCCGCTGCGACCCACGCTGCCGGAGAGCCCGACGGTCGGAAACAGGCCCGCGCGTTGTTCACGCACCAGCGCTGTCGCCTGCGCGTAGTTCGCGACGGCGACCGCGATGTTCTGGTTGGACACCTGCACGCGCGCGGCCAGTTCGTTCAGCCCCGCGTCGTTGAACAGTTGCCACCACTCGCCGCGATCGAGTGCATCGGCCGGCGCGGCGGGCAGCCAGCCTTCGGCGGCGGGCGCTTCCTTCCAGGCGCTTGGCGATGCGATGGTGGGGCGTTCGTAGGTCGGGCCGACGGCGCAGCCAGCCAGCAGCGCGGCCAGTGCGAGCGCCGTCGTCGTGCCGCGCAAAAAGGGAATGCGATTCGGGGTCATGTTTCGGCGCCCGCAGCGCGGGCCAGATGTTGTTCGTTGGCGGGACGCCGGCGCAGCTTGTCCATCAGCACATAGACCACGGGCGTGGTCAGCAGCGTGAGCAGCTGGCTGGCAATCAGCCCACCGATGATCGACACGCCGAGCGGCTGGCGCAGCTCCGCACCCTGCCCGAAGCCGATCGCGAGCGGCAGCGCACCGAGCGCGGCGGCCATCGTGGTCATCAGGATCGGGCGGAAGCGCAGCATGCACGCCTCGCGCACCGCCTCGGTCGCACTCAGGCCGCGCGAGCGCTCGGCTTCGAGCGCAAAGTCGATGATCAGGATCGCGTTCTTCTTGACGATGCCGATCAGCAGGAACACGCCGATCAGCGCGATGATCGAGAAGTCCATGCGGAACAGCAGCAACGCCAGCACCGCGCCCACGCCGGCCGAAGGCAGCGTGGTGAGCACGGTGATCGGATGCACCAGGCTCTCGTACAGCACGCCGAGCACGATGTAGATCACCACGATCGCCGCGACGATCAGAAACGCCTGCTGCCCCTGCGACTGCTGCGCACTCGCCGCCGTGCCGCTGAAGCTGCCGCGCACGTTGATCGGCATCGCGATGTCGGCGGTGGCCTGCTCGACGATCGAGCGCGCGTCGCCGAGCGAGGTGCCCGGTGCCAGGTCGAAGGAAATGGTGCTCGACAGCTCGCCGCTGTCGTGCGAGATCGAGGTGGGAATGGCGCGCTCCGAAATCTTCGCGACGGCGCTCAACGGCACCATGGTCGTCGCCGTATTGCTCAATGGCGAGCCGGTCGAGGCGCCGCGCAGGCCGGGGTTGGCCGAGGTCGTGGCGACCACGTTGCCGCTCGTCACCGTCGGGTCGGTCGGCACATACAGGTCTTTGAGTTCGACTGGCCCCTGCATGAAGCGCGGCGCCCATTCCATGATCACCGCGTACTGGTTGAGCTCATCGTAGATGGTGGCCACCGAGCGCTGGCCGAACGCGTTGTAAAGCGAGCTGTCGATGGCGCTCGAGCTCAGGCCCAGGCGCGATGCGCTGTCGCGGTCCACCGTGACGTAGGTTTCGACACCGTTGTCGGACTGGTCGCTGTCGATGTCGGTGAGCGCATCTTCCTGCTTCAACCGGTCGGCGAGTTTGCTGACCCAGGTGCGCAAGTCCTTGATGTTGTCGCTCTTGAGCGTGTACTGGTAGGTCGAGTTGCTGGAGCGCCCGCCCATGCGCAGATCCTGCACCTGGCCCAGGAACACGCGCAACCCGGTGAGCTTGTCGAGCTGCGGGCGCAGCCGCGCGATGACCTGCGGACTGGTCGCGTCGCGCTGCCCCACCGGCTTGAGGTTGACGAACATGAAGCCGCCGCCGGCACGGCTGCCGCCCGAGAAGCCAACCACGGTGTCGACCGCCGGATCGGCGCGGATGATGTCGACCGCCTGTTTCAGCTTCTCGCCGAGCGCTGCCGACGAGATGCTCTGGTCGGCGCGCAGGCCGCCGTTGAGCTGGCCGTTGTCCTGCTGCGGAAAGTAGCCCTTGGGGATGTGCGTGAACAGGTAGTAGTTGAGCCCGACCACCGCCACCAGCACCAGCATCACGATGGTCTTGCTGGCCAGTGCCCAGTCGAGGCTGCGCTCGTAGGTGCGCAGGCTGAAGTCGTAGCTGGCCTCGGCCCAGCGAACCGGCCAGGCGCGCCTGCGCGGCGGCGCATCGGGATCGGCCTTGGGCTCGGACTTGAGCAGCCAGGCGCACATCATCGGCGTGGTGGTGAGCGAGATCACCAGCGAGATCAGCACCGAGGCCGACAGCGTGACCGCGAACTCGCGGAACAGCCGCCCGACCTGCCCGTCCATGAACAGCAGTGGAATGAAGACCGCCACCAGCGACAGGCTGATCGACAGCACCGTGAAGCCGACCTCACGCGCACCGCGCAGCGCGGCTTCGAGCTTGTCCATGCCGGCCTCGATGTGGCGCTGGGTGTTTTCGAGCACCACGATCGCGTCGTCGACGACGAAGCCGGTGGCCACGGTCAGCGCCATCAGGCTCAGGTTGTTGAGGCTGAAACCCAGCAGGTACATGACGCCGAAGGTGCCGAGCAGCGACACCACGGTGGCCACCGCCGGCACGATGGTGGCGCGCGCGCGGCGCAGGAACAGCCCGACCACCAGCACCACCAGCACGATCGAGATCATCAGCGTGAGCTCGATCTCGCGCAGCGATGTGCGAATCGAGTTGGTACTGTCCGATGCCACCTGCACCTCGATGTCCTGCGGCAACTGCGCCCGCAGCTCAGGGATGAGCGCGCGCACGCCGTCGACGGTCTCGATGATGTTGGCACCGGGCTGGCGCGTGATGAGCACGACGATGGCCGGTTGCCCGTTGAACAGGCCGAGCGTGCGCCGGTTCTCGACGCCATCGACCACGTTGGCCACGTCCGACAGGCGCACCGCGGCATTGTTGCGCCACGCGATGATCATCGAGCGGTAGTCGGTCGCGCGCAGCCCCGGCGACGGCGTGTAGATCTGCAGCCGGCGGCCCTCGCCCTCGATCGCGCCCTTGGGCCGGTTCGCGTTGCTGGCCTGGATGGCGGCGCGCACGTCCTCGGTGCTGATACCGTACCGGTTCAGCGCAAAGGGCTGCAGCTCGATCCGCACCGCGGGCAGCGAGCCACCACCTATCTCGACATCGCCGACGCCCGGCACCTGCGAGATGCGCTGGCTCACGATGTTGGACACCGCGTCGTAGATCTGGCCGGGCGTCTTGGTCTTGGAGGTGAGCGCCAGGATGATGACCGGCGACGATGCGGGGTTGGCCTTGCGGTAGGTCGGGTTGCGCCGCAGCGTGGCCGGCAGGTCGACCCGCGCCGCGTTGATGGCTGCCTGAACTTCGCGCGCGGCGCCGTCGATGTTGCGCTTGAGGTCGAACTGCAGGTTGATGCGGCCCGAACCGGTCGAGCTGTTCGACGTCATTTCGTTGACGCCCGCGATGGTGCCGAGCCGCCGTTCCAGCGGCGTCACCACGCTGCTGGCCATGGTGTCGGGGCTGGCGCCGGGCAAGCTGGCCGTGACCGAAATGGCCGGGTAGTCGACGTTCGGCAGCGGCGAGACCGGCAGCACGAAGAACGCGGCAATGCCAGCCAACGCGACACCTATGGTCAGCAAGACCGTGGCGATCGGGCGCTCGACGAAGGGTCTTGAGAGGTTCATCGGGCCGCTCTCGGTGTGCGGTGCGGGCTGGCCGACCCTTCTGCGCCGCCGAGGAGCGCAGCGTTTCGCGGATCAGGGCTCGCAGCTGTTTGAGCGAAGCGAGTTCTGCGAGACCCCGCGAAACGCGAGCACCGCAGGGCAGCCGCGAAGCGGCCGGCGCAGCAGGGTCGGCCAGCCCGTACCGCACACCGGGCGAACCCACCAGGGAAAGCAGACAGCAGCCTCAAGAAGCCACCACCTCGGAAGAGCGACGCCCGAACCGCTGCCCCAACCGGTCAAACGCCAGATAGATCACCGGCGTGGTGAACAGCGTCAGCACCTGGCTCACGATCAACCCGCCGAAGATTGCCAGGCCGAGCGGCCGGCGCAGCTCGGCGCCTTCGCCAAAACCCAGCATCAACGGCACCGCCGCGAAAAGCGCCGCCAGCGTCGTCATCAGGATCGGCCGGAACCGCAGCAGCGCCGCCTGGTGAATGGCCTCCTGCGCCGACTTGCCTTGCTGCCGCTCGGCGTCGATCGCGAAGTCGATCATCATGATCGCGTTCTTCTTCACGATGCCGATCAGCAGGATGATGCCGATGATCCCGATCACGCCGAGATCGTTGCCCGTCACCATCAGCGCCAGCAGCGCACCGACACCGGCCGAAGGCAAGGTCGACAGGATCGTCAGCGGATGGATGTAGCTCTCGTACAGCACGCCGAGCACGATGTAGACGCACACCACCGCCGCCAGAATCAGCCACAGCTGGTTCGACAGCGATTTCTCGTACGCGCCCGAGGCACCCAGAAACGTCATCGTCACGCTCGCCGGCATGCCGATGTCCTTCGCGGCCTGGCGGATCGAATCGACCGCGTTGCCGAGCGAAACGCCATGCGCCGTGTCGAAGCCCACCGTCGCGGCCGGGTACTGCGCCACGTGCGTGATCTGCAATGGCGCGAGCTGCTCGCGGATCGTGGCGACGGCCGACAGCGGCGTCGGCGAGCCCGAGCCGGTCTTGAGGTTCAGCGTGCCGAGCTGCTGCGGCGTCTCGATCGAATCGGACTTGGCCTCCAGGATCACGCGGTACTGGTTGGTCTCGGTGAAGATGGTCGACACGATGCGCTGGCCGAACGCGCTGTAGAGCACGTCATCGACCGCGCTGGCCGTCACCGCAAGGCGCGACGCCGTGTTGCGGTCGATGTCGACGTAGGCCGAGAGCCCCTGCGCGCCGGCATCGCTGGTCACGTTGCGCACGTTCTTTTCGCTTTCGAGCCGGGCCATCAGCTTCTTGACCCATTGGGTAACGGTGGCCGAATCGACCCCTTCGATCGACAGGCGGTATTCGGTCGGCCCGGTTTCGGCGTCGATCGTCAAGTCCTGCGTCGGCTGCAGGTACAGCGTGACACCGGCCACCTCGCGCACGCGCTCGCGCAGCCGGTTCATGGTGTCTTCCTGGTCGCCGCGATCGGCCTTCAGGTTGATCAGCATCCGGCCGGTGTTCAGCATCGTGTTGTTGGCGGCATCGACTCCGGTGAACGAGCTCAGGCTCTGCACGTCGGGGTCGGCCAGGATGGCGCGCGCCGCGGCCTGCTGCAGCTCGGCCATGCGCACATACGACACGTCCTGCGCGGCCTCGATGCGGGCCTGCAGCTGGCCGGTATCCTGCGTCGGAAACAGGCCCTTGGGAATGAACACGTAGAGCAGCACGGTCAGCACCAGCGTCAGCAGCGCCACCACCAGCGTGAGCCCCTGGCGGCGGAACACCCAGCTCAGCCACACGTCGTAGCGCGCGATCACGCGGTCGAAGAAAGCCTGCACCTTGCCCGCCAGGCCGCGCGAGGCGTTGTGCGGTTCGCTCTTGAGCATGCGCGCCGACATCATCGGCACCAGCGTGAGCGACACCACGGCCGAGATCAGGATCGTGATGGCCAGCGTCACCGCGAACTCGCGGAACAGCCGGCCCACCACGTCGCCCATGAACAGCAGCGGAATCAGCACCGCGATCAGCGACACGGTGAGCGAAATGATGGTGAAGCCGATCTGCGCCGCGCCCTTGAGGGCGGCCGCGAACGGTGTCTCGCCCTCCTCCAGGTAGCGCGAGATGTTCTCGATCATCACGATCGCGTCGTCCACCACGAAGCCGGTCGCGATGGTCAACGCCATCAGGCTCAGGTTGTTGAGGCTGTAGCCCATCATGTACATCAGGCCACAGGCACCGACCAGCGAGATCGGCACGGCCAGGCTGGCGATCAGCGTGGCACGCCAGCTGTGCAGGAAGAAGAAGATCACCAGCACCACCATGACCACGGCCAGCACCAGCTCGATTTCCACATGCTTGACCGACGCGCGGATGCCGGTGGTGCGATCGCTCAGCACCGCCAGATCCATCGCTGCGGGCAGGCCGGCCTGCAGCTCGGGCAACTGCTTCTTGATGGCGTCGACCGTGGCGATCACGTTGGCGCCGGGCTGGCGCTGCACGTTGAGGATGATCGCGGGCGTCAGTTCACCGGTCATGCCCGACCAGGCGCCCAGCTTGGTGTTCTCGGCGCTGTCGACCACCTGAGCCACGTCGGTCATGCGCACCGGCGCGTTGTTCTTGTAGGCGACGATCAGGTTCTTGTAGTCGTCGACCGTCACCAGCTGGTCGTTGGCGTTGATGGTGTAGGAGCGCTTCGGCCCGTCGAAGCTGCCTTTGGCGCTGTTGGCGTTGGCGTTCGAGATCGCAGTGCGCAGCGCGTCGAGGCCGATGCCGTAGGACGCCAGCGCCCGCGTGTCGGCCTGGATGCGCACCGCCGGCCGCTGCCCGCCCGACAAGGTGACCAGGCCGACGCCCGTCACCTGGCTGATCTTCTGCGCGAGCCGGGTGTTGACGATGTTCTGCACCTCGGTGAGCGGCATCGTCTTCGAGCTGATCGCAAGCGTGAGCACCGGCGCGTCGGCCGGGTTCACCTTGGCATACACCGGCGGCGCGGGCAGGTCGGCCGGCAGCAGCGAGTTGCTGGCGTTGATGGCGGCCTGCACCTCCTGCTCGGCCACGTCGAGCGTTTCGGTCAGGCCGAACTGGAGCGTGATGATCGAGACGCCCGCGGCGCTGGTCGAGCTCATGCGGTTGAGCCCTGCCATCTGCCCGAACTGGCGCTCCAGCGGGGCGGTGACGGTGCGGCTCATCACCTCGGGGCTGCCGCCCGGGTACAGCGTCTGCACCTGGATGGTCGGGTAGTCGACCTGCGGCAAGGCGGACAGCGGCAGGAACCTGAAGCCCACCAGGCCGGCGAGCACGATCGCCACCATCAGCAGCGCCGTCGCGACGGGCCGCTCGATGAACGGGCGCGACGGACTCATTGGCTGGCGCCCCCTTCACGCCGCGGCCGCTGTTCGCCCATGCGCTGCCAGCGCTCCAGCGCGGCCGGCTCGCCCTTGTCGAGCGACTCGAGAAAGCGCTTGCGGCGCTCCAGTTGTTCGGGATCGTCCTTGACCGAATCGAGCATGCGCTGGCGCTCCGCCGCGGTCGGCAGCGGGCGCGCCGCTGCTGGCGCGGCCGGTGCAGCAGCCGGTGCAGCGCCCGGTGCAGCCGGTGCAACCGGCGCGGCGGCGGAAGGCGCAGGTGCAGGTGCAGACGATGCAGCTGGCGCCGAGGCTGCGCCTTGCGGCGCCGATGCGCCCTGCCTGCGCCCGCCAGCACCCGTGCCGCGCTGGCGCGGTGCGTCGGTCGGCAGTTGCACCGTCGCGCCATCCTTCAGGCGGTCGCCGCCCTCGGTGACGACGCGCTCGCCGTCTTTCAGGCCTTCGGTGATCACCACCGACTCGACCGACGCATCGCCGCGCTTCACGTTGCGCATGCTCACGGTGCGGTCTTCGTTGATCACGTACACGTAGTTGCCGGTGCCGGCCGTGCGCAGCGCCGTCACCGGCACCACCACCGCGCCGTCGATGGTGCGCAGCTGCAGCTTGATGTTGACGAACTGGCTCGGGAACAGCGTGTTCTTCGTGTTGTCGAAGCGCGCCTTGGCCTTCACCGTGCCGGTGGTGGTGTCGACGATGTTGTCCAGCGTCGAAAAGGTGCCGATGTCGAGCGTGGTGGCGCGCGTGCGGTCGAGCGCCGTCACCACCAGCTTCGCGCCCTGGATCATGCGTGCCTCGATCTCGGGCACGCGGTCTTGCGGCACCGAGAACTGCACGTCGATCGGGGTCATCTGGGTGATCACGGCAATGCCGGTGGTGGCACCCGCGGCCACGTAGTTGCCGGGGTCGACCGTGCGCAGGCCGACGCGGCCGGTCACGGGCGAGGCCACGCGCGTGAAATCGAGGTTCAGTTTGGCGCTGTCTTCGGCCGCCTTGTCGGTGATGACGGTGCCCTCGAGCTGCTTGACCAGCGCGGCCTGGGTGTCCACGTCCTGCCGCGCGATCGAGTCCTGGCCCAGCAGTGTGCGGTAGCGCTCCAGTGTGACGCGCGCCGCCTGCAGCTGTGCCTCGTCGCGCACGCGCGTGCCGCGCGCCTGCATCAGTGCCTGTTCATAGGGCCGCGGGTCGATGCGCGCGAGCACCTCCCCCTTCTTCACGATCTGCCCTTCCTTGAACAGCACGTCGGTCATCACGCCGGCCACCTGCGGCCGCAGCGTGACGGTGGTGACGGGCGTGACGGTGCCCAGCGCATCGAGCATCACCGGGATGTCGGCCCGCGCCGCGACCGCCGTGCCGACCGTGATGGCCGGGCCGCCGCCACCGCCGCCACGAGCGCCACCAGGCCCGCGCGGGCCGCCGGGGCCACCCCCTCCGCCACGCCCGCCGCCAGCCGCGGTCTCGGCCGGCGGGCGGTTGATCAGGTACCAGGCCGCGCCGGCCACGCCGGCCATCAGCAGCAGCGCCACGACGTCACCGATCCAGCGCCGGCGGCGGCG
>JBDUCH010000070.1:0-14804 GCA_040003555.1 Variovorax sp. | reverse complement strand
TGCGGGCGGCAATGGGGTCGCCGATTCGCCTAGGGGCGATACACCATACGCACCTACCAGGTGCCCGCAAACCCGCATGCAGCCTCGAAAGTCCGGTATGACCGGCGCTCGGCGAGGTACGACCGCGAAGGCGCAACCCCGCATGGCTGCTCGCTAGGAAGGTATGACCATGGCCAGCATCGTGTCGCTCAAGTTCAACGACGAGGAAGCTGAGGTGCTGCTGCGCGCCCATGCCGCCTCCGGCGTCACCGGCGTCAGCTCGCACATCAAGCAGGTCTACTTCGACGCGCTCAAGCTCCACGTCGGGGTGCTGCAGGAAATCCGGGCCGACCTTGACCGGATCGGCAGCGGCATCGAGTGTCTTCGTGGCGGCGACGACGGGCGAGGAGATCCGGACATGCTGCTCAGCATCGTGTGCGGCCTGTACGTGATGGTGCGCAAATCCGTCGGCGAAAGCATCCGGGCCCAGGCCGACCAGGCGCTGGACGTCAGTGCGATCGAAAGCTACCTCAAGGGCCGGTGAGGTTTCGATGTTCGTGAACCATCGCACCCCCGACAACACGCTGCGTTCGTGGCTCGCGCTCTGCGTGATCCTGGCCATCGTCGGTGGTTGGATCGCCAACGTGGCCCTGTACTACCGCATGCCGGCGCCACTTTTCGCCAAAGGCCTCTGGTACGCGGCCAAGGAGACCCCGTTCCTGCCGGCCCTGTGGATCGGCCCAAGTCTCGGCCTGCTGCTGGGCGTCCTGATGTTTGCTTTGTGCGTGAAGCGCTATGCCAATCATTTCGGCGGCTCTGTCTTCGTCACGCGGCTGCGCGGGCCCCGGATGGTCGGCCAGCGCGTGCTGGCGTCCCAGACGCGCCGTGGCAATGATCAGCTGCTGTTTGCGGGCATTCCGATCCCGAAGGATGTCGAGACCACCCAGTTCTTCGTCGGCGGCTCCACCGGCACCGGCAAGAGCGTGTGCATCGGCGAGTACATCGAGAGTGCAGTCGTGCGCGGCGATCGCATCATCTGCGTGGATCCGGACGGCGCCTCGATGCGCTACTTTTACAAGCCTGGCGATGTGATCCTGAACCCCTTCGACAAGCGCAGCCAGGGCTGGAGCATCTTCAACGAGATCCGCACCAGCTTCGATTGCGAGCAGTACGCGGTCAGCCTCATACCGCGCAGCCCGTCGACCGAGCAAGAGACCTGGAACAGCATGGGCCGCACGATCGTGAGTGAGACCCTGACCGTGTTGCTGCGCCAGGGTGCCGGAACCACCGAGCGCCTGGTTCACTGGCTGACGACTGCAAGCAACGACGACCTCAAGGCGCTCCTGGCAGGTACGCCGGCGGCCGGTTGCTTTCATGGTGCGCCCGACACCCTGGCCAGCATCCGTACGGTGCTGACCCAGTACATCACGCCGCACAAGTACCTTCCCTCCGGGGACTTCTCGTTCAGGGACTGGCTCGACAAGGGGCACGGCAGCCTCTGGATCACCTGGCGGGAGGACATGCTGCAGGCCCTGAAGCCGCTGATCTCGTGCTGGGTCGACGTCACCTGTGCCAGCGTGCTGTCGATGCTGGAAGAACCCGGGCGCCGCATGCATCTGGTATGCGACGAACTCGACTCGCTCGAGAAGCTGAACTACATCATCGACGCCGCCACCAAGGGCCGCAAGAAGGGCCTGCGCATCATGCCGGGTGTGCAGTCCCTGGCGCAACTCAACGATACCTACGGCAAAGACGATGCGCTGACCTTGCGCAACTGCTTTCGGAGCGCCTTCCTGTGCGGCATCGGCGAACTCGACACGTACACCGCCGAGGAGTTCTCGCGCGGGCTGGGCGAACACACGGTGCTGCGGCGCGCCCCCAGCGTCTCCGTGGGCACGGCGGGCGGGAAGGGCACGCTCTCGCATCGACAGGACACGGAGCGGATCGTGTCACCTGCCGAGTTCCATCTGCTGCCTAACCTGACCGGCTACGTGAAGCTGGCGGGCAACTATCCGATCGCGCGCGTGACGATGAAGTACAAATCGCGATCGGTGGTGGTGGTGCCGATGATCATGGCCGATGGCTTCCATGACCGGCCGCAAGCCGAGAACCTGTTGTTCACCGCGCCGGCCGCGGTGGCGACAGCCGCATCGCCGATCGCCTCGGCTTGACCGGGAAATTGCTCATGCTGTCCTTCAAGTTCGTGACCAGCTCCTCCGGCGCCGCACACTACTTCGAGACCTCCGACGACTATTACGGCAAGGAAGGTCACCGCGGCGAATGGCTCGGACAGGGCGTGCTGGATCTGGGGCTCGAGGGTACCCACGCCGTGGATCGCGAGACCTTCCAGAACCTGCTCGACGGCCAGCTCCCAAACGGAAAGCGCATTCGTCTGAGCCAGACCAAGGGGAGCAAGGATCGCAAAGGCATCGACTTCACCTTCAGTGCGCCGAAGTCCGTGAGCATCCAGGCGTTGGTGCAGGGTGACACGCGCATCGTCGCAGCACACGACGCCGCCGTGAAGAAGAGTCTCGAATTGCTGCAGGAATTCGCCGCCACTCGCAAGAAGCAGGCGGGACTGTCCTTCCGGGAGCGCACCGGGAAGCTGGTGACCGCCACATTCCGCCACGAGCTGTCGCGCGCGCAGGATCCGCAGCTGCACACGCATGCCATCGTGATGAATCTCACCCGGCGCGCGGACGGCGAGTGGCGGGCGCTGTCCAACGAGGACATGCTGCGCAATGTCAAGGTGGTCGGTGCGTTCTACCGTGCCACGTTGGCGGCCGAACTCAAGGCCCTCGGCTTTGAGCTGCGTGAGACGCGCAAGGGTGGCTGGGAGCTCGCACACATCCCGGATGCGGCGATCCGGCATTTCAGCCAGCGCAGCCGCGAGATCGAAGCTTTGTTGGCTTCGCGAGGCCAGGATCGCGAGCATGCCACCACGGCGCAAAAGCAGATCATCACCCTGGCAAGCCGTCCCAAGAAGACCGAGAGCGATCGGGCCTGGCTGCGCCAGCACTGGCGCGAGACGGCGCGCGAGGCGGGCGTCGACCTGGACGTGCGACCGGGTATGAGGGAGCGTGTTGCCGTGGGGGCAGAGCGTGGGGTGGATGCCGTGCGAGAAAAGCTTACCGGCAAGAGTGCGGCGCGCAAGGCCGGGGATGACGCGATCGACTTCGCAATTGCGCACCTTGCCGAACGGCAGGGCATCTTCTCGCGAGCCGAGTTGCTGGAGGTCGCCTACGGTCGAGCGGCGACGCGCACAACGACGGCCGTCGTGGACGCCGCGCTCGACCGGGCCAAGACCGACGGGCGACTCTTGCCGGAATTGCCGCTCTACCAGACAGCGCGCTCCCTCAACATCAGCGCGGGCGAGCTGGCCAAGGATCCGAGCGCGAACAGGTTCAAGGGTCACGACGACTTCGAGAAGCTAACCAGGGTGTCCTGGGTCGCTCTCACCATGGCCGTGCGGGGCCAGACGCAGGTGCAGGCCGAGGCGTCGGTGGCGTCGGCGATTCAGCGCGGCGCGCTGGTGGCGGCCGAAGTGCGCTTCGCCACGCCCGAGGCCAAACGAAGCGAAATCCGGATATTGGCGATCGAGAAAGCCGGGCGGGGAGCGGTACCGGCTGTCGCCTCTTCAGAGGTCGTGCAGCACATGTTGGCGGCGAGTGATCTCAATGCCGGACAGCGCGATGCCGTCTCGATGGCGCTCACGGCACGCGACCGCTTCGTCGGCATTCAAGGCCTGGCCGGCACCGGCAAGAGCCACATGCTCAGCAAGGCCGTGGAGGGTATCAAGGCAGAGGCCGGTCGGCTCTCGATGCGGCACGGCTACCGCGTGATCGGCCTGGCCCCCTATGCTTCGCAGAACGAGGCGCTCGCCTCGTTGGGCATGGAGTCGCAGACGCTGGCGTCCTTCCTGGCCCGCACCAGCGAGCAGCGCCGCCTCGACCGCCATTCCATCGTCTTTTTGGACGAAGCGGGCGTGGTGCCTGCGCATCAGCTGGAGAAACTGATGGGCATTGTCGAGAAGCAGGACGCGCGTCTGATCCTGAGCGGCGACCGCAAACAGACGCACGCGGTGGAGGCGGGCAAGCCCTTCGAGCAGCTGCAGGACGCAGGGATGACGAAAGCCTTCCTCACCGAGATCAAGCGCCAGAGGAACGACGCGATCCGTGCCGCGGTGGTTCATGCTGCGAACGACGAAGTTCCCCGGGCGGTGTCGGTGCTCAGGCACACCACCGTGGAAGTCCGTCAGGACGCGCGCCGCCACGCACGGCTTGCCGAGGCCTACGTGCAGCTGCCGGAAGCCGAGCGCAAGGAAACCTTGATCGTCGCCGGCACGAACGACGCACGCCGCGCGATTAATGCGCTCGTGCGCGGCGGCCTGGCGCTTTCGGACGGACAGTCGGTGGAGGTTCTGAACAACGTGGACATGACGCGCGCTGAACTGCGCTCTGCGCAAAGCTACGAGCCCGGGCAGATCGTCGTGCCGCAGCGAAGCTACGGAAAGGGCCTCGTGCAGGGCGAACAGCTCGCGGTGGTGAGCCACAACCTCGCACACAACACGCTGACAGTGGCGCGCGAGGGCGGCCAGCGCGTGACCTTCGATCCAGCCCGGCATTCGATGCTGCGTTTGTACGAAAGGGAGACTGTCGATCTCGCGCCCGGCGATTGGGTGCGCGTCACAGCGAACGACAAGCGTCTGCGCATATGCAACGGCGAACGCTATCAGGTCGACGCCGTTGACGGCACGCACGTGATCCTGCTGCGCGGAAGCAAGGACGCGAGCACCAACAAGGAAGGTGCCAAGAGCGCCGACATCCGGATCGATCGCCGGCGCCCGCTCCACCTGCAGCATGGCTATGCGAGCACGATCCACTCGGCGCAGGGGCTCACCAAGAATCGCGTGCTGGTGGACGCCAACACCAAGAGCCTCACCAGCAACCGCGCGGTCTTCTACGTTGCCATCTCTCGCCCCCGCAACGACGTCACCCTGTTCACCGACGATGCAGCGAAGCTGGGGGCTGCAATGAGCCGGGAGCCAAAGAAGTTCGCGGCCCTTGAACTGCGCGACAACCGCAACGAAGCCGCTGTTCTCAAAGCCAAGACAGACCTCGCGGCGCGCCGCAAGCTCGCCGCGCAGCCGAGGATTCGGCCCACTGCGACGCGCGGCTCACCGGACGCGTTCACAACACGCCGTTAGAGTTGCAGATCATGATGTCGTTTCCGGTCACGCGGGACGCGTTGCGTTTGACGGGAGTTGCTCGAAATGTCCGCACGTGAAGGGTTCCTTGGCAGTTGGCTTCTTGCTGCCCTACTGATCTTGCTGTCGCCATCGACGTCGGCGCAATGCGATCGCGACGCTTTTTTGACGCTCGGCGGACTGCCTTCGCCGCCATCGCAAGGCACATCACCGTCCGCTGGCGGGCTTGCCTCGCCCGCGTCCCTTTCACCGAGGCTTTCTGCCTCTGCTGCCACGGAGATCAGGGCAGGTGAGGCCGATTGGCTCACCCAGGCGCAGATACTTGCGCTTCCCGTTTCGGTGATCGTCACTGCCACCGATTGGACGCCTGTCAGCCGTTTTGAGGGCCCGCTGCTGAGCGAAGTGCTCAAGCTCAAGGCGAGCCCCGCGCAAACGCTGCGGGTCTATGCACTCAACGACTACGCTATCACCATCCCCGTGAGCGACCTCGAGAAATATGCGCCCATCCTCGCGCACACCCGAAATGGTGTGCGAATGAAACGCGGTGATTTTGGCCCTCTGTTCATCGTTTATCCCAGGGATCAGCGCCCGGAACTGCGTGCGCCCAGCATGGCTGCGCGCATGGCCTGGCAGGCGTGTCGCATCGATGTGGAATGAACTGATGGCGCATTGGCCGAAGCGATGGCGGCTGTACGCCGTCATCGCGTTGTTCCCGTCGCTGTGCCTGTCGCTGGTCTTCTGGAGCTTCCCCGCGAACGATGCGGGCTCCCCTTCAGACGAACCCGCCGAGGGCTTTTACTGGTCCGCATCCCAATACCAGATCCATTTCGGAAAGCTTCGCGAGCAGCTGCTCAAGGTCGCAAGTCCTGTCGCGCAGGAAAGGGGTGATGCTTCGGTCGATCCGGTTGACTTGCAGGAGCTTCTGCTGCGCACGGACATCCTGGTGTCCCGGGGCAAGCTGCTGACCCAGCCGTCCGCGACTCACGACTGGCTGCGCTCGTTGCCGGACTTCGACAGGCGCGCAGCCGCCATCGCCGATTTCGACCGCGGCGTCAGCCGGGCGGTGACAGCGAGCGAATTCTCGGCGGGAAAGGCCCGTGAGGTTCTGAAGGCCTTCGATGCGATGGACATGACCGTTGCATCGCTCTCCAATGCCGCCCGCCAGCGTGAACAGGAAGGGCGCACGCGGCTGTTCGAGCAGCTTCGCCAGAAGAGGCTGTACGCGCTGGTCATGGTCGCGCTGATCCTCGGTTGGCTGGCCTGGATCCACCTTGCCCAGCGCAGGGATCGCAGACTGGCCCGGGAAAGACTGCAAGCGCTCGATTCGGAGCGGCTCGCCAAGGCGCAGTTGCAGCAGTCGATCAACACCAAGGCCCAGTTCCTGAGCATGGTGAGTCACGAGCTGCGCTCACCGCTGCAGGTCATCGTGTCCTCGGTCGATCTGCTCGACCTCGGCACGCCGGCGGCCGAGCGGCGCAGTGCGGTGGCCCGGATCCGGCGCGCCGCGCTGATGCTCGGCGTGCAGCTGCGGGATCTTTTAACGATCGCGCGCGGCGAAGCTGGTCGCCTTGAAATCAATCCGGAATCGTTCGAAGCTACCTCGCTCGTGGAAGACGTTGCCGAGGTCGCAGCGCATGCCGCCCGCGAGAAGGGTCTGCAGTTCTCGACGAGCGTGCCGCAGCAGCCCGTCTTCGTGCGCGCCGACGTTCAGCGCATCAGCCAGGTGCTGGCGAACCTGTTAAGCAACGCGGTGAAATACACCAAGACCGGCGAGGTGTCATTGGGGCTGAATGCGCCGCAGGAGTCGGTAGGGCAGCTGGTATTCGTCATCACCGACACCGGGCCAGGCCTGCCGCAGCGCGGCGTCGAGAGCCTGCAAAAGCCGTTGTCGCGCGACGAGGAGCTCCGGCCGCGCAAGGACGGCTCGGGCGTGGGCCTGACGGTCGTGCGTACCGTGGTGGATCATCTGGGCGGCAGGGTCGACCTCGAGGTAAGAGCAGGAGAGGGCACGCGTTTCACGGTGACCGTCCCGGTGCTCTTCGAGGATCCTGACGAGGTGCCATCGGACGCGACGCCGGATGGGCTGGTGCTGGTGGTGGACGACCAAGCCGATATTTCCGCATCGGTGGCCGCGCTGGTCGAGCGATTCGGGCACCCCTGTCACATCGCGCGATCCGGGGCAGAGGCGGCAGAGATGCTGGTGCAGCACTCCTACGAAACCGCCTTCTTGGATCTCGATCTGCCGGAGATCGGCGGCGTGGAACTGGCCCGCCGGATTCGTCGCGATCCCGGCCCCAACCAACACACCTACATCGTGGCGATCGCGGCGGCCCGGCCGCAGATCCCCGAAGGTCTGTTCGACGAGGTTCTGATCAAACCGGTCGAGGGCCTGCGCGTCTGGTGGAATTTAGGCCATCGGTCACGAGGGCGGAAACGAGCATCGGTGGTTGAACCGGTTTCTCCACCATCTGTACCTTGAACCGGGTTGTGGCCTCGCCAACCTCCCGGGGGTCTGCGGTGCCGTTTCGGGTCTTGCCCGACAAGAGCACCGCAGCTCGATGGTCGGGCAGGTTGCGTACGGCCGCGAGCAGGGGCACGGCCGTCTCGTTGTTCGGCAGCAGCCAGTCGAGCACGTAGCCGTCGAACAAGCCCTGAGGTATGTCCGCGAGGAGTTCTTCGGCCACGTAGTAGGGCACCGCGTCGATGCCCGCCGCGCGCAGCACCGCGCACACGGAATTCGCCACGTCGCGCTCATCGTCGAATACCGCTACACGTGGCGCCGGCGTATCGTCCTGCCCGATCTCCAGGCGTGCGATGCGCTTGGCGTGCGCGCCCGCAGCCGCTGTGGCAGGCACGACCACGTATGCCCCCGCCTTCTCCATCGCCACGAGTGCTCCGCCCTGCGTTGATGTCGCCGGTGCCTCTTGTGCCTCGTCTGCCTTTTCATCGGAAAACCAGATCCTGCAGCCGATCTCCATGCCACCGACGTGCAGCGTCGCCCTGCTTCCGGATTCCGCGGGCGACACCGCGCCCAAGACCTGCGCGAGGGACTCGCCAAACCGGTTGGCCAGCGCCTGAAAGTCATCGAGCGTCCAAGCCGAGCTCTTGTTGACGCGCTGGTGGGAAGCTGCCCGAGAAAGGTGGAAGAACTCGCCAACGAAGGAGGCGTGCCGGTGCTTGGGAAGGCCGTGGCGATCGAGGAGCGCGCGCACCAGTTGCGCAGCTTGGGAAGGCGATTCTTCGTCCGGGGGCAAGGGCTGGCTCATCGTGGAATTTGATTGTCTCGATTTGTAAATTCGGGTGCGGGGTTCCGCGGCCACGGGCATAGTCTTGTCAAACAGAACATTTTATCTCGAAGAGTGATTTGTATCACAAATCATGTCAATGGAGATTCGCCTGATGTTCAGCAAGCTCTCTGTTCTACAAACCTCTTCGCCTTTGGACGCAAGTTATGGACAGGCAACTGGAACGCGCCCCTGAAGTGAATTTTTGGGGAGAAATGCAATGGTAGCGATGGCCGCCCTGCTGGATCAATGCGCGCCGCAAGTTTCACCCGTACTGATGAAGGCGCTAGTGCGAACCGAGTCCGCCTGGCAGCCGTTGGCGATAGGTATGGATCGGGCGCAGGGGGTCGTTAAGCAGCCGTCCAGCGTCGAGGAGGCTGTTGCCACCGCGAAGTCGCTCGCCGCTGCGGGCCGCAAGTTCTCGGTCGGCCTCGCGCAGATCCACGTGAGCAACGTGGCGCTCTACGGCATGAGCTGGGAGCAGGCCTTCGACGCCTGCCAGAACCTGGGCGTCGGCCAGAAGATTCTCTGGAACTTCTATCACCGCGCATCCGCGTCGGGGTACTCGGGCGTCGCGGCGCTCTGGGCGGCACTGCGTGGCTACAACTCGGGCGGCGTCGACCGCAGCATCAGCGACGACTACGCGAACCGGATCTTCGCGTACATGAGCAGCGCCGCGCCGACGGTTCAATTCGGCCGGGGCTTTGCGCCGGTCGGCGCGCCGGAGCCGCTGCCCGCACCGGCCGCGGGAACCCCCAGTGCAGCGCTCAGCGTCCCAGCGCTGCGCGAGGCGCCGCCACCTGCTCCAGGTCGCCAGGGCGAATCGCTCGAGATCTTCGAGAAATCCGGCCATCGCCCGGGCTTCTGACAGGCCGCACCCATCGAACACGCACTGCCATTCACTTCACCCAATGGAGATTTCATGCTGGAACAGTTCATCGCACCGCTGCAAAAGGTTGACCTGACGAGCGCACGACGCGCTGCCGCCTGCGCGCGGCTCATGTGTGCAGCGGGCGCCTCGGCGATGGCGGTCGACCCCGTGATGGCGCAGAGCCTCAAACAGGCCGGCGTCAACATCTTCAACGTGATCTACGGCGTCGTCGGTGTCATCGGCGCGATCGCCTGCCTCTTGACCCTGCTGAACTGGGTCACCGGCAACTGGCTCGGCCGAGACGATCCCAAGAAGATCTTCTTCCAGTCGCTGCTGGGCACGGCGCTCGCGTTCGCCGTCGTGGGGATCATCCAGTTCGTCAAGGACATGGTGGGTGGCTCCGCCTCCGGGATCTCGAACCTCTGAGCCCGCCATGACCGACATCGACTCTCGCCACGAGGAGCCGGCGCTCGAGCCCGCGGTGATCTACCGCGGTCCGCAGGCTCCGGTGCTGCAGGCCTATGTGCCGCTGCCGGTCTTCGGCGCCGAGTGCATGGTGCTGCTGCTGGGCATGCGCCTTTTAGGGTTCTGGACACTGCTCCTGGTGCCGCTGCACCTGGTGCTGGTGCTCAAGACCAACGACAACCCGTTCTGGGTGCGCGATCTCGTCGCCAGCTACCGGCATCGCTGGTTCGTGCAGAACAAGAATACCCATGGTGCTGGGGTCGTGAGCTTCAGCCCGCACGTCAGTCGCCATGGCAGCCGCGAGGTGCACTGATGTCGGCCGTCCCGAAAATCCCCAATGTCAAGGCCGAGCGCAGCGTCGCCAGCTGCCTGCCGTACTCCCAGCAGATCGACGACCACACGGTGGTGACCTACGAAGGCGACCTGACCCAGACGATTGAGGTGCAGGGCCTGTCGTTCGAGACCATCGGCCACAAGGAGCTCGACAACCTCAACCAGCAGTGGTTCTCCGCGATCAACAACGTCGCGCGCAGTCCGAACGTGGCCCTCTGGACGCACGTGGAGCGCCGCCGGGTGCGCTACGACCTCTCGGGCATGGGCTACGACAACGACCTCAGCACGGAGTTCGCAAAACAGTACGCCCGCAAGTTCGATGGCGAGCAGCACTTCGTCAACCAGCTGTTCGTCTCGCCGGTCTACCGGCTGGCCGGCAACCGGGCCGATCGAGCCAGCATCCGGCTGTCCAAGCGGGGCAGCGAGGGCATGACGGAACTGCGGCTGCGTGCGCGGGACGAGCTTTCCAAGCTGTCGGCGCAGCTGATGGCCAGCTTGAAGCGGTACCACCCGCGGCTGCTTGGGACGTACGCGAACCAGGGCGTGCTGTGCTCGCGCACGGCGGAGTTCTATTGCCACATGCTGAACAACACGAACCGGCGCATCCGGCTCGATGCCCACGAGCTCAGCCAGAGCCTGCAGGCCGCGGCGCTCAACTTCGGGGCCGAGACGGTCGAGATCGAAGGGGTATCAGGATCACGCTTTGCGGCGGTGCTCACGCTGGTCGCGCCCTATCGGGCCGAGCAGCTGGACTCCAAGGTCTTCGACGGGCTGCTGTCCTCTTCCTTCGAGTTCGTGCTGACCCAGTCGGTGACCGTGATGGCGTTCGACAAGGCCGATGCGTTGCTCAAGACCCAGTACAACAAGATCAAGAGCACCAGCGACAACGAGGAGCAGATGAAGGAGGTGGCCGCGGCGCGCACCCAGCTGCAGGCAGGCAAGTTCTCGATGTTCGAGCACGAGTTGATCCTGGTCGTCTACGGCGACTCCATCAAGGAGCTCAACCAGAACGTCAACGCCGCCGTCACGCTGCTCGACCAGAAGAGCATGAACACCTCGCGCGAGCGCGGTGGGGCGCTGATCTGCACCTACTTCAGCACGCTGCCGGGCAACTTCAAGTACGGTCGCATCCGGGCGATGCCGATCAGCAGCAAGAATTTCTCCAAGTTCTTCCCGATGCACAACCACCCGCGTGGCAACGCCGGCGGCAGCCAGTGGGGCGCCCCTATCGCGCTCATGAAGACGGCGGCCGGAGGCCCCTACTTCTTCAACTTCCACGTGAGCCGAAACCGCTTGCTGGAGCAGGGCATCCGGCTGGACTACGACGAGGAGCCCGCCAAAGGCGATCCGGACGAAGACGAAGCGGCCAACGACCACGTTAGTGCCTCCGCACCGAAGGCCCACCGCAAGGAGCTCGGCAACTACAAGATCATCGGCCGCTCGGGCGGCGGCAAGACGGTGCTCAAGCTGGCGCTGCGTTTGCTCGCGCGCAAGCGGGAGATGGCGAGCGGCAAGCCGTTGAAGATCTTCAGCTTCGACAAGGACTATGGCGAGGAGATCTGCATCCGGGCCATGGGGGGACGCTACTTCCGCATCGCCGGCGGCGAGCCGACGGGCATGAACCCCTTCTCGATGGCGCCAACCGCCGAGAACATTTCGGTGATCCTGAGCATCATGTCGTGGAACGCGCAGTTCGACGGCAAGTACGCCATGACGCACAAGGACGAAGAGGATCTGCTGCGCAGCATCCGCCAGGTCTACGAACTCGAGCCCAAGCACCGCCGCTACGCGCGCGTGCGCGATGCGCTGCCGACGCACCGCGAAAACAGCCTCTACCAGGCGCTGGGCCGCTGGTGCGATGAGGGCGCGTTCGCCTGGGTACTTGACAACGCCGAGGATCGGTTCGATCTGGACGGGTCACACACCTTCGGCTTCGACATGACGAACTTCCTCGACATCGAGGAGGCCCGCACACCAATCCTGCGCTACCTCACGCACAAGATCGCGCAGAACGCCTCCGGCGCACCCCACATCATCGACATCGCCGAGGCCTGGCGTGCACTGAAGGATCCGCTCATGCAGACCTTCATCGAGAACAAGGGCAAGACGATCCGCAAGGAAGACGGCGTGATCGGCCTGGACACGCAGGAGTCCAGCGACATCAGCCGTTCGCCACTGGGCAGCACTCTCTTGTCGCAGTTCCCGACGCAGCTCCTGCTGCCGAACGGCGAGGCCGAGCAGGCCGACTACATCGACGGCCTGAAGCTCACGCCGCGCGAATTCCACCTCATCAAGCACACCCCGGAGAACTCCGGGCAGTTCCTGCTCAAGAAGGGTGCCGAGTCGGTGGTCGTGAAGCTGGATCTGAGCGGCATGGAGGACATGTTGTCAGTCCTGTCCGCGAGTCTGGACAACGTCGATGTCATGCATGCCGTCATCGACGAGTTCGGCCCCGATCCCAGCCACTGGTTACCCATCTTTCTCAAAAGGAGAGTGTGATGAAGCTGTTCAAGCGTGCGAAGCGGTTCCTGATTGGCCTCGTGGCTTGGGCCGGCCTCGCGGGCCTCGGCGGTGGCGCTCATGCCCAGATCCCGGTGACGGTCACGAGCGACATCCCGGCGACCATGAACCAGATCGAGACGATCATGAAGTGGACGGAGCAGCTCAAGTCCATGAGCGATCAGCTCGACCAGATGAAGCAGGTCTACGGCACCCTGCAGGGCATGCGCAACCTCGGGAGCCTGATGAACAACGATCTGCTGAGGCAGTACCTGCCGCAGGACTATGTCGGCGCCGTGCAGAGCTTGAAGAACGGGAGTGGGTCGTTCGCGGGGATTTCAGGTTCCTTGAGTGACATCGTTCGTGCGAATCAGCTGAAGTCGTGCGCGGAGCTGAACAGCGACGCCACCATGCGCTCGGCCTGCACGCAGCAGTGGCAGCAGCTGGCGCTTCAAAAGCAGATCGGGGATATGGGATATCGCAAGGCCTCCGAGAACATCCGCAACCTGCAGAACTTCGTTGGCTCGATCAACTCGTCGACCGACCAGAAGGCGATCTCGGAGGTGCAGGCGCGCATCCAGGTGGAGACGGTGCGCATGCAGAACGAGCAGATCAAGCTGTCGACCATTCAGGCGATGGAGGAGGCGGATCGGCGCCTTCAGCAGCAATCAACCATCGACAACTTCAACGCCGGCATGTCCCGTGGGTCTGCTGGTGGCATCCGGTTCTGAAATCATGAAGACGCAATCTTTTATCCAGGCCGTCGTGGTCGCTGGCGTTTTGGTGCTCGCCGGCTGCGGCAAGCGGGAGGCGCCTGTCGAAGCAGCAAAGTTCGACCCAAAGTACATCGCAGCCGAAGCAGACAAAGGCAATCTGGGCCCACTGACTGAACTCAACAGCGCCTGCAGCGCCGAGGTTGAGAAGAGCGGAAAGCGCTTGTCCGCATGCAATGCCCAGGACGAGGTGCGAAAGCTGTCCGAGCCCATCAGCATCAGGTTCTGAGGGATAGCTCGCCGTGGCCGACAACATCATTGGCGACATCTACAACAACTTTGAGCGCGCCCTGACCGGGTTCTATCAAAGCGCAGCGGCCGGGATTTCTGGCTACGTCATCCCCATCGCTTGGGTGTTGCTCGGCATCTGCATGCTGATCTGGTGCTATCTGATCATCGAGGGCAAGGTGGCAATGCCGATCACCGACTGGCTGCTCAAGTTTGTCGGCTTCATGGTGGTGCTGTACGTCATGGGGAATGGCTACCTGTCCTGGGTGGCCACGCCCCTTTTCAATCTACCTTCCGAACTAACGCGGGCGTTGAGCGCCACTTCAGGCGGTGCACCGGATCTACTGAGCCAGGTGAACGAAAAGGTGGTGGATTTGGTCTCTGCCATGTTCATAGCCGGAACCAAGCTGATCAAGGAACTTGCTTTCGGGCCGGCCATTGCGCTCTTCCTGATGGGCGTGCTCGTCATCGTCGCCGTCTACCTGCTTCTTGCAGCTGCGCTCTTCTCCATCATCTTCTCGAAGCTCGGTCTGAGCATGGTGCTGGCCGTTGGTCCGTTCTTCGTGTTAGCGCTGGTTTTGCCTCAGACGCGCAACTACTTCTATTCGTGGTTGAACACGGCGCTCTATTTTGTTTTCTATCACGTGTTCTCGGGGCTGTTCATCTTCATGTTCATCGGCATCGTGCACAGCTACGTCGGGAAGCTCAACACCACGTTGGGCGGTGTTGGCGGCGGAGGCGTGTTGGCAATGGTCGCGCGCCTCTTGGGTGCGAGTGGCGAAGGCCTGAACGTCGCTGCAATCTGTATCCCCATCTTGCTCATCTCGGTGGCGATGTTCTTCATGTTTCTTCAGATCCCAACGATGTGCTCGTCGCTCACCAATGGGAGCGGAGGGTCATTCGGGGCGGGTCTGACGCATCTGACGCATGCGAAGTCACTTCTCAGCAGACCAAAAGCCAGGTAGGAGGCGATCCATGACGCCGCGCCTAAAAGTAGTAGCCGCCTTGCTTGCTCTGGCCCTCGCCGGCTGCAGTGGTCCGAAGCTACCTCCTGGCTGGCCGTCGGGTGAGGAGCGGCCGATCAATCCCTCTCAAGTCACCAAGGCGGTCAAGTGACTGACAAGGAGACCTACTTCGCCAAGGCGCTCGACTGGGACACGCAGGCG
>JBDUCH010000348.1:0-4380 GCA_040003555.1 Variovorax sp. | reverse complement strand
GGATGGTTGTGCGCCAGCACCACGGCTGCGGCATGGTGGTGCAGCGCGCGAACCACCACCTCCCGCGGGTACACGCTGGTCTGCGTGAGCGTGCCGCGGAACAGTTCTTCCATGGCGATCAGGCGGTGCTGTGCGTCCAGGAACAGCGCCGCAAACACCTCGTACGGCCGCGAGGCGATGTGCAACTGGAGGTACTGGCCGACCGCGTCCGACGAATCGAACACCGCGCGCTCCTTCAGCCGCTCGGCCAGTGCGCGGCGCGCCAGCTCGAGCACCGCGATCAGTTCGGCGCGCTTGGCGGTACCGCCGAGGCCCTTGATCTTTTTCAGTTCGTCCAGCCCGGTGTGCAGCAGGCCGGCGATGCCGCCGAAGGTGTCGAGCAGCTCCTGCGACATCTGCAGCACGTTCTTGCCCGCCACGCCGGTGCGCAGCAGCAGGGCGAGCAATTCAGCATCGCCGAGCGCGGCGGCACCCCGCGCGATGAGCTTTTCGCGCGGGCGCATGTCGGCCGGCAGATCCTTGAATGCCATTGCAACCGCGGGCGCATGCCCGGCTCCCTAAAATGAGGCGAGTTTATCGGGACGCCCACTTTGTCTTTGCCTACCACCACCGCCGCCGTCGTTTCGGCCGGCTCCTTTCTCACGCTGCACTACCGGCTGGCCGGCCCTGCGGGCGACATCATCAACACCTTTGCCGACAAGCCGGCCACGCTGTCGCTGGGCACCGGCGAGCTTTCGCCCGCGATGGAGCAGCGCCTGATCGGCTTGGCCGAGGGCACACACGCCACCTTCGAGCTGCCGGCCGGCGAGGCCTTCGGGGAGCGCAATGCCGAGATGCAGCAGTGGGTTGCGAAGACGCTGCTCGCGCGGATGGGCGACCCCGACGAAAAGTACGCGGTCGGCGACGTGGTGCAGTTCCCCACGCCCGACGGCACCGGCAGCTACGCCGGGGCGGTGATCGAATCGAACGACACCGCGGTGCGTTTCGACTTCAACCATCCGCTCGCAGGTCAGCCCGTGACCTTCGAAGTGCAACTGATCGGTGTGCTGTGAGTGCGCCTGACGCCATCACAAGCCCGCAGGAAATCCTGCTGGCCGAGCCGCGCGGTTTTTGCGCCGGCGTGGATCGCGCGATCGAGATCGTCGAGCGCGCCATCGCCAAGTTCGGCGCGCCGATCTATGTGCGCCACGAGATCGTGCACAACACCTACGTGGTGAACGAGCTCAAGTCCAAGGGTGCGGTCTTCATTGAAGACCTGGCTGACGTGCCGCCCGGCTCCACGCTGGTGTTCAGCGCGCACGGCGTCAGCAAGGCGGTGCAGCTCGAGGCGCAGCAGCGCGGCTTCGACGTTTTCGACGCCACCTGCCCGCTGGTGAGCAAGGTGCACGTCGAGGTGGCCAAGCTCGCGAAGGAGGGCTACGAGTTCATCATGATCGGCCACAAGGGGCACCCCGAAGTCGAGGGCACCATGGGGCAGCTCACCAGTGGCATCCATCTGGTCGAAGACGTCGAAGACGTGGCCCATGTGCAGCCCGGCCAGACCGACAGGCTTGCCGTCGTCACGCAGACCACGCTGAGCGTGGACGACGCGGCCGAAATCGCGGCCGCGGTGCGTGCGCGTTTTCCGAAGGTGCGCGAGCCCAAGCAGCAGGACATCTGCTACGCCACGCAGAACCGGCAGGACGCGATCAAGATCATGAGCCCGCAGGTCGACCTGGTGATCGTGGTCGGCAGCCCGACCAGCTCCAACAGCAACCGGCTGCGCGAACTCGCGCAGCGCCTCGGCACGGAAAGCTACATGGTCGACTCGGCCGACGAGCTCAAGCCGGAGTGGTTCGAAGGTAAAAGCCGCATCGGCCTCACGGCCGGTGCCTCGGCGCCCGAGGTGCTGGTGCGCGAGGTGATCGACCGCGTCAAGGCGCTCGGCGCAGTGTCGGTGCGCAAGATGGACGGCATCGAAGAAACCATCAAGTTCCCGCTGCCCAAGGGCCTCAAGCTCGACGACATTCCGCCGCCGGGGCACATATCTTGAGCGCCCCGAGCAGGGCAGCCGCGACGCCGAGCACCGACTGGCGCTGCGAAATCAATGCTGCCTCGCACAGGCTGCAGGGGCGTGCGAGCCACTTTGTGCTTGAAACCCCGCTGTGGAAGCTGCCCGCTCCGGCGCTGGGGCTGAAGCTGGCCGAAGGTGTCGAGGTCTGGCTCAAGCTCGAGCACCTGCAGACCGGCGGCAGCTTCAAGGCGCGCGGCATGATGAATCGTCTGCTGGCCAACGAGATCCCCGCCAGCGGCGTCATCGTGGCCTCGGGCGGCAACGCTGGCATCGCGACAGCCGCCGCGGCGCGCGCCCTCGGCGTTCGCTGCGAGGTGTTCCTGCCCGGTGTGTCGCCTGAAGCCAAACGCGCCAGATTGCGCGCGCTGGGCGCCACGGTGATCGTCGTCGGCGAGCTTTATTCCGATGCGCTCGCCGCCTGTCTGGCGCGCCAGCGCGAGACAGGTGCGCTGCTCACGCATGCCTACGACCAGCCTGAAGTGGTGGCCGGCGCCGGCACGCTGGGCCATGAAATCGAGCGGCAGGGCGGTTTACCCGATTCGGTGCTGGTGAGCGTCGGCGGCGGCGGGTTGATCGGCGGCCTTGCCGCGTGGTTCGAGCAGCGCAGCCGCGTGGTGGCGCTGGAGCCCGAGCGTGCGCCGACCCTGTTCCGTGCGCGCGAGGCCGGGGAACCAGTTGATGTCGAAGTCGGTGGCGTGGCGGCGGATTCGCTAGGCGCACGGCGCATCGGCGCTATTTCGTGGGAGATCACGCAGCGCCAGGTGCGCGACGCGCTGCTGCTGCCCGACGAGGCGATCCGCGCCGCGCAGTTGTGGCTCTGGAAGGAACTCAAGCTCGCGGTGGAGCCGGCGGCGGCCCTGCCGCTGGCCGCACTGCAGACCGGCGCCTACGTGCCACGCGCGGGTGAGCAGGTGTGCCTGATCGTCTGCGGGGCGAACGTCGACCCTGCGACGCTGGCCTGAGGCGCGTTTAGCTTGCTGCGGGCGGTTGCTCGCAGTTCACCATCCACGGCACGCCGAACTTGTCTTCGAGCATGCCGAACCCGGTCGACCAGAACTGCGGGCCGTAGGGCATCGTGACCTTGCCGCCAGCCGCGAGCGCGTCGAACAGCTTTTGGCCCTCGTCCGCAGTCTTGGCCTGCACCGACAGAGAGAAGCCCTTGTAGCCCTCGAAGGCCATGCCAGGCGGCATGTCCGAGCCCATGATCTTCTGGCCGCGCGCCTCGAAAGTCGCGTGCATGATTTTCCCTTTGAGCGCGTCTGGCGTCTGGGCGCCCATCGGGCTCTCCCCGAAGGTCATGCTGAAGAGTGTCTTGCCACCAAGGCACTGCCCGTAGAACGCAAAGGCTTCGGCGCAATTGCCGTCGAAGGACAGATAGGCTTCCATGGTGTCTCCTGGAGAGTGGGGGCGAAGCGTGATGGTAGCCCCGCCTAAAATCGCCGCATGCTCGATATCACTCTGTTACGCAAGGATCTGGCTTCGGCCGTGGCGCGCCTTGAAACACGCAAGAAAAATCAACCCTATCTCGATGTCCATGCGTTCACTGCGCTCGAAGCCGAGCGCAAGGTGTTGCAGACCCGCAGCGAGGAACTGCAGGCGCGTCGCAACACGCTGAACAAGCAGATCGGCCCTCTGAAGGCCAAGGGGGAGCCGGTCGATGCACTGATGGTCGAGGTCAATGCTCTCAAGACAGAGCAGGAGTCGCAGGTCACCCGGCTCGATGCGATCCAGCCCGAGTTGCAGGCGCTGCTGCTCGCCGTGCCCAACCTGCCGCACGCCAGCGTGCCGGTCGGGGAAGACGAGCATGCCAACGTCGAAGTGCGGCGCTGGAGCCCGCAGGGCGGCGCGGGCGCGGCAGCCACGCCACTCGCGTTTGCGGCCAGGGATCACGTGGATCTCGGCGCACCGCTGGGCCTTGATTTCGATATGGGCGCCAAGCTCGCGGGCTCGCGCTTCACCGTGATGAAGGGGCCGATCGCGCGCCTGCACCGTGCGCTCGCGCAGTTCATGCTCGACCTGCAGACGCAGCAGCACGGCTACACCGAGTGCTATGTGCCCTACATCGTCAACGCCGAAACGCTGCGCGGCACCGGCCAATTGCCCAAGTTCGAAGGCGACCTGTTCGCCGCGAAAAAGGGTGGGCAAGAGGGCGAGCCGGCGCCCGACAACGCGGCGCTCTACCTGATCCCCACGAGCGAAGTGCCGCTCACCAATTTCATGCGCGACGAGGTCGTGGCCGAGCCGGCGCTGCCGATCCGGCTCACCGCCCACACGCCGTGTTTCCGCTCGGAAGCCGGCAGCGCCGGGCGCGACTCCCGCGGCATGAT
>JBDUCH010000347.1:0-4384 GCA_040003555.1 Variovorax sp. | reverse complement strand
CGACATGCACGGCATCCAGACCAGCGGCAACTGCATCCGCAACATCACGAGCGACGAGCGCGCCGGCATCGCGGTCGACGAAATCGCCGACCCGCGCCCCTTTGCCGAGATCATGCGGCAATGGAGCACGCTGCACCCCGAGTTCGCGTTCCTGCCGCGCAAGTTCAAGATCGCCATCACCGGCGCCACCGAAGACCGCGCCGCCACCGGCTGGCACGACGTGGGCCTGCATGTGGTGAAGAACGAAGCCGGCGAAATCGGCTTTCGCGTGCAGGTCGGCGGCGGCATGGGCCGCACGCCGATCATCGGCACCGTACTGCGCGAGTTCCTGCCCTGGCAGCAGATCATGAATTACCTCGAAGCGGTGATCCGGGTCTACAACCGCTACGGCCGGCGCGACAACATCTACAAGGCGCGCATCAAGATCCTGGTGAAGGCCGAAGGCCAGCGCTACATCGACGATGTCGAGGCCGAGTACAAGCAGATTCTCGAGCACGACGGCGCGCCGCACACCATCACGCAGGCCGAATACGACCGCGTGGCGGCCTCCTTCGTGCCACCGCAGCTCGCCACCCGCGTGCTGCAGAGCGCCGATCAGACCGACGCCGACCTGCGCAAGTACGCGGCCGACGACGTGCGCTTCGCACGCTGGCTGGCGCGCAACGTGGCGCCGCACAAGAACCCGGCCCTGCGCGCCGTGACGCTGTCGTTCAAGCGGCTGCACCAGGCACCGGGCGACGCCGATGCCAACCAACTCGACACCATCGCGCAGCTGGCCGACCGCTTCTCGGCCGGCGAAGCCCGCGTCACGCACGACCAGAACGTGGTGCTGCCCTGGGTGCATGCCGAAGACCTGCATGCGCTCTGGTATGCAGCGCGCGAGGCCGGCTTCGCCAGCGCCAACGTGCACCTGCTGACCGACATGATCGCCTGCCCCGGCGGCGACTTCTGTTCGCTGGCCAATGCACGCTCGATCCCGATCGCAGAGGCGATCACCGAGCGCTACCAGGACCTGGACGAGCTCGACGACCTGGGCGAGATCGACCTGCACATCAGCGGCTGCATCAACTCCTGCGGCCACCACCACAGCGGCCACATCGGCATCCTCGGCGTCGACAAGGACGGCAAGGAGTGGTACCAGGTCTCGCTCGGCGGCTCCGACGGCTCCGCGCTCAGCGGCACGCCACAGGCCGGCAAGGCGGTCGGGCCCTCGTTCTCGGCGGCCGAAGTGCCCGATGTGATCGAGGCCGTGCTCGGCACCTACCGCGACACCCGCAACGCCGGCGAGACCTTCATCGACACGCTGCGCCGCGTCGGCCACGACCCGTTCAAGGCCTCGGCCAACGGTGCGCGCATCAAGGCGGAGGCCACGGCATGAACAAGACACTCAAGCTGGTGGCGGCCGAAGACCACATCGACGACGGCGACCCCAAGGTGCTGCAGCTCGCCAACGACGCCGACCCGCAGGCGATCGAGGTCTGCCTGGCCGACATCGAGCGCATCGACCTGAACTTTCCGAAATTCACCGATGGTCGCGCCTACAGCCAGGCCTTCCTGCTGCGCCGCCGCCTCGGCTTCAAGGGCGATATCCGTGCCACCGGCGACGTGCTGATCGACCAACTGGTGCAGATGGAGCGCACCGGCTTTTCGAGCGCCGTGCTCAAGGAAGGCGTGGACGCCTCCGACGCACAGCGCCAGTTCGACCGCTTTCCGCGCTTCTACCAGGGCGATGCGGTCGAAACTGCGCCGCACTTCGCGCCCGGCAACGCCTGACGGCGCTGCGCTTATTCCCACCGAATTCCTCGTCACATGAGCATCGACCTCGCAAACCTCAACGCCGAACTTGGCCGCAATCCGCAGGGCCTCGTGGACTGGGCCATCGGCCTGGGCCAGCCCGCGATCGTCACCACCAACTTCCGCCCTTTCGAAGCGGTGATCCTGCACATGGTCACGCGCGCGAAGCCAGACGTGCCCGTGATCTGGATGGACAACGGCTACAACACCGAGGCCACCTATCGCTTTGCCGACGAAGTGACGAAGCTGCTGGAGCTGAACCTGCACATCTTTCTGCCGCGCCGCTCACGTGCGCATCGCGAAGCGGTGGAGGGCGCGACGCCCGCGCTCGATGATCCGCGCCACGCCGCTTTCACGCAGGAGGTGAAGCTGGAGCCCTTCGCACGCGCGCTGCGCGAGACGGCGCCGCAGGTCTGGTTCACGGCGTTGCGGGCCACCGACACGGCAGTGCGCGCGCAGATGGATCCGATCAGCATCAACCCCGACGGCCTGATCAAGGTCGCGCCGCTGCTGCACTGGTCCTCCAAAGATCTGCATGACTATTGCGAGGCGCATGGCCTGCCCAACAACTTCGACTACGTGGATCCGACCAAAGGCGAAGACAACCGCGAGTGCGGATTGCATCTGGCGCACTGACAGCCAACGCCGCACCCGACCTCCACCGATCCGATGAACGCCCGTACCGACACCGAACTGCTGCAACCGATGCATTCTCCTGCGCGCCTTTCCAACACCCATCTCGATGCGCTCGAGGAAGAAACGATCTTCATCCTGCGCGAAGTGGCCGCCGCATTCGAACGCCCTACTCTGCTGTTCTCCGGCGGCAAGGATTCGCTGGTGCTGCTGAAGTGCGCGGAGAAGGCTTTCGGCGCCGGCCGCATCCCCTACCCGCTGCTGATGATCGACACCGGCCACAACTTCCCCGAAGTGACGGCCTACCGCGACCAGCGCGCACAGGAACTCGGCGCCGAGCTGATCGTGCGCAGCGTCGAGGATTCGATGGCCCGCGGCACCGTGCGACTGGCCCACCCGGGCGAATCGCGCAACGCGCACCAGTCGGTGACGCTGCTCGAAGCAATCGAGGAATTCCGCTTCGACGCACTGATCGGCGGCGCCCGCCGCGATGAAGAAAAGGCCCGCGCCAAGGAGCGCATCTTTTCGCACCGCGATTCGTTCGGCCAATGGCAACCGAAGGATCAGCGCCCCGAGCTCTGGACGCTGTTCAACACGCGCCTGGCACCCGGCGAACACTTCCGCGTGTTCCCGATCTCGAACTGGACGGAGCTCGACGTGTGGCAGTACATCGAGCGCGAGCACGTCGGTCTGCCGTCGATCTACTACACGCACAAGCGCGAAGTGGTCGAGCGCCGCGGCCTGCTGGTACCGGTGACCGAACTCACGCCGCCGCGCGACGGCGAAACGGTGCAGGTGCGCGACGTGCGCTTTCGCACCGTGGGCGACATCACCACCACCTGCCCGGTCGAAAGCCTGGCCGCCGATGCGGGCGACGTGGTGCTGGAGACGCTGTCGGTCGACGTCAGTGAACGCGGCGCCACCCGGATGGACGACATGACCTCCGAAGCATCCATGGAAAAACGCAAGAAAGACGGTTACTTCTGATGAGCGCGACGACTGCGACCCCCGCCACCGCTTCCGACGTGCACGGCGACACCGGCACCGCACTGCGCTTCATCACCTGCGGCAGCGTCGACGACGGCAAGAGCACGCTGATCGGCCGCCTGCTGGTCGACAGCAAGACCGTGCTGCAAGACCAGCTGGCCGGCGTGCAGCGCGGCGGCGAAACCGACCTGGCACTGCTCACCGACGGTCTCTCGGCCGAGCGCGAACAGGGCATCACGATCGACGTGGCCTACCGCTACTTCTCGACCGCCAAACGCAAGTTCATCATCGGCGACGCGCCGGGCCACGAGCAATACACGCGCAACATGGTCACCGCGGCCTCGGCCGCCGATGCGGCGGTGGTGCTGGTCGACGCGACCAAGTTGCCCTGGGCCGGCGAGGTCGCCGACGGCGAAGTCGTCAAGCAGGACTTGCTGCCGCAAACCCGCCGCCACACCTTGCTGTGCAACCTGCTGCGCGTGCAGTCGATCGTGTTCGCCGTGAACAAGCTCGACGCGATGGACGATGCCGAAGTGGCGTTCGAACGCATCTCGACGGCGCTCAACGCCTTTGCCGAAGCGGCTGGCGTCCAGGTGGCGGCCATCGTGCCGATCTCGGCACTCAAGGGCTGGAACGTCGCCTCGCCCTGCACCGAACAGGCCGACTGGGCCGGCTACCAGGGCCCGAGCCTGCTCGAACTGCTCGAAGCCCTGCCCGTCACGGCGCAGGACGAAGCCGTGCCTTTCGCCTTCCCGGTGCAGTGGGTCGAGAAGTTCTCGGCCTCGGCCGACACGACGCAGGGCCGCCGCGTGTTCTGGGGCCGAGTGGCCAGCGGCCATGTGGCTCCGGGCCAGCGCGTGACGGTGCTGCCGAGCAAGCAGACCGCCACGGTGGCGCAGGTGCTGAACCATGTGCGCCAGCCGCAAGCCGTGCACGCAGGCCACAGCGCCGGCATCGTGCTCGACCGCGA
>JBDUCH010000069.1:0-14926 GCA_040003555.1 Variovorax sp. | reverse complement strand
ACGGTGGTCCACTGGCGGAGGGCATCGAGTTGGTTCATGGAAACATTATCGGACGGCCGTTTGTCAGTTGCGCATACGTTCTTGCGCGCCCCTTGCGCTTTCGGGCGCATTGAATCGACCCGAAGCGATCCGGCCCGGGCGCCGACACGCTGTGTGGTTCGCGGCTGACGGGATCGGAGCCCGCGCGGGGTCAGCCTGCCCCCCTGACATCGAGGAGCGCCCCATGACCTTCCGTACAGCCTGCCGCCGGCCGCCCCATGCCGAGCCTGTTTTTGACGACCGCGCCACCGGCCGGTCGATCGGGACGCTGGCCACAGCCTTCTGCGTCGGCGGTGCCATCACCTTTCTGGCGCTGACCGCAGCGCGCACGGCGCGGGCGCAGCCCGCCGGCCCGGCCGACGGCGCCCCGTTGATGCGGTCGCCGCTGCAGGCCGTAGCACCGGTCGACCTGAAACGCTATGCCGGCTTGTGGCACGAGCAGGCGCGCTTGCCGAATCGTTTTCAGAAGCAATGCACCGGCCCGGTGACGGCCGAATACACGCCCCTGGAAGACGGCAGCATCGAGGTGCGCAACCGCTGTGTCGTGGCAGGCGGCAATGTCGAGGAAGCGGTCGGATCGGCCCGCCTGGTGCAGGTGGCCAGTCAGCCCGGTGCCGGCCGCCTGGAGGTGCGTTTTGCGCCGGCCTGGCTGTCCTGGCTGCCGCTGGTCTGGGGTGACTACTGGATCCTCAAGCTCGACCGCGAGTACGAGGTGGCGTTGGTCGGAACACCGGATCGCGAGTATCTGTGGGTGCTGTCACGCGCGCCCCGACTCGACGCGGGGCAGTTGGCAGCCGAACTCGACTACGCGCGCACGCTCGGGTTCGACGTCGACAAGGTCGTGCGCACCGGCGACTGATTGCCCTTTCAGGCGGCGCCGGGCACCACGGACACGCCATGCGTGCCCAGCGTGAGCGTGGTTTCGGCGCCCGCCGCGAGCGGGCGGGCCAGATCGTTCGACACCACGAACACCGGGCCGAGCACCGTGTCGAATCCGTACTCGTAGAAGCCGCCGAGGTAGGCGGCCTTGCGCAACGTGGCGGGCAACCCGCCCGGTAGCCCGATCAGCCAGGACTCGGGCCGCACCGCCACCTTGACCGCACCGGGTGCGACCGCATGCCGCGGCGTCAAAGTCAACGGACCGAGTCCGACCTGCCCGTCGGCGTGCGCGGTGGCCGGGAACACCATGGCTTCACCCATGAAGCCCGCGACGAACTCGCTCTCGGGGCGCCCGTAGAGCTGCTCGGGCGTACCGCGTTGTGCGATCACGCCATGGTCCATCACGATGATCTGGTCGCTCACCGCGAGCGCCTCGCTCTGGTCGTGCGTGACGTAGGCCACAGTGAGTTTGAGGCGTTGCTGCAGCGAGCGGATTTCCTCGCGCATCTCGCGCCGCAGGCGGGCGTCCAGGTTCGACAGCGGCTCGTCGAACAATAGCACCGCCGGCTCCAGCACCAGCGCACGGGCCAGCGCCACGCGCTGTTGCTGGCCGCCCGACAACTCGCTCGGCAAGCGTTCGTCGAAGCCCACCAGCCCCACGCCCTTGAGCGTGTCGCGCGCACGGCGCGCAATCTCGTCCTTCTTGACGCCGCTCATCTTCAGGCCGTAGCCAACGTTCTCGATCACGTTCATGTGCGGGAACAGCGCGTAGCTTTGGAACATCATGCTCACGTTGCGCTCGGCCGGCCCAAGGGTGGTGACGTCGCGGCCACCCATGATGATCGAGCCCGAGGTGGGCGACTCCAGCCCTGCGATCATGCGCAGCGTGGTGGTCTTGCCGCAGCCCGAGGGGCCGAGGATGGTAGTCAGCGTGCCGACCGGCACATCGAAGCTGATGCCCTTGACCGCCAGCGGCGCCGACGGGTCGGTGCCATAGCGCTTGGTGACGTTGCGAAACTCGATGCCGTTCGTCATGGTGCTTGTCATGTCTTGTTCCTTCAATGTCCCACCACGACCGGCGCAGCCACGCCGCCCGTCTTGCGCCGCCCCAGCTTGCGCTCCCCCACCACGAACTGGATCAGCGCGATGGCTGCCGACATCAGCACGATCAGCACCGTGCAGTAGGCCAGTGCCACGCCGTAGTCGCCGTTGCCTACACGGCCAATGATGTAGGTCGTCGCGAGTTCGTTCTCGGCCGTCACCAGAAAGATCACCGCACTCACCGTCGTCATCGCGCGCACGAAGCTGTAGACCAGCGCGGCCACCAGCGCCGGCTTCAGCAGCGGCAGCACCACCTTGAACAGCGTCTGCGAAGTCGATGCGCGCAGCATGAGCGAGGCCTCGTCGAGCGAACGGTCGAGCTGCTTGAAGGCCGCCGTGCCGGCGCGCACGCCGACCGGCAGATTGCGGAACATGAAGCACAGCACGATGATGAGCCCGGTGCCCGTGAGTTCGAACGGCGGCACGTTGAAGGCCAGGATGTAGCTAACGCCGAGCACCGTGCCCGGAATCGCAAACGCCAGCAGCGCACCGAACTCGAAGGCGCCCTGCCCCTTGAACTCATTGCGTGCCAGCAGCCAGGCGATGAGCAACCCGAGCGCGGCCGTGATCGGTGCCGAAATGCCCGCGAGCTTGAGCGTGGTCAGCAGCGAGTTCCACGCGGTGCCGGCCCACACAAGTCCGAACTGCCCCCACTCCAGCGAGAACGCAGTCTTGAAGTGGTTCAGCGTGAAGGTGTAGTCGCGCCCCCAGGTTTGCACGAAGCCGCCCGCAAACGCGAACAGGTAGACCACCACGGTGAACACGATCCACGGAAATGCGATGCAGTAGACGGTACGGCGCACGCCGTCGGGCAGTGCCATCGCGATGCCCGCATCGCCCTTGCCGCTGACCGTGGTGTAGTTCTTCTTGCCGAGCACGCCGCGCTGCAGCGCGAACACGCCCAGCGCAAAGATGGTGAGGATCCAGGCCAGCGACGCGGCGCGGCCCTGGTCGTACTGCGCGCCGACGATGGCGAAGAAGATGTCGGTCGACAGCACCGAGAACTGGCCGCCGACGACGACCGGGTTGCCGAAGTCGGCGATGCTCTCGATGAAGCCGACCAGGAACGCATTGGCCAGCCCCGGCTTGAGCAGCGGCAGCGTGATGGTGAAGAACGTCTTGCGCCGATCGGCGCGCAGCGTCTGCGCTGCTTCCTCGAGCGACGGCGCGATGCCGGCGACGACGCCGCGAACGATCATGAAGGCGATCGGCGTGAACGCGAACAGCTGCGCCAGCCAGATGCCGAACAGGCCGTAGAACCAGCGCGACGGCGTGATGCCGAAGGCGGCCTCGAGCCCCTGGTTGACGATGCCGGCGCGGCCGAACAGCAGGATCAGGCCGAGGCCGACGACGAACGGCGGCGTGATGATCGGCAACAGCGCGAGCACGCGCAGCGGGCCCTGCCAGCGCTTGCCGCCGCGCTCGGCCATGAGCGCCATCAGCGTGCCGAGGAAGGTGGTGCCGGCCGCGGTGAGCAACGCCAGCGCGAGCGTGTTCCAGGCCACCCCGCAGCGCACGCCTCCGGCCAGACAACCGAGGCCCCAGATCCGTTCGGTGAACACACGCGCGACGAACGCGGTGATCGACCATTGCCCGTCTTCGTTGAAGAAGGCGCCGGCCAGCGCCTTGCTGACCGGGTAGGCGATGAACAACGCCATCATCACGCCGCAGCCGATGACGGCGCCCGATACGAACAGGTCGCCCCTGAAGAAGCCGAGCCGCGCCAGTCCGAAGGCGGTGAGCAGCACCAGCGCCGCGAGCGCGATGAAGCCGCCGGCGCCGATGCCGAACTGGTTGATGGCGAGCTCGCCGAAGCTGCTGTTGAGCGCCGCGAAGCTCCAGCCGCGCGCTCCGATCGCAAAGCCGCTGACGGCAAGCCCGAGCGCGCCGACGAGCCCCCCGGCCAGCAGCCAGCGCCCTTGCGTGCGCCCGGCCGGCATCGCCGCGCCGACCGCGCACAGCGCGAGGCCGGCCAGGCCGATGAACAGCCAGCTGCGCCCTTGCGTCGCTGCCTGCATCACGCCGTTGGCGCCCTCGGCCGACCCGAAGACCTGCGGAATGGCCTGGTACCAGGTAGTGTCCTGGATCGCGTACCACGGCAGCACGAGATAGGCGGCAACCCCGATCGCAACCCAGAGCCAGATTGCGCCCTTGGCGCGCCTGGCCGCGGCCAGTGCCGCGGCGTTCACCGGCGCAGTGCCGGCCGTGGTGACGCTCACGGCTTCAACGCGGCAGCGAGTTGACGTCCTTCTCCCAGCGCGCAATCAGGCGCCGGCGCTCGGCGCTGGCGCCGTACTTGGCGTAGTCGTAGTTGATCATCTTGATCTTCTTGAAGTCGGGCACGTTGGCATCGACCACGGTGCCCTTGTTCGACGGCAGCTGGAACTGCTTGGCGGCGGCACCGAAGGTCTGGGCCTGGGGCGTCAGCGCCCATTCATAGAACTTCTTGGCCTCGGCCAGGTTGCGCGCGCCCTTGATGATGCTCATGGAGCCGATTTCGGCGCCGGTGCCCTCTGCAGGCGTCACGGTCTCGACCGGGAAGCCCTGCATGCGCTCTTGCGGGGCGTCGTGCACGAAGCTGATCGACACCGCGGTTTCGCCGCGCGCCACCGCCTTGATCGGCCCGGTGCCCGAGCGCGTGTACTGGCCGACGTTCTTGTGCAGGCCCTTGAGGTAGTCGAAGGCCTTCTCTTCGCCCATGAGCTGCACCAGCGTGGCGATCATCGTGTAGGCGGTGCCGCTCGAAGCCGGGTTGGCGACCTGGATGTCGCCCTTGTATTCGGGTTTGAGCAGATCGGCCCAGCTCCTGGGCACGGCCAGCTTCTTTTTCTTCAGCAGTTCAGTGTTGTAGCCGAAGCCCAGCGGGCCGGAGTAGATGCCGACAGTCTTGAAGCCCGACTGCTGCGCCTGCTGCTGTGCCCAGGGGTAGAGCTGCGGCAAGGTGGGCGACTTGTATTCGAGCGTGAGGCCCGACTCGGCCGCCTGCAGGTGCGGATCGCCGGTGCCGCCGAACCAGATGTCGGTCTTTGGGTTGTCCTTCTCGGCGATCAGCTGGGCCAGCGCCTCGCCCGAGCCCTTGAGGGCGAGGTTGATCTTGACGCCGGTTGTGCGGGCGTAAACCGTGGCGATCATGTTGCACCAGTCGGCCTGCACCGAGCAGATCACGTTAACCTGCTGCGCCGATGCCAGCGACGACACACCCAACAGCGCTGCAGCGCACAGAAGCTTCTTCATTCGACCCTCGCCTTCAAAAAGAAAAAGGCCCGACGGGCCGCGCGTGAGCATAGTCGTGCCACTGCGTATCGGGCATCCGTACAAGTACCATTAAAGTGACGGGCTGATACGGCTTCCTTCCACCACACGGATATCTTTCATGAGTTTCGATCTCGTTCTGTTCGGCGGCACCGGTGACCTCGCATGGCGCAAGCTCATGCCCGCGCTGTTTCAGGCCTTCCGCCACGGCAGCCTGCCCGAAGGCGGGCGGATCATCGGCGTGGCACGCGACGACCTGTCGGACGACCAGTACCGCGCGTTGATCCAGTCGCGCTTCAAGGCGGTCGAAGGCGCCAAGCGCCCGACCGAAGAAGAGTTCAAGGCGTTCGCGTCGATGCTCTATTACCTGCGGCTCGACCTCTCGAAACCGGCCGACTATGCGCAGCTCGCCGACACGCTGAAGTCGCGTAACGCGGACAACATCGTGATGTACGTGGCGACCGCGCCGGCACTCTTCACGCAGACCGTCGAGCAGATCGCTGCGGCCGGCCTGAACGGCCCGAACACCCGCATCGTGCTCGAAAAGCCGCTGGGCCATGACCTCGCATCGAACCGCGCGATCAACGAAGCTGTCGGCAAGGTGCTGCGCGAGAACCAGGTGTTCCGCATCGACCACTACCTCGGCAAGCCCTCGGTGCAGAACCTGTTTGCGCTGCGCTTCGGCAACGCGCTGTTCGAGCCGATCTGGCGCCGCGAGCACATCGCCAACATCCAGATCACCATCGCCGAAGACCTGGGCGTGGAAAAGCGCGGCGCTTTCTACGACCAGACCGGCGCGCTGCGCGACATGGTGCAGAACCACGCGCTGCAACTGGTCTGTGCGATCGCGATGGAGCCACCGATCAACTCGCACGCCGACGCGATCCGCGACGAGAAGCTGAAGGTGCTGCGCTCGCTGGCGCGCTGGACGCCGGAGACGCTGGGCCTGCAGGCGATCCGCGGCCAGTACACGGCGGGCACCGCCTACGGTGAACGCGTGCCCGGCTACAGGGACGAGCCCGGCGTCGACCCCGAGAGCCGCACCGAAACCTTCGTCGCGCTGCGCACCGAGATCGAGAACTGGCGCTGGGCCGGCGTGCCGATCTACATTCGCACCGGCAAGCGCCTGGCCTCGCGCGACGCGCGCATCGAGATCAATTTTCGGCCCACGCCGCACGCCATCTTTCGCACGCCAGCCGGCGTGGCGAACAGGCTGGTCATCAACCTGCAGCCGAAGGACGGGCTCGAACTGCACCTGCTGGCGCAGGCGCAGGATCAGCGTGTGACCACCAAGGGCGGCGTGCGAGGCGGCATGCTGCCGCTGGCACCGGTGCAACTCGATCTCGACTTCGACAAGCGTTTCGGCACCGAGCGCGTCGGCGCCTACGAGCGGCTGCTGCTCGACGTGATCGACGGCCGCCTCAACCTGTTCGTGCGCAGCGACGAGCAGGAAGAGGCCTGGCGCTGGGTCGAACCGCTGATCGACAGCTGGGGCACGGATGGCGGCCCGCGCCCCTATGCGGCCGGCACCTGGGGGCCGAGCGCGTCGAGCGCGATGATCGCCCGCGACGGCTTCGCCTGGGGCGAAGAACAGTAGCTCTAGATTCGGCCTTCTTCGACGGCGTGGCAGGCGACCTGGATGCCTTCGAAGCTCTGCAGCTTCGGCCGCTCGGCCGAGCAGCGCGCGTTGGCATGCGGGCAGCGTGGATGAAACGCACAGCCTGCCGGCGGTGACAGGGGGTTCGGCACTTCGCCCTGCACCGGCGTGCGGGCGCGGCCCGTGGAATGCATCTGCGGAATCGCGTCGAGCAGCATGCGCGTATACGGATGCCGCGGCGTGGCGAACAGCGTGCGCTTCTCGGCCACCTCGACCAGTCGGCCGAGGTACATCACGCCGACCTGGTCGCTCACATGGCGCACCACCGCGAGGTTGTGCGAGATGAAGAGATAGGTCAGGCCGCGCTCGCGCTGCAGGTCTTTCATGATGTTGAGCACCTGCGCCTGCACGCTCACGTCGAGCGCCGAGGTCGGCTCGTCGCACACCAAAAACTCGGGCGCGGTGGCGAGTGCGCGCGCGATCGAGATGCGCTGTCGTTGGCCGCCAGAGAACTGGTGCGGGTACTTCACCATGTCGAGCGGGCTTAGGCCCACCGAGCGCAGCAGTTCGCCGACGCGGTCGCGCAGCGCGCCCTTGTCCATCACCAGCCCGTGCTCGACCACCGGCTCGCCGACGATCGCCTCGACTGTCCAGCGCGGGTTCAGGCTCGCGTAGGGATCCTGGAAGATCATCTGGATGCGCTGGCGCAACGCACGCCCGCGCGCCGAGGCGAAGGTACTGTGCACGTCCTCGCCGGCAAAATTCACATGGCCCCGGCTCGGGTTGTAGAGCCCGACCAGCAGGCGCGCCACGGTGCTCTTGCCACAGCCGGATTCGCCGACCAGCGCCAGCGTCTGTCCGCGCGAAATGGTGAAGCTCACGCCGTCGACCGCATGCAGCAGCAACCGTGGCTGCCGCTCGATGACGCGGTTGAGCCAGGGGGCCGAGACGTCGAAGGTCTTGGCGATGTCGTGGGCGACGACCAGCGGCGCGGTATCGGTGGCCGCGGCGCGGTCTGCGTTCTGAAGAAGCGCGCTCATGCCGCCACCCCTGCGCCATGCGCGGCATCGTGCAGCCAGCAGGCCGCGCTCGTGGCGCCGGCCGCGATCAGGTCGGGCCGCTCCTTCGTGCAGCGGTCGAAGGCGCGCGGGCAACGCGGGTTGTAGGCGCAACCGGTCGGAATCGCATTGAGGCGCGGCATCGCGCCGTCGATCTGGTTGAGGCGTTCGCGCTCGATCGTCATGTCGGGGATGGCTGCCATCAGGCCGCCGGTGTAGGGATGTGCGGGCGCATGGATCACCTCGTGCACCGGGCCGATTTCGGCCACACGGCCCGCATACAGCACCGCCACGCGGTCGCAGGTCTCGGCGATGACGCCCATGTCGTGCGTGATCAGCATCACGGCCGCGCCACGCTCGTGGCACAGGCGCTTGAGCAGCGTGATGATCTGCGCCTGGATCGACACGTCGAGCGCGGTGGTGGGCTCATCGGCCACGATCAGCGTGGGCTCGGCCGCCAGCGCGAGCGCAATCACGACGCGCTGGCGCATGCCGCCCGAGAACTGGTGCGGGTAGTGATCGACGCGCTGTGCCGCCGCCGGAATGCCGGTGTCTTCGAGCAGGCCGATGGCACGCCTGCGCGCTTCGGCTTCAGTGACAGGCAGATGCGCGCGAATGGTTTCGGTAAGCTGCCGGCCGATCGTGTAAAGCGGGTTCAGCGAGGTCAGCGGATCCTGGAAGATCGCGCCGATGCGCCGGCCGCGGATATGCCGCAGCTGCGCATGGTTGAGATGATCGATGCGCTCTCCCTGCAGCAGGATCTGCCCGCTGGCGATCCGACCGGGTGGCTCGAGCAGGCCGATGATGGCGGCGCCGGTGAGCGACTTGCCGGCGCCCGATTCACCCACCACGCCGAGGATTTCGCCCGGCGCGATGGAAAACGAAATGTCGTCGAGCGCGCGCAGCGTACCGCGCCGGCCCGGGAATTCGACAACGAGGTTCTGGACTTCCAGCAGTGGCCTCGACATCAGTGCAGCCTCGGATTCATTGCGTCGCGCAACCAGTCGCCCAGCAGGTTCACGCTCAGCGCGATCAGGACGAGTGCGGCGCCAGGGAACACGATGCTCCACCACTCTCCTGAAAACAGGAACTGGTTGCCGTTGCTGATCAGGGTGCCCAGGGAGGGCGACGTCGACGGCACGCCGACACCCAGAAAGGACAGAGTCGCCTCGGTGATGATCGCGGTCGCCACCTGCACCGTGGAGATCACGAACACCGGCCCCATGACGTTCGGCAGCACGTGCTTGCGCATGATGCGCAACGGCGAGACGCCGGTCACCCGGGCTGCCTGCACGTATTCCTTGTTGCGCTCGACCAGCGTGGAACCGCGCACGGTACGAGCGTAGTCGACCCATTTGGTGAGCGAGATGGCAAGGATCAGCACGCCGAAAGCGACGGTGTTGTGCGCATCGGGAAACAGCGCCCGGCCGACGCCGGCGATCAGCAGCGCCACCAGAATCGCTGGGAACGACAGCACCACGTCGCACAGGCGCATCAGGAACGCATCGACCCAGCCACCACGAAAGCCCGCGAGCAGACCGAGCGTCACGCCCATCAGCATCGACAGCAGCACCGAGACGAAACCGACGACCAGCGAGACCCGCGCGCCATACATCAGGGCAGACACGATGTCGCGGCCCTGGTCATCGGTGCCGAGCAGGTATTTGCGCGAGCCCTCGGCCATCCAGGCCGGCGGCAGGCGCGCGTCGCTGAGTTCGAGCGTGGCGAGGTCGTAGGGGTTGTGGGGCGCGATCCAGCCCGCGAAGGCGGCGCTGAACACGCAGACAAAAGCGATAACAGCCGCCGCAATCGCCATCGGCGAATTGCGGAAGCTGTGGCCGACATCGCTGTCGAGCCAACGGGCAAGAGTTTTTTTCATACGACCGACCCGGCACGCAGGAGGCGTGCCTGGGGGTGCGTCATCGTTATGGCTTGATGCTCATCCACTTGAAGAACATGAAGTTGTCGGCAAGCTGGGTCAGTTCGACCTTCTTGCTGACACCCCACGCCAGCGACTGCTGGTGCAGCGGCAGATGGCCCACGTCGTCGGCATGCAGTGCAAACGCTTCCTTGATCAAGGCGTTGCGCTTGGTCTTGTCGGCCTCGGACTGAATCTGCTTGGTCAGCACATCGAGCTTGGGATTGCAGTAGGCACCCAGGTTGAACTGGCCCGTGCCCTTGTCGTCGGGGCATGCGGTCAGCGAACTCAGCGCGTTGTGCGAGTCGTAGGTGGTGGGCGTCCAGCCGAGCAGGTAGAAGCTGGTGTCGCGGCGCAGGACCTTGGGGAAATAGGTGCCCTTGGTCTCGGTCACCAGATTGATCTTGACGCCGATTTTGGCCAGGTTCGCGGCCACGCTCTGGCAGATCTGGCCGTCGTTCACGTAGCGATCGTTCGGGCAGTTGAGCGAGACTTCGAAGCCCTGCGGATAGCCAGCATCGGCCAGCAGCTTCTTGGCGGCTTCGACATCGAAGGGCAGGCGCTTGTCCTGCTCGGCGTTCCAGCCATTGATGCCGGGGCCGACCAGCAATGCGGTCGGGCGCGAGGCATCACGCATCACGGTGCGCTTGATGCCGTTGATGTCGATGGCCTGGTAGAAGGCCTGGCGCACGCGCTTGTCCTTGAACGGGTTCTTTCCCTTCACGCTCGAGTACAGCAGCTCGTCGCGTTTCTGGTCCATGCCGAGGAAGATGGTGCGCAGCTCGGCGCCGGCGATCACACGCGCACCGGCTGTGGCGTTGATGCGCGCGATGTCTTGCACCGGCACCGGCTCCATCACGTCGATTTCACCCGACAACAATGCGGCGACGCGAGTCGACGGATTGGCGATCGGCGTGAAGACGATTTCCTGCGCGTTGCCTTCGATCTTGCCCCAGTAGGTGCCATTGCGCGTGAACACGGTGCGCACATTGGGCTGGCGTTCGCGTACGCGGAACGGGCCGGTGCCGTTGGCCTTGAACGAAGCGGTGTTCTCGATGCCCTTGCGGCGGTCGACCGGCATCGTGGCCTTGTTCTCCTCGCACCATTTCTTGCTCATGATCATGGTCAGCGAGATCACGTCGGGCAGGATCGGGAACGGGCCGGCGGTCTCGATCTCGACCGCCAGGTCGCCGACCTTGCGCACTTCCTTGATGTCGCTCAGCGTGGCCCGAAGGTCGGAGCCTTCGCCCTTGGCGCGCACAAAGCTGAAGACCACATCGTCGGCGGTGAACGGCGTGCCATCGTGGAACTGCACCCCCTTGCGCAGTTCGAAGCGCCAGACATTGGGCGAGGTCTGCTTCCAGCTGGTGGCCAGCAGCGGCGCCAGGCTCAGATCCTTGTTGCGCCCGACCAGGGTTTCATAAACGTTGGAGTCGACGCTAAGCTGCAGCGATTCGTTCAGCGAATGCGGATCCAGCGAGAGCGCATCGCCCTGGTTCGCGATCCGGATGGTCTGCGCGCTGGCGATCAAACTTGCAGCACTCAATGCAGCGAACAAGCTGGCCAACAGCACTTTTGACTTGAAACTCATGGGAGGCACTCCTCTTGGGGGTTGGAAACAGGATCTACTGTGAAACGATGCGCCGGCTCGTGGCCAACGCAAGGTGGGGGCCCGATCATGTGGGCTATTGCATGGCGCCGATCTTGGCGTTTTCCTGCGTTGCGGAAGCAGCTTTCAGTGGCATGCCCTGCTCGATCAGGCTTGCATGCAAGGCCGCGCCGAGGGGCAGGATTTCGTCGTTGAAGTCGTATCGGCTGTTGTGCAAAAAGGCGCCGTCCCGCACGTCCTGTCCGATGCGCAGGTAGGCGCCGGGTTTCTTTTGCAGCATGAAGGAGAAGTCTTCGGCGCCCATGCTGGGCTCCATGTTGCGCTCGACGTTGCGCGCGCCAACCAGGCCCTGCGCCACGTCGCCGGCGAACAGCGCCTCGGTCGGCGTGTTGATGGTGGCCGGGTAGATGCGCTCGAAACGCACCGTCGCACTGGCACCGAAACCGGTGGCCACCGCGCTGCAAAGCTCCGTCAGGCGTTGCTCGACCTGGGCCTGCACCTTGGCGCTGAAGGTGCGCACCGTGCCGACCAGCGTGGCCTTGCCCGGCACCACGCTCATCGCGCCCAAATCGCCGGCCTGCACCGCGCAGACGCTGATCACGGCCGCATCGATCGGCCGGACGTTGCGCGAGACGATGCTTTGCACCGCCGTGATGATGTGCGCCGCGACCAGCACCGGATCGACGGTCTGGTAGGCATGGGCACCATGGCCACCCTTGCCGGTAACCTCGATCGTGATGCGGTCGGCCGCCGCCATCATCGCGCCGCTGTTCAGGCCGATGGTGCCGGCCGGCATGCCGGGCCAGTTGTGCATCGCAAAGACCGACTGCACCGGAAAGCGGTCGAACAGGCCGTCTTCGATCATTACGCGGGCGCCGGCGAAACCCTCTTCGCCGGGCTGGAAGATCAGGGCGGCCGTGCCATCGAAATTGCGTGTTTCGGCCAGGTAGCGCGCTGCGCCGACCAGCATCGAGACGTGGCCATCATGGCCGCAGCCGTGCATCAGCCCGTTTTTGGCGGAGCGCCAGGCGAAGCTGTTGTCCTCGCACATCGGCAGCGCGTCCATGTCGGCGCGCAGGCCGATCATGCGGCCGCTGGCGGTCGACCTGCCGCGGATGACGCCCACCAGGCCGGTCTTGCCGATGCCGGTGTGGATCTCGTCCACCCCGCAGGCACGCAGCGCCTCTTGCACCCGCGCCGCGGTGTAGACCTCTTCGAAACCCAGTTCCGGATGCGCATGCAGATCGCGGCGGAACGCGGTGATCTCCGGATGAAAGCGCGCGATGTGCGCAAAGGCCCGGCCCGCAACCTGCCAGCGTGGCAACCCCATCAATGTCCTCCCGTGGTGGAAACGCGCAGCCGCGGATCGACGGCGAAATACAGCAAGTCGACGACCAGGTTGATGGTCACGAAGATCAGCGCAATCAGGCACAGGTAGGCCGCCATCACGGGAATGTCTGCATAGGTCACGGCCTGGATGAACAGCAGGCCCATGCCGGGCCACTGGAACACGGTCTCTGTGATGATTGCAAAGGCAATCAGCGAGCCCAGTTGCAGGCCCGTGATGGTGATCACGGGCACCATCGTGTTGCGCAATGCATGGCCGAAGTGGATCGCCCGATCCGACAGGCCGCGCGCGCGGGCAAACTTGATGTAGTCGGTGCGCAGCACTTCGAGCATCTCGGCGCGCACCAGCCGCATGATCAGCGTGAGCTGGAAGACGGCGAGCGTGACGGTCGGCAGCACCAGATGGCTCCAGCCGTCGCGCGTGAACAGGCCGGTGCTCCACCAGCCGAGATTGACCACCTCGCCCCGACCAAAGCTCGGCAGCCAGCCGAGCCAGACCGAGAACACGAGGATCAGCAGAATGCCGATCAGGAAGGTTGGCAGCGACACGCCCAGCAGCGACAGCGCCATCACGGCCTGGCTGCCGATCGTGCCGCGCCGGAGCGCCGCATAGACACCCATCGGCAAGCCCACCAGCAGCGCCAGCAGCGCCGCCACCACGGAGAGCTCCAGCGTGGCCGGCAGCCGCTCGCCAATGAGGCGCGACACCTTCGCGCCCTGGCGCAAGCTCAGGCCGAACTCGCCCTGCGCCGCGTTCAGCAGGAAGTGCCAGAACTGCACGAAGAAGGGCTGATCGAGCCCCAAGTCGGCTCGCAGTTGCCGGATCTGATCGGGCTTGGCGTCCTGCCCCAACAGGAAGACCACGGGGTCTCCCACGTACTGGAACAAAAGGAAGGCAATGAAAGCCACCACGACCATCACGATCACGGCTTGAAGAAGGCGGCGCAGTACGAAAACGAGCATCGGATGTAAGTGGTGACCTTAGCAGAGCAATGTATGTGCCCAATGCAGGATTAACCCAATAAAAAAAGCCACTCGACTTTCGTCGAGTGGCTTTTCGAGTCTTTCAACATCAGCTGGCGTGAGCCAGCGTCAGATCAGAAAGCGTGACGGATACCGAAGTCGTAGCCGGTCGCGTTGCGGGCTTGGTAGCCAGCAGCGTTGACCACGCCGTAGGCGAAGTTGTTGGTGAACGCGGGGGCGCCACCGGTGGTGATAGCCAAGCCGTTCTTGTTCGTGGTACGAGCAACCGTGGCGTACAGCGCGGTGCGCTTCGACAGGTTGTGCACGTAGCCGATCGCGAACTTGTTGGCCTTCGCATCAGGCGTGTCCGTCTGGAAGAAGCCAGCGCTGGTAGCGGTGTTGTCGAACTTGACCTTCACCCACGAGTACGAAGCACGGATCAAGCCAGCACCGACCGGCACGGTCACGCCGAGCAGGTAGCCGTTGCCCTTGAAGTCAGAAGCCGAACCGAACAGCGGTTGGGTTTCGAAGTCGTTCTTGTTCTTCGTTTGCGACAGTTCGCCGAACAGCTTGACGACGCCGAAGTCATACGAAGCGCCCAGGTTGGCGATCTTCACGTTCGACGTGACGCCGGGGTAGTACTGGTCACCCACGGTGCTTTGGCCGTAAGCAAAAGCGACGTCGAGCGGGCCGTTGGCGTAGCCGAAGCGACCAGCAACATTGCGACCGGTGCGGCTGTTGTTGGCGACTGCAGGCGTCGTGTTGCCCGGATCGTACTTGACCTTTTCGTGGAAGGCGTACTGCAACTGACCGTAGAAACCACCCAGGTTCGGCGGCAGGAAGTAGCCGATGCTGTTGCTGGCGCGAACGTAGTTGGAGTTGCCGGTGGCATTGCCCGGACCGTAGATCGAAGCTGCGTTCAGACCGAAGATCAGGTTGGTGCCAACGCCGTTGGTGCCGAACGGATCGAACACGGTGTCGTTCCAGAAGGTCGGGTTGTAGTCACGGCCGAGGCGGACTTCACCGAAACCACCCGACAGGCTCACGGTCGAACGACGCGCGAAGCTGAAGGTCGTGCTGGTCGAACCGTCATCGTTGCTCAGGGGAGCTTCGAGCCAGAAGCTGGCTGCCAGGCCACCACCGAGGTCTTCCGTACCACGGAA
>JBDUCH010000346.1:0-4406 GCA_040003555.1 Variovorax sp. | reverse complement strand
ACGCGCAGGCAGGCGCCGAGGTTGTGCGGGTCGGTCACGCCGTCGAGCACCAGCAGCAGCGGCACGGTGCCCGCGGCTTCGAGGCCTTCGAGCAGTTCGTCGAGCGAGTGGGTTTGTGCCATCGGCTCCACGCGCGCCGCAACGCCCTGGTGTCCATGGCTGCCGGCCAGCTTGGCAATGCGCAGCGCGTCGGCTTCGACCAGGCGCACGCCAGCGTCCTGTGCACGGGCGATGAATTGCTTCATGCGCGCGTCGCGCCGGCTCGCATCGAACAACACTTCGAGTACCGATTGCGGCGCGGTCTTGATGCGCACGCCCACGGCATGGAAGCCGAAAATCACTTTGGGGGAAGACATGCGGGGATTATCCGCGGGCCCGCTCAGGCGATCGGCAGTTCACTCTGCGCGCGGCTGAGTTCGTCGTGCAGGGCCTGCACGCGCTGCGCGGACGGGTGCACCGTGCCGCTGCCGACCGTCTCGAGGAATCGGCAAGCCGCATGGCCCCGCGCCGCCGCTTCGTAGCGCGCCACCCAATCCACGCGCGCAGGCAACCGTTCGGGCGCCACCGGCCACACGCCGGGCTGCGGGCGCATGTGCTCCCCGATGCCGATGCGCCAGGGCTTGGCGCTCACACGCGCCCGAAAGCAGTTCTGGTTGAGGCACATGCGCGCGTAGACCTTGTCGACGCCAAGCTGCGTGAAGCACTCCGCCACCGCGGGGTCACCCGGCGCAAAGGTGTCATGCATCGCCAGCAGGCGAAAGCCGGCCGGCGTTCGGTAGATGCGCAGGTGCCAGTCCGGATGCTGCTGCATGAAGCGGGCGATGCGCTTGCTGGCGCGCTGCTCGGGCGCGGGGTTGATGCCGCCCTCGCCCCGCTTGCGTTGCAGGCCGATGCGGTACCCCACCACGAATACGACGAGCGCCGCCACGGCACCGCCGATCCACGACCTGCCCGCGTAGCCGGAGAGCAGGCCGGCGATCAAGGCCGGGCCGATCGCATATTCGAAGGCCCCGCCACGCAGGGCCACGTCGAAATCGATGTCGACGAACAGCACATCGGGCGTGTTGAGGCACAGCGCGCCATAGCCGTTGCGCGTGACGACGGTGTCGCCCTGACGCGCCACGATCTCCTCCCGGATTGGCATGCCGTCGGCGCCGTTGTAGGCCACCTTGCGCTCGCGCCGCTCCAGCTTCTCGCCGGAAACGATGCGGCCGAAGGCGGCTTGGGTCCGTGCGTCGGCATGCGCCTGGGCGGCCTGCGGGCTTTCGTCCGACCAGCCGAAGCGCCGCACCGTGATCTGGCGCCCGTCGACACGTTGCTGGATTCGGCCCTCGGCCCAGTGCGCGGGAATGATCATGAACTTGCGACGCGGCCCGCCTCGATCGTGATGCGGCGCTCGCACCGCGCCGCGATGCCGCGGTCGTGCGTCACGAGCACGAGCGTGGTGCCGAGCTCGCGATTCAGGTCGAACATCAGTTCCATCACCTGCTCGCCCGTCGCGAAGTCGAGGCTGCCGGTGGGCTCGTCGGCCAGCAGCAGGGCTGGCTGCACGACGAAGGCGCGGGCCAGCGCCACGCGCTGCTGCTCGCCGCCCGACAGCACCTTGGGATAGTGGCCGAGCCGCTGCCCGAGGCCGACGCGGCCGAGCATTTCGGTGGCTGCCTTGCGTGCGTCTCTCCGGTCGGCCAGTTCGAGCGGCAGCATCACGTTTTCGAGCGCGCTGAGGTTGGCCAGCAGCTGGAAGCTCTGGAACACGAAGCCAACCTTCTGCGCGCGCAGCGCGGCGCGGTCGTCTTCATCGATGGCGAAGATGTCGGCACCGGCCAGGCGAACCGTGCCGCGCGTCGGTGTATCGAGTCCGGCGACGATCGACAGCAGCGTGCTCTTGCCCGAGCCGGAGGCGCCGACGATGGCGGCGGTCTCCCTGGCACCGAGGGTGAAATCGATGTCCTGCAGAATGTCCAGCGTACCGGTCGAATCGGTGACGGACTTGAAAACATGTTCGACGGCAACGATCTGCTCGGCTCGGGGTGCGGACATTGAAAGGGCTCTCGTTTTGAATCGCAGACACTTTATCTCGACCGCCACGCTGGTCATCGCGACGGGTCTTCCGGGCGCCGCCGCGTGGGCGCAACCGGCCACGGGCCCCACGGTGCTGATCATGGGCGACTCGCTGAGCGCCGAATATGGCCTGAAGCGCGGCGAGGGCTGGGTCGCGCTGCTGGAGCAGCGGCTGGCCCGGGAGAAAGTGCCGGCGCACGTCGTCAACGCCAGCATCAGCGGCGAAACCACCGCAGGCGGCAGGTCGCGCCTTGGTGCGCTGCTCAAGCAGCACAAGCCCGACACGGTGGTGATCGAACTCGGCGCCAACGACGCGTTGCGCGGCCTTCCGGTGACGCAGACCCAAGCCAACCTGGCCGCGATGGTCGATGCGTCGAAGGCGGTCGGCGCCAAGGTGCTGATCGTCGGCATCCAGGTGCCGCCGAACTACGGCATGGCCTACCTCAACAGCTTCTCGAAGATCTTCGCGAGCGTGGGCATCACGAGCAAGGTGCCGGTGGTTCCGTTCATGCTCAAGGGTGTGGCCGATGGCCCGGACGCGACGGCGATGTTCCAGGCCGACCGGATTCACCCCGTCGCCGCGGCGCATCCGCGAATCCTCGACAACATCTGGCCGGAACTGCGGAAACTGCTCAAATAAAAAGCCGCCCCTGCACCCGGCAGGCGGCGGCTTCGGACAGGAGGGGGTGGCAGAGACGGCTCAGCCGTTCTTGGTTGGCAGCACCGGCGCGATCGGCGCGTCGCGCTCGAGCGAGGCCACGTCGGTTTCCGGGTCGCCCGGCATCAGGCCTTCGCTGCTCGGGCCCAGCTTGCGATTGGCCTTGTCGCGCAGCTTTTCTTCCTTCTTCTTCTTCTTGGCCAGTTCTTTCTGACGCTTCTCGTATCCGTAGTTGGGTGCGGCCATGTTGCTCCTGATGCGCGCCCCGGAAGCGGGGCAAAATCTGCACCCCACTGTAAGCGATAACGGACGGCGCGAAAACGCGCCAGCGGGGCGTCAGGACGCCATGCCGTCGAGCGCCTGCGCCAGATCGGCCTGAAGGTCGGAAACCGCTTCCAGCCCGATCGAGAAACGCACCAACGTGCCCTTGTGCGGCCAGCGCGCCACGCTGGCATCGCGCATCAGGCCGATGTCGTAGGGCACCACCAGGCTGATCGGGCCGCCCCAGGAATAGCCCAGGCGGAACAGCTGCAGGCCGTCGCAGAAACGGTCGACCTGCTCGCTGCTGAAGCGCTCGTCGAACACCACCGAGAACAGCCCCGCGGCCAGGTCGGTGGCACCACAGAGCGCGCGCCAATTGGCATGTCCCGGCGAACCTGCAACGGCCGGATGCAGCACCTGCACGATCTCGTCGCGCGCGCCGAGCCAGCGCGCCAGTTCGCGCGCGGCGCGGTCGTGTGCCGCGTAGCGCAGCGCAATGCTCGGCAACGACCGCAGCAGCGTCTCGACATCACCGACGCCCACGCCGAAACCCATGCGCATGTGCGTGAGCTTGAGGGCCTGATGCAGGCGCCCGTCGTCGTGTGTGACCACGCTGCCCATCAGCACGTCACCGCCGCCACTCGGGTACTTGGTGAGTGCATGCACCGACACGTCCACGCCCTGCCCCGTGCCGTTGAAATCAAAGGGCGCGAAGGCCAGACCGGCGCCCCAGGTGTTGTCGAGCGCGGTGACGACGCCGCGCGCGCGGCAGATGGCAACCAGCGCCGGCAGATCGGGAAACTCCATCGTCACCGAGCCGGCCGCCTCCACCCACACGAGTTTGGTGCGCTCCGACAGCTTGGCCGCCAGATCGCCCGGGTTCATCGCGTCGTAGGTGCGGTGCGTGATGCCGAAGTTGGCCAGCTCGCCCGCGGCCAGCGCTTTGTTCGGGCCATAGGCATTGTCGGGCAGCAGCACCTCGTCGCCGGTCTTCAGGAAGGCGAAACACACCAGCGAGATCGCGGCCAGGCCGCTTGGCACCAGCAGGCACTGGGTGCCGCCTTCGAGCGTGGCCAGCCGCTCTTCGAGCGTGAAGGTGGTCGGCGTGCCGTGCAAGCCGTAGGTGTAGCCGGCCTTGGTCTTCCAGTCGCGGGCGCGCATCGCGGCGACGTCGGCAAAGAACACGGTCGAGGCCTTGTAGATGCCGGGCTGCGGTGCCGCAAACCTGGCCGGCGGCTGGTACGAATGATGGATGAGATCGGTGATGGGTTGATGGCGCATGCCGCCATGCTAGCTGCACAAGGCAGCCCGTTGGCGGCCGAGGGCGGTTGCGCCGGCGCTTCGTGCTTGAGGTTTCGGGGGGTCGGCCGATGGCGGCGGGTGGCCCCTTCCGCGAATGTCCCCCGGCCTGCGGCCTCCTCCTTTA
>JBDUCH010000345.1:0-4409 GCA_040003555.1 Variovorax sp. | reverse complement strand
GCTGGAGATCGCCTCGCAAAAGCTCGGCGATTCGCTGCTCGACGAGCGCTACGGCAACGGCCGCACGATGTACGTGCGCACCAGCGCATTGGCCACCAACCTGGCGGTGCACTTCAAGCTGGGCCGCGAGAACGCGCTGGCCTGGGTGACCACGCTCGACAAGGGCAAGGTGGTGGCCGGTGCCGCGGTGCGCGTGTCGGGCTGCGACGGCAAGGAGGTGGCTGCCGGCACCACCGATGCCAACGGCATCGCGACGCTGAAAGGCATCTCGTCCGAGCCGCCCACCTGCGCGGCGGGCAACGACGATGGCGACTACGGCGGCAGTGCGTACTTCGTGAGCGCCCGCGCGACACTGACCGGCAAGGATGCCGGCGACGAAAAAGGCGTGGAAGACCTCGCCTTCACCTGGAGCGACTGGCAGCGCGGCATCGAGCCCTGGCGCTTCAACGTGCCGACCAGCCTGCAGCCGGAGCCCGACAGCATTGCCCACACGATCTTCGACCGCACGCTGCTGCGCGCCGGCGAAACGGTGTCGATGAAGCACATCATCCGCACGCAGACCAGCACCGGTTTCGGCCTGCCGCCTGCCCTGCCAGACACGCTGGTGCTCACGCACACCGGCAGCGGCCAGCAGTTCACGCAGGACGTGAAGTGGCGCAAGACCCCGACCGGCGGACAGAGCGCCGAGAGCATCTTCGCGATTCCGCCGGCGGCCAAGCTCGGCGCCTACGAGGTGACGCTGCGCACCGGCAAGGAAAAGGCCGACGAGTATGAAGACGGCCGCCGCACCAGCTTCGCCACTGGCCAGTTCCGCGTGGAGGAGTTCCGCCTGCCGGTGCTGGAAGGCCGCGTTGGCCCGACCGACAAGAAGCCGCTGGTGGCCGTGACCTCGGTGCCCACCGACGTGCAGATCAACTACGTGGCCGGTGGCGCCGCCGCCAACCTGCCGGTGCGCGTGTCGGCGCTGCTGCGCAGCAAGTCGCTGAGCTTCAGCGACTACGACATGTTCAGCTTTGCGCAGCCGCAGAAGTCCGATACGGGGGCAGCCAGTGCCGACGAGGAAGCCACTGCCTCCGACGATGCCCGCGTGGTCGCCGACAAGCTGCCCACGACGCTCGACAAGAACGGCGCCGGCAAGGTCACCATCGACAAGCTGCCTTGGTTCAAGGCCCCGCGCGACCTGCTGATCGAAGCCACCTACTCCGACCCGAACGGCGAGGTGCAGACCATCCGCAGCACGCAGACGCTGTGGCCTGCCGCGGTGATCGCGGGCATCAAGACCGAAGGCTGGGTGTCTACCGACAAGAAGCTCAAGTTCCAGGCGCTGGCGCTCGACCTCGCCGGCAAGCCGCAGGCCGGCGTCGCGATCGACGTGAGCGCCGTGGCGCGCATCACCACCACCAGCCGCAAGCGGATGGTGGGCGGCTTCTACACCTACGACAACAAGACCGAGACCAAAGACCTCGGCAGTGTCTGCAGCGGCAAGAGCGACTCGCGCGGACTGCTGCTGTGCGATGCCGCGCTCAAGGAAGCCGGCCAGGTCGAACTGGTGGTGAGCGCGAAAGACAGCGAAGGCCGCGCGAGCGTGGCCGCCAGTTCGGTGTATGTGACGAAGCAGGGCGAACTCTGGTTCGGTGGCGAAGACAACGACCGCATCGACGTGCTGCCTGAAAAGAAGAGCTACCAGCCCGGCGAAGTCGCCAAGTTCCAGGTGCGCAGCCCATTCCGTTTTGCGACCGCGCTGGTGTCGGTCGAGCGCGAGGGCATCATCGAAACGCACGTGGTTCAGCTCAACGGGCAAGACCCGACCGTGAGCCTGCAGGTCAAGGCCAACTGGGGCCCGAACGCCTACGTGAGCGTGCTCGCGCTGCGCGGCCGCCTGCGCGACGTGCCCTGGTACAGCTTCTTCACCTGGGGCTTCAAGGCGCCGCGCGAATGGTGGACGGCCTTCTGGTACGAGGGCAAGGAATACGTGGCGCCGACCGCGCTGGTCGACCTCAGCAAGCCGGCCTACCGGCTCGGCCTGGCCGAGATCCGCGTCGGCACCAAGGCGCACCAGATCGACCTCACTGTGGCCAGCGACAAGCCTGGCTACCCGGTGCGCGGCAAGGCGCAGATCACCATCACAGGCAAGCTGCCCGACGGCAAGCCCGCGGCCGGCGCCGAGGTGGCGCTGGCCGCGGTCGACCAGGCCTTGCTGGAGCTGATGCCCAACACCAGCTGGAACCTGCTTGACGCGATGCTGCAACGGCGCAGCTGGGGCGTGAGCACGTCCACCGCGCAGATGGAAATCGTCGGGCGCCGGCACTACGGCCGCAAGGCCGTGCCCGCAGGCGGTGGCGGCGGCAAGGGCCAGACGCGCGAACTGCTCGACACGCTGCTGCTGTGGAACCCGAAGGTGATGCTCGATGCCAATGGCCAGGCCGTGGTGACGGTGCCGCTCAACGATGCGCTGACGACTTTCAGGATCGTGGCGGTGGCCGACATGGGTACCGGGCTGTTCGGCACGGGCCAGACCAGCATCCAGGCCACGCAGGACTTGCAGATCATCAGCGGCCTGCCGCCGCTGGTGCGCGAGGACGACCAGTTCCGCGCCCAGATCACGCTGCGCAACACCACGCAGAAAGCCATGAAGGTGCTGGCCTCGCCGCGCGCCACCCTGCTCACGCTGGAGCCACAGACGGTAGAGATCCCCGCCGGCGAGGCACGCGAAGTCGCGTGGAACGTGACGGCCCCGCCGCAGCTGGGGCAGACGCGCGCCGAAGCCATCCTGTGGGAGATCGAGGCCAAGGACACGATCGGTGGTGCGCGCGATGCGCTCAAGGCGCGGCAACGCATCATCCCGGCCGTGCCGCTCACGGTGCAACAGGCCACGCTGGTGCAGATCGACGGGCCCTTCACGCTCGACGTGGCGCCGCCCGCAGACGCCCTGCCCGGCCGCGGCGGCCTGAAGATGAGCCTGCAACCCAAACTCGCCGAAGGCCTGCCCGGCGTGCGCGACTGGTTTGCGGCCTACCCCTTCAGTTGCCTCGAACAGAAAACCAGCAAGGCGGTCGGCCTGCGCGACGCGAAGTTGTGGCAGGGCGTGCTCGCGCAGTTGCCGACCTACCTCGACAGCGACGGCCTGGCCAACTACTTCCCGCCGCGCGATGGCGAGGCGAACCACGGCAGCGACATTCTCACCTCGTACCTGCTGGCCGCCACGCACGAAGCGGCTGCGCTCGACCCGGCCTTTGCCATCGCCGACGACGTGCGCGCGCCGATGGAGCGCGGTCTGATCGCCTTTGTCGAAGGCCGCATCCAGCGCGAGTTCTGGAGCCCGCGCAAGGATCTGGACGTGCGCAAGCTCGCTGCGCTCGAAGCGCTGTCGCGCTATGGCAAGGCGCAAGGCCGCATGCTCGGCAGCATCACGATCGCGCCGAACCAGTGGCCCACCAGCGCGGTGATCGACTGGCTGCAGATTCTCAAGCGCGTGCAGGATGTGCCGCAGCGCCAGCAGCGGCTCGATGAAGCCAACAACGTGCTGAAGGCACGCCTGAGCTACCAGGGCACCAAGCTGATCTTCAGCACCGAGCAGGACGACTACCTGTGGTGGCTGATGACCAACGGCGATGTGAACACCGCGCGCCTGTTGCTGGCCGTGATGGACGACCCGGGCTGGAAGGACGACATCGGCAAACTCGCCAACGGCTTCATCGGCCGCCAGCAGAACGGCGCCTGGCACACCACCACGGCCAACCTCTGGGGCGGGCTCGCGCTCGACAAGTTCTCCAAGGTCTTCGAGAGCACGCCGGTGGCCGGCATCACCGCCGCCACGCTCGGCGCGGCGAAGGCGCAGGTCGACTGGAACAAGGTCGAACGCGTGAAGACGAGCGACGCGGCCGGCGTGCCGAACCAGGCCAGCTTCTTCGGCGCGCCCGCGTCGCCTGGCAACCTGCGCAACAACGGCATGTTCCTGCCTTGGGCCTCCGCGGCAGGTTCGGCGTTGGTGCGCGACACCTTGCTGGTCACGCAGCAAGGTCCCGGCAAGCCCTGGCTCACGCTGCAGTCGATCGCCGCCATCCAGTTGAAGGCGCCGTTCGCGGCCGGCTACGCGATCAAGAAAACGATCGCGCCGGTCGAGCAGGCGACGGCCGGCAAATACACGCGCGGCGACGTGCTGCGCGTGACACTGGAAGTGAACGCCAGCGCCGACATGACCTGGGTCGCGATCACCGACCCGATCCCCGGCGGCGCCACCATCCTCGGCAGCGGCCTGGGCCGCGACTCGCAGATCGCGACCCAGGGCGAGAAGAAGAGCGGCGCCGGCTGGCCCGCGTTCGAGGAGCGCAGCTTCGAGGCCTTCCGCAGCTATTACGAGTACCTGCCCAAGGGCGTGGTGAAGATGGAATACACCGTGCGCCTCAACA
>JBDUCH010000344.1:0-4460 GCA_040003555.1 Variovorax sp. | reverse complement strand
CCCTCCCAATAGACGTTTGCCGTCGTCGTACTCGAATCGAATTCGCTGTCGGCAAAGAAAGGTTTGACGTCCAGCACCCCCGAGGGCAGCTTGATACGCCATCCAACCGCATAGTCGATCCTGGTACGCGGGCTGGTCCAGTGGGTGACCGGCAGCAGTTCGACCTCGCCGGGCTGGATCGGCGTCGATCCGCTCGCCGTCGATATCGTTCCGGCGGTCGTCACCTTTCGGCCGTCCCTGTCGAAAAGCTCATAGAGCATCAGGTCGGAGCCATCGGCCAGGTGCAATGCAAACCAGTTCCAGCCGAGGCTCAGCACATCGAAATCGCCCCATTGATGGTCGAACCATGCCTGGCCGCTCACCTCGACGGGTGCGCCGCCGACGGAAATCCGGCCTTGCGCCGACATGCGCGGGCGCGAGTAGTAGTAGCTGATCCCGCTCTGGCCGAAATCGAGCAGGCCCGGCGTTTTCGACCCCGCCGCGCGGTGCGCGACGACGGGGCCTGAATCGTTCAAGTCGAGCGCGATCGACGCCCCTTCAAAGGAAGCGGTCAACACGTGGGAAGCGCCGGACGCAGCGACCCGCCAGCCCTCCTGCCGGAAGTCATAGCCGTTGACGACACTTTGCGCCGGAAGGCCACCGGTTCGGCTTTGGCTGGAAAAGCGCTTGCCGGTTTGCAGGTCGGTCAGCGCGACATGCATGACCGTGTGCTTGACCAGCGTGTTGGCGACAAAGACCGCGACGTGAAACGCATAGCGCTCGCCGGTCTTGGCATCGAGGATCCCGTTGTAGTACCACCATTCCATGCCGGAGCCATGCGGTGCGTGGTCGGCCGGCAGGTTCAGCGGCGCCAGCGCGGCGGTTCGCTCGACCGCTTCGCCGCGCGCCTGTGCCGGCCGGTCGATGGCGGCGGCGGGAATCGGCTCGGACGCCCAAAGGTAGAGCAGGCATGCGCCCACCACGGCGACCAGCGCCACCGCCAGCAGCCCCGCATAGGCCCTGAAACCCCGGCGCCGCGACCGTCGCGTTCGATGGCCGCGCGAACCATCCGGGCTGGCGCGTTGGCGATGCTTGCTGGCCTGGTCGTCTGTGTTTTTCATTGGGGCACCCGGGGTGAACGGCAGAGGCGCAGCCTAGCATCGCGCTAGAGGATCAGCAGCGCCCGGAAGTCGTTGACGTTTGTGTGGGTGGGCCCTGTCACCAGCAGGTCGCCGATCGCGTCGAAGTAACCGTAGGCATCGTTGCGATCCAGAAAGCCCGAGAACTTGTGGCCCGCCGCCTCGGCGCGCGCCAGCGTGTCTGGAGTGACGAAAGCGCCTGCGTTGTCCTCAACACCGTCGATGCCATCGGTGTCGGCCGCCAGCGCCCACACGGTGGGCACGCCCATCAACGCACCGGCCAGGCCCAGGCAGAACTCGCCGGCGCGCCCACCACGCCCCTTGGCCTGGCCGGGCTGGCGCGGCCGGATCGTGACCGTGGTTTCACCGCCCGAAAGAATGACGCAGGGCCGCGCGAAGGGCGCGCCGCGGTGCGCGACCGAACGGGCCAGCGCCGCATGCACCTTGCCGACCTCGCGCGATTCGCCTTCGATCTCGTCGCTGAGGATGTGCGCGTCGATGCCCGCTGCGCGTGCCGCTGCGGCGGCGGCTTCGAGCGACTGCTGCGGCGTCGCGATCAGATGCACTTCGTTGCCGGCGAAGGCGGCGTCTTGCGGATCAGGCGTTTCCAGCGCGCCGCTTTCGAGGTCGGCCCGCACGGCGGCCGGCAGCTCGATGCGGTAGCGATCCAGGATGGCGAGCGCATCGGCGCAGGTCGTGAGATCGGGCACCGTCGGGCCGCTCGCGATGATCGCGGGCTCGTCGCCGGGCACATCGCTGATCGTGAGCGTGACCACCTTCGCCGGTGCGCAGGCTGCGGCCAGCCGCCCGCCCTTGATGCGCGAAAGGTGCTTGCGCACGCAGTTCATCTCGCCGATGTTGGCGCCGCTTTCGAGCAGCTGCTTGTTGATGCGCTGCTTGTCGGCCAGCGTCAGGCCTTCGGCCGGCAGCACCAGCAAGGACGAGCCACCGCCCGAGATCAGGCACAGCACCAGGTCGTCCGCCGAGAGCCCTTCGGCGAGCGCCAGGATGCGCTGCGCGGCCTGCTCGCCCGCAGCGTCGGGCACCGGGTGCGCCGCCTCGACCAGTTCGATGCGTTGCGCCAGCCCCGCCGGCCGTGGCGGGACGTGGCCATACCGCGTGACGACCAGACCCGAGAGCGGTGCCTCGGCCGGCCACAGCGCCTCGAGCGCCTGCGCCATCGAACCGCCGGCCTTGCCGGCGCCGAGCACCAGCGTGCGCCCCTTCGGCGGCTTCGGCAGGTGCGCGCCGAGCGTGGACAGCGGCAGTGCGCGATCCACCGCCACGCGATAGAGGTATTCGAGAAAGGCGCGGGGCGCCATCACGGGATCGGGGGTCGCGCCCGCGTCGTTCGATGCGATCATGTCAGTGTCTCCATTCACCTTTTGTTGATTGTCGCGCGCCATGACCACCCTGCTCATCCGCCATGCCGATTGCGTCGCGACCTTCGACGATGCGCGCACCGAACTGAAGAACGCGTCGGTCTTCGTGCGCGACAACCTGATCGAAGCCATCGGCCCGGCGGCCGAGCTGCCGCAAGGTGCCGACGAGGTGATCGACGCACGCGGCCATCTGGTGATTCCGGGCCTGGTCAATACCCATCACCACATGTACCAGTCGCTGACGCGCGCGATCCCTGGCGTGCAGGATGCCGAGCTGTTTGCGTGGTTGCGCGGGCTCTACCCGATCTGGGCCGGCCTCACGCCGGAGATGGTGCAGGTGTCGACGCAGATCGCGATGGCCGAACTGCTGCTGTCGGGCTGCACCACCAGCAGCGACCATCTCTACATCTACCCCAATGGCGTGCGGCTCGAGGACAGCATCGAGGCGGCGCAGGAAATCGGCATGCGCTTCGTCGCGTCGCGCGGCAGCATGAGCGTGGGCGCGTCGGCCGGCGGCCTGCCGCCCGACAGCGTGGTCGAACGCGAAGACGCAATCCTCGCCGACACGCAACGCCTGATCGAGCGCTGGCACGATGCCTCGCACGGCGCGATGCTCAACATCGCCGTGGCGCCGTGCTCGCCCTTCAGCGTGAGCCGAGACCTGATGCGCGAGTCGGCCCGGCTGGCGCGTGCCTTTGGCGTGCGCCTGCACACGCACCTGGCCGAGAACGACCACGACATCGCCTACACGCGCGAGAAGTTCAACGCGACGCCAGCGGAGTACGCACAGGATCTGGGCTGGGTCGGCCGCGACGTTTGGCACGCCCACTGCGTCAAGCTCGACGAGGCGGGCATTGCACTGTTTGCGAAGACGAAAACCGGCGTGGCCCATTGCCCCTGCAGCAACATGCGGTTGGCCTCCGGCCTGGCTCCGATCCGCCGCATGATCGACGCCGGTGTGCCGGTGGGCCTCGGCGTGGATGGGAGCGCCAGCAACGACGGCGCGCACATGCTCGGCGAGGCGCGCCAGGCCATGCTGATGGCGCGCGTTCGACGCTCGCTGGAGCCGTTCGGCTGCGATCACGGCCCGGGTGAAATGACGGCGCGCGACGCGCTGGCGGTCGCCACGCGCGGCAGCGCCGAAGTGCTGGGCCGCAAGGACATCGGGCAGTTGGCGCCGGGCATGTGTGCCGACATGGCACTGTTCGACCTGCGCACGCTGGGCTTCGCCGGCAGCGCGGTGCACGACCCGGTGGCCAGCCTGCTGCTCTGCGCTAGTCCGAACACCGCCTGGACCATCGTCAATGGCCGCATCGTGGTGCGCGAGGGGCAGCTTGCAACGATCGATCCCGGGCCGCTGGTGGAGCGTCACAACCGCCTTGCGATCGAGCTTGCGAACACAAGGCACTAGTGACAAGGCGCTAGTGGGTTTTGGCGCCAGCCTCGAACCACTTGCCGATCAGCGCACGCTCCGCATCGGTGATGCCGGTGGCATTGTTCATCGGCATGATCTTCGTGACCACCACCTGCTGGTAGATGCCCTGGGCATGCGCCGTCACCTGGTCGGGTGAATCGACCCGCACGTTCTTCATCTGCAACGCTGCACCGTGGCATTGGTAGCAGCGCTGCTCCAGCACCTTCTGCACATCGCCGAAGGCGATCTTCGCAGGTGCCACACCGGCGGCGGGTGCCGCGGCCGGCTCGGGCTTCATCCAGACGATCGTGAGGCCCAGCACCGCGATGCCGAACAACGCATAAGGCAACGGGTTGCCCGCGTTGCCGAGCTTGAAGCGATGCCGCACCACGAAGAACTGGCGGATCGCCGCGCCGCCCAGCATGATGAGCAGCAGCACGATCCAGTTGTACCTGTGCGTGTAGGTGAAGCTGTAGTGGTTGCTCAGCATCGCAAACAGCACCGGCAGCGTGAAGTAGGTGTTGTGCACGCTGCGCTGCTTGCCGC
>JBDUCH010000068.1:0-15247 GCA_040003555.1 Variovorax sp. | reverse complement strand
GACAAGGTCGCCATCCTCGGGATGGGCTGCAGCAAGTTCGGCGAGCGCTGGGACGCGAGCCCCGAAGACCTGATGGTCGAGGCCTACAACGAGGCCATGGCCGACGCCGGCATCGTGCCCGAACAGCTCGACGCCGCCTGGTTCTCGACGCACATGGACGACGTGGGCACGGGCCGCGGCGGCACGCCGATGGGCATCGCGCTGCGCCTTCCCGACATCGGCGTGACCCGTGTGGAGAACTTCTGTGCCGGCGGCTCGGAAGCCATCCGCGCAGCGGCCTACGCGGTGGCCGCCGGCGCCTGCGACATCGCCATCGCCCTCGGCGTCGAGAAGCTCAAGGACACGGGCTATGGCGGACTGCCGGTCGCGACAGTCGGCACCTACATCCCGCAGTGGTACCCCAACGCGGTGGCGCCTGCCAACTTCGCGCAGCTGGCGTCGGCTTACCGCAGCAAGCATGGCGTGGATGCCGCGTTGCTCAAGCGTGCCATCGCGCACGTCTCGGTCAAGAGCCATGCCAACGGCGCGAAGAACCCGAAGGCGCACTTCCAGAAAGCTGTCAGCGAGGAGACGGTCCTCAACGCACCGATCATCGCTGAGCCATTGGGGCTGTTCGACTGCGCCGGCGTGTCCGATGGTGCCGCTGCGGTCATCGTCACCACGCCCGAGATCGCACGCCGCCTGGGCAAGCGCGACCTGGTCACTTTCAAGGCATTGCAGATCGTGACCTCCAACGGCTGGGAGTTGCAATCGAACCAGTGGGACGGCAGCTACGTCCACACGGCGCGCGTCGCGGCCCGGCGTGCGTACGCCGAAGCAGGCATCACGAAGCCGCGCGAGCAGGTCAGCATGACCGAGGTCCACGACTGCTTCTCCATCACCGAACTCGTGACGATGGAAGACCTGGGCCTGTCGGACGTCGGCGGTGCCGTGCACGACGTGCTCGATGGCGTCTTCGATGCCGACGGCAAGATTCCCTGCCAGATCGACGGCGGCCTCAAGTGCTTTGGCCATCCGATCGGCGCCAGCGGCATCCGCATGCTCTACGAGATGTACCTGCAGCTGCAGGGCCGTGCCGGACCGCGCCAGCTGAGCAACCCGACGATCGGGCTGACGCACAACCTGGGTGGGCAGCCGTCGCAGAACATCTGCTCCGTGTCCATTGTCGGACTCGAGGGCGCATGAAGATGCATCGCCCATCGACACCTCTGGAGCATCGGCCATGACCGTGAGCCTCACGCAATGCCTGCACCGCGCGGTGCAGCAGAACCCCGAGCGCATCGCCACCGTCTTCGGCGAACGGCTCCACAGCTACCGGCAGCTGCATGCGCGGGTGGCCCGGCTGGCGGGTGCCCTGCGCGTGCTCGGCGTCCGCAAGGGCGACCGCGTCGGCATCCTGTCGCTCAATTCGGACCGTTACCTGGAGGTCTATCTGGCGGTGTTCTGGCTGGGCGCCGCGATCAATCCCGCCAACACCCGCTGGAGCGCGGCCGAGCTGGCCTACTCGTTCAACGACTGCGGCACCACGCTGCTCCTGGTCGACGATGCGCATCTGCCGCTGATGGACGCGATCCGCGCCGAGGCCGGCACGCTGCGCCACGTGGTCTACCTGGGCGACGGCATCTGCCCGGCGTCCATGCATGGCTACGAAGCGCTGGTGGCCGATGCCGAGCCGGTGGACGACGTCCGGGCGTCGGGAAGCGACCTGGCCGGCGTGTTCTATACGGGCGGCACCACCGGCTTTCCGAAGGGCGTGATGCTGTCGCACGAGAGCGTCATGGGGGCGGTGCTCAACCGGCTGGCGTTGGGCTACCCGGTCGGGCCGGTCTATCTGCATGCGGCGCCGATCTTCCACCTGGCGGGGGCGTTGGGCGTGTTCTGGCAGTTCATGGCGGGTGGCACGCATGTGCTGATCCCGTCCTTCTCGGCGGCGGCGTTCATCGAGACGGTGGCACGCGAGCGCGTCACCGACACGCTGCTGGTCCCCACGATGATCCAGATGGTGCTGGACCACCCGGACTTTCGCCGCAACGAGCTCGCCAGCCTGCGTTTCCTGGTGTATGGCGCCTCGCCGATCACCGAGACCCTGCTCGACCGCACCACGGCGGCCTTTCCCGACCTGACGCTGATGCAGGGCTACGGCATGACCGAGCTGGCGGGTTGTGTGAGCTATCTGCCGCCCTCGTACCACACGGCCGAAGGGCGACGGCTGGGCAAGCTGCGCTCGGCCGGCAGGGCGGCCGCCATGGCAGAGATCAAGATCGTCGGCGACGACGGCATCGAACTGCCGCGCGGCCAGGTCGGCGAGATCGCGGCCCGCGGCATGTCGGCCATGCTGGGCTACTGGAACAAGCCCGACGAAACCGCGAAGACGCTGCGCGACGGTTGGGTGCATTCCGGCGACGGCGCCTACATGGACGAAGAGGGCTTCATCTTCATCGTGGACCGCATCAAGGACATGATCGTCAGCGGCGGCGAGAACGTCTATTCGGCAGAGGTGGAGAACGCTCTCCTCAAGCACCCGGCGGTCGCCTCGTGTGCGGTCATCGGCATCCCGAGCGCCAAGTGGGGCGAGTCGGTGCACGCGGTGGTGGTGCCGAAGCCCGGCATGGCCGTGGTCGAGGCCGAGCTGATCGCGCACTGCAAGACGCTGATCGCCGGCTACAAGTGCCCGCGCAGCGTCGAGTCGCGCGCCGAGCTGCCGCTGTCGGGCGCCGGAAAGATCCTGAAGAACAAACTGCGCGAGCCACACTGGGAAAACCAGGGAAGGCGGGTCGCATGAACCAGGCAGAACCATCCCGGCAGGTCGTCCTGCTGGACCGCCCCGCCGCGCATGTCGCGCGGTTGCGCATAAACCGCCCGGAGAAGCGCAATGCGATCGACCACGGCATCCGGCAGGCGATGACCGAAGCGCTCACCGCGGCGCTGGCCGACCCGGACACGCGCGCATTGGTGATCGGCGGCGTCGACGGCGTGTTCTCCGCTGGCGGCGACGTGCCGAGCATGGTGGGCCTGGACGAGGCTGGTGCCCGCGCGCGCATGCAGCACATCCACGTGCTGTGCCGGCTGGTGGCCGATGCCCGGCTGCCGGTGGTGAGTGCGGTCGAAGGCATCGGCGCCGGCGCGGCCGTCGGCCTGGCGCTGCTGGGCGACGAGATCGTGGTGGGCGAGGGCACGAAGATCCTTTTCCCGTTCCTGAAGCTGGGGCTGGTGCCCGACTGGGGCCAGTTGCTCACGCTGCCGCGCCGCGTGGGCCTGCCGGTGGCACGGCGCATTCTCGCGTCCGGTGCACCGGTCACCGGGCCGGAGGCCCTGCGCATCGGCCTGGCCGACACGCTCGTGGGCGATGCCGAGGTGATGGCCACGGCCGTCAGCCGCGCAGGCGAACTCGCCCGGCTGCCGCTGGGTGCGTTCGCCCGCATGAAGGACCGGCTCAACCGGGTGTCGGGCACGCTGGACGAAGAGCTTCAGCGCGAGGAAGCGGACCAGGCGGTCTGCCTGCTCGGCACGGAATTCGTCGAAGGGTACGACGCGTACAAGAACAAGCGAACTGCAGACTTCATCGGGCTGCCGGGGACCAAGTCATGAGCGAGATTCGTGAGTCCATGGACGCCGTCGCGCCCGATGCGATCGTCGCGCTGCAGCGTGAGGGCGCGGTGGGCATCGTGCGGCTGAACCGCCCCGACAAGCGCAACGCCCTCGACCTGGCGATGCGGCGTGCCATCGCGCAGGCGGTGACCGAACTCGACCGCGATGACGGCATCGCTGCCATCGTGATCACCGGTGGCGACACCGTGTTCGCGGCCGGCGCCGACCTCAACCTGCTGGTGGACCAGGGCGCGCAGGCCGTGGCCGACATCGACCTGGGCCAGTACTGGGCGCCGGTGGCGCGATGCGGCAAGCCGGTGATCGCGGCGGTGCAGGGCCATGCCCTGGGCGGTGGCTGCGAGCTGGCCATGATGTGCGACTTCATCGTGGCCGACCCGAGTGCGCGCTTCGGCCAACCCGAGCTGGGCGTCGGCATCATGCCCGGCGCCGGCGGCACCCAGCGGCTGCTGCGCGCCGTCGGACGGCCGGTGGCCAGCATGCTGCTGCTGACGGGCGAGATGCTGACTGGCGAGCGCGCCTTCCAGCTGGGGCTGGTGGCGGACCTGGCCGAGCCGGGCGAGACGCTCGCGCGCGCCACGGCGCTGGCCCGCCGGGCGACGCGCATGCCGCCCAAGGCCGTGCGCGCCACTCGCCGCGTGCTGCTGCAGGGGGCGGATCTGCCGCTCGATGCCGCGCTTTCCCTCGAGAACCGCGAGTTCCTGCTGCTGTTCGACACCGCCGACAAGCACGAAGGCATGCGGGCCTTCCTCGACAAGCGCAAGCCCGTGTTCACCGGCCGCTGAACGCCTCACCACGGATCGATCCATGTCTTCTTGCACGCATCACACCATCGGCGTCGTCGGCGCTGGCACCATGGGCCGCGGCATCGTCCAGCTCTTCGTGCAGGCCGGGCATCGCATCTGCTGCTTCGACGCGGCCGACGGCGCGGCCGCCAAGGCCATCGACTTCGTCACCGACATGCTGCAGCGCCAGGTCGCCAAGGGGCGGCTCACCGGGCACGACTTCGAGCGCCTTCGGGCCCGCATGAAGGCGAGCGCACAGATGTCGGAGCTTGCCGACTGCGACATCGTCATCGAAGCCATCGTCGAAGACCTGGCGGTCAAGCAGCAGCTCTATCGCGCGCTCGAAGACGTGGTCGCGCCCACCGCCATCCTGGCGAGCAACACCTCCTCGCTCACCGTGGCCGACATCGCGGCCGCCTGCAGCCGGCCCGAGCGGGTGGCCGGGCTGCATTTCTTCAACCCGGTGCCGCTGATGAAGGTGGCGGAGGTCATCGCCGCCGTGCGCACCTCGGCCGCCACGGCCGAGACCCTGCGCGCGCTGGTCGAAGGCGCGGGGCACCGCGCGGTCGTGACGGCCGACCAGCCCGGTTTTCTGGTCAACCACGCGGGGCGCGGGCTCTACACGGAAGGCCTGCGCATCGTCGAGGAGCAGGTTGCGTCTCCCGCTGAGGTGGACGACCTGCTGCGCGAGGCCGCGGGCTTTCGCATGGGGCCGTTCGAGCTGCTGGACCTGACGGGCCTGGACGTGTCGAGCAAGGTCATGGCCTCGATCTACGAGCAGTTCCAGCACGAGCCGCGCTTCCGTCCGTCGTCGTTGGTCGCGCCGCGCGTGGCGGCCGGGCTGTTCGGTCGCAAGAGTGGCGCCGGCTGGTACGGCTACGACGGCGACCGCAAGCTGCGTGACGCGCCGCGCGCCATTCCGCCGCTGCCACCCGGCCTGGCTGTCTGGGTGGACCCGGAGGCGTCGCAGCGGGATGCGCTCATGGCGCTGATCGAGGCGGCCGGCGCGACGGTGGTGCACGACCCGGGTGCGCACGCGCTGCTGGTCCTGCAGCCCTGGGGCATCGACGCGACCGCCGCCGCTGTGGCCCGCGGACTCGATGCCACCCGCTGCGTCGCGGTCGATCCGGCGTCGGCTCTCGGCCTGCACCGCACGCTGATGCTCACGGTGGCGACGGCGCCGGCCATGCGCGACGCTGCGCTGGCGCTGTTCACCCGCGACGGCGTGGCGGCCACGGTCATCGGCGACAGCCCCGGCTTCGTCGTGCAGCGCGTGCTCGCGACCATCGTGAACATCGCCTGCAACATCGCGCAGCGCGGCATTGCCTCGGTGCCCGACATCGAGGATGCCGTGCGTCTGGGCCTGGGCTACCCGCAGGGTCCGCTGGCCTGGGGCGACGCGCTGGGCGCCGCGCGCGTGCTGGAGATCCTGCGCAACATGCAGGCCGCCACCGGCGACCCGCGCTACCGGCCGAGTGCGTGGCTGGTGCGTCGGGTGAGCCTGGGGCTGTCGTTGCGTACGGCCGAGGCGAAGCGCTGAAATGGCAGACGTCGACATCGATCACCTGCGCGAGTGGGTCGGGCGCACGCAGGCGACGGAACAGCGCATCGATCCGTTCCCCGCGCGCGCCATGGCAGCACTGCTAGACCAGGACGTGCTGCCTTCTGAGGGCGACCCGCTGCCGCCGCCCTGGCAATGGCTTTATTTCCTGGACACGCCGTCACGCGAAGGCACGGGCCACGACGGGCATCCCAAGCGCGGCGGATTCCTGCCCCCGGTGCAGCTGCCGCGCCGCATGTGGGCGGCCGGACGCCTCGACATCGAAGCGCCGCTGCGCATCGGTGCCGATGTGCGCAAGGTTTCTAGCGTGCAATCGGTCGAACGCAAGGACGGGAATTCGGGCCCGCTGATCTTCGTGCAGGTCGCCCATGAATATCACCAGGACGGCCGACGCTGCCTGAGCGAGGTGCAGAGCCTGGTCTACCGCGAGGCGCCGAAGGGCTTAGCCCCGCTTTCTCCGGGAGAGGTCGAAGTCGATGAGGCCCAGTGGTCGCGCATCGTGCAACCCGATCCCGCACTGCTGTTCCGGTTCTCCGCGCTGACCTACAACGGACACCGCATCCACTACGACCGCGACTACGCCATGCGCGAGGAGTTCTATCCCGCGCTCGTGGTGCACGGCCCGCTGCAGGCAACGCTTCTTCTGGACCTGCTGGCGCACCACTGTGCCGATGTCCGCATCCGCAGTTTCGAGTTCCGTGCGCTGAGGCCGGCCTTCGACACCGATGCCGTTCGCCTGTGCGGCCGGCGCGACGGCGAACAGGTGAAGCTCTGGACCGCCGATCCGCAGGGTCGGGTCGGCATGCGTGCGACGGCGGTGGTCGCATGAGCCCGGTGAGCGAAGCGCGCGCGCCGGCACAGGCGATCTGGCGCTCCATGCTGTTCCTGCCCGCCAATGTGGAGAAGTTCGTCGCGCAGGCACACACGCGCGGCGCGGACGCCTGCATCCTCGATCTGGAGGACAGCGTGCCTCTTGCCCTGAAGGCGGTGGCGCGGCAGGGCGTGCCCGGCCATGCGTCGCGGATCACCGGGCACGGAACGCCCGTGCTCATTCGCGTGAACCAGCCCTGGGCCATGACCGAGATGGATCTCAACGCGGTCGTGGGTCCAGCGGTGAGCGCCATTGTGTTGCCCAAGGTCTGCGATGCGGACTTCGTCTTCGCCGTCGGCCGGCGGCTTGATGCGCTGGAGGCCCAGCGTGGGATGGTGAACGGCCACACGCGACTGATCGCCCAGATCGAAGACGTGCAGGCGCTGCCCCATCTGGACGCCATCGCGGCCAGTTCGCCCCGACTGCTCGGCATGATCCTCGGTTCCGAGGACTTCTCCGCCTCCGCCGGCATGGCGCCCAGCCCGCAAGCTCTACTGCTGCCGAACCAGATGGTGCTGTTCGCCTGCCGGCGTGCCGGGCTGCTGCCCTTCGGCTTTGCGGGCTCGATCGCCGACTTCGCCGATCTAAAGGCCTTCCGCGAGACGATCTGCCAAGCGCGCGCGCTCGGCTTCGTGGGCGCCTTCTGCATCCATCCTTCCCAGGTCGCGGTGATGAACGAGGAGTTCGCGCCGTCGGCCGACGAAATCGCGCATGCGCACGGCCTGATCGCGGCGTTCGAGGCAGCAGCCCGTGAAGGACGCGGCGCTGCCGAATACCACGGAAAGATGATCGATCCACCCGTGGTGACGCGCGCGCAGGAACTGCTGCGCCGTGCTGCCACGCCTCCATCCGTACCCATCCTCAAGGAGACTCCATGAACCCATCCGCTTCCCCATCCGTCTCGAACACCACCTACGATGCGGTCGTCATCGGCGCCGGCGCCGGCGGCCTGTGCGCCGCTGCGCGCCTCGTCGCCGCGGGCAAGAAGGTGCTGGTCGTCGAAAGCCGCGACCGCGTCGGCGGCCGTGCATCCAGCGAGCAGATCGATGGCTTCACCGTCAACATCGGTGCCATCGCCATCGAGCTGGGCGGTGTCTTTGAGGAAACCTTCGCGGCGGTCGGCGTGCCGCTCGACCTGCGCGAGCCCAACCCCGCGACCGTGTTCTACATCGATCGCAAGGTGATCAACGTCGCCAAGGGCGGCTGGGGCATGCTGCTGGGCGGCTTCACCAAGCAGGCGGCGAAGATCGGCGCGAAATTCGCAGACGCACGCGCCGCCGACCTGCCCGAGGCCAAGCTCACGACACAGGAATGGCTGGCGCAGTACACCAAGAACGAGACGGTGCACGCCATCTTCCGCAACCTCTGCGCGGCGATCTTCGCCGTCAATTCCGACGAGTTGCCGGCCCGTGCCTTCCTGACCTATTTCGCCGTCAAGGGCGCCTTCAAGCGCTTCGGCTTCTGCCCGCGCGGGACGGTGGGCCTGTGGAACGACCTGGCCGACGGCATCCGCCGGCGCGGCGGCGAGATCTGGCTGAACGCCCCGGTCACCGCGCTGCATGTGGCCAACGGCCGGGCCACGGCCCTCGACGTGACGGTCGATGGCGTCACGCAGCGCATCGCCACGCGCAGCGTCATCAGCAACATCGGCCCGACCGCCACCGTCGCATTGCCCGGCGCAGAAGCCTTCGGCAGCGCCTACGTGGCGCAGGCGCGGCAGATGCCCAAGCCGGCCGCGAACATCGTGATCAACTTCGCCACTCAGACGCGCCTGATCGACGTTCCTGGCCTGATCACCTTCGGCAAGACGCGCCGCCTGTGCAACATGGGCGAACTCACTGCCACCTGCCCGGAACTGGCGCCGCCGGGCTGGTACATGTACGTGGCCTATGCGGTGCCGAAGCCGGCGCTCGGTGACTTCGACGAGAAGACGGAGATCGAAGACTCGCTGCAAGACCTGCGCGACGAGTTCCCGGGCTTCGCTCAGGCCAAGATGCTGTCGATCCGCGTGATGCGCGACGCCTGGCCGGCGCAGCGTTCGTGCGCCGGTTTCGACATGCCGCAGGAGACGCCGCTGGTCAACCTCTGGCATGTGGGCGACGCCGTCAAGGACTACGGCGATGGTGGCACGCAGGCCTGCGCGTACACCGGCCGGGAAGCCGCCCGGCGTGCGGTGGCGCTGCTGGCGTCCGATGCCGTCCCCGCCTGAGGCCACCGTGATGATGAACGACCTCCCTCTTCACCTGGTGCACAGCGCCCGCGACCTGCTCAGCCGCCTGCGTCCGCTGTTCGACGCGCGCGTCGCGGCGCTGGCTGCAGCCTGTGCGGTCGATGGCCGCCTGGACGCAGGCCGGCTCGACGCGCATCAGGTGGCGAGCTTCGACCTGGCCTGGGCCAGCGCCGACCTGCTGGCCGCGGAGAATGCGATGCGTGCACTGGCACCCGATGCACGTGAGATTGACGTGCAACTGGCGCTGATCTTCGTGGTCGAGGCCGTGTCTGCGGTGCTGCCCAAGCTCGAGAGCCTGAGCCTCGAACTCGGCCAGCCCCTGGCGCCGCTTCAGGCCTTCGCCGCCACGCCCGAATGGGCGGCACTGCGGCTCGCCGGTGCCGGCGCCGAAGCGCTGGCGAATGCCGGCCGGGCGCTGGTGCGCGCCGACGGCGACATCGGCCGCGTCGTGCTCGACGAGCCGCTGACGATGGCGCAGGACGCCTTCCGCCGCTTTGCAGCCGACGTGGTCGCGCCCGAAGCCGAAGCCATTCATCGCCACGACCTCACGGTGCCCGAAAGCCTGCTGCAGCCGATGCGCGAGATGGGCGTGTTCGGCCTGTCCATCCCTGAGCAGTACGGCGGCAGCGCGCCCAATGACCGCGAAGACACGCTGATGATGGTGGTCGTGACCGAGGCGCTGTCCGAGGCTTCGCTCGCCGCCGCCGGCAGCCTGATCACGCGGCCGGAGATCCTGAGCCGGGCATTGCTCGCCGGCGGCACCGAGGCCCAGAAGCAGCACTGGCTGCCGAAGATCGCGGCGGGCGATCCGCTGTGCGCGATCGCCATCACCGAGCCGGACTTCGGCTCCGACGTGGCGAGCTTGGCCTTCAAGGGCACGCGCACCGAAGGCGGCTGGCTGCTCACCGGCGCCAAGACCTGGTGCACCTTCGCGGGCAAGGCCGGCCTGCTGATGGTGGTCACGCGCACCGACCCCGACCGCTCGGCCGGGCATCGCGGGTTGAGCCTGATGATGGTCGAGAAGCCGTCCCATGACGGGCATGTCTTCGAATTCATCCAGCTGACGGGCGGGCGGCTGAGCGGCAAGGCGATCCCGACCATCGGCTACCGTGGCATGCATTCGTTCGACCTGTCCTTCGACAATTTCTTCGTCCCCGATGCCAACGTGATCGGGGAGGAGGGCGGGTTGGGCAAGGGCTTCTACTTCACGATGGCCGGCATGATGGGCGGGCGCATGCAGACGGCCGCGCGTGCGGCCGGCGTGATGCGCGCAGCCTTGCGCACCGCACTGTCGTACGCCGCCGACCGCAAGGTGTTCGGTGCGCCGCTGATCGACTATCCGCTCACGCTGGCCAAGCTCGCGCGGATGGCGGCGCGCTTTGCCGCGTGCCGGCAACTGGCCTACGCGATCGGCCGCGTCCTCGATCAGGGTGGGGGCCGCATGGAAGCGAGTCTGGTGAAGCTGCTGGCCTGCCGGTCCGCCGAGCTGGTGACGCGCGAGGCGCTGCAGATCCACGGCGGCATGGGCTACGCGGAGGAGACGGCGGTGAGCCGGCTGTTCGTCGATGCGCGCGTGCTGTCCATCTTCGAAGGCGCCGAGGAGACGCTGGCGCTCAAGGTGATCGCGCGCAGCCTGCTCGAAAGCGCGCTCGAGGCCTGCGCATGAACAGCGAAGCCATGGCATCGGAAGGCATCCTCAGCGGCATGCGCGTGGTCGAGGCCGCGGCCTTCGTGGCCGCGCCGCTGGGCGGCATGACCCTGGCGCAGATGGGCGCGGACGTGATCCGCATCGACGCCATCGGCGGCGGCCTGGACCACCGGCGCTGGCCGGTCACGGCCGACGGCGTCAGCCTGTTCTGGAACGGCCTGAACAAGTCCAAGCGATCGGTCGCGCTGGACATCGCATCGCCTGAAGGCCGCGAACTCGCGATGGCGCTGATCTGCGCGCCGGGCGACGATGCGGGGCTGCTGATCACCAATTTTCCGCCGCGCGGCTGGCTGGACTTCGACAAGCTGCGCCCGCAGCGCAGCGACCTGATCCAGGTGACATTGCAGGGCGACCGCCATGGCGGCTCGGCGGTAGATTACACGGTGAACGCGCGCATCGGACTGCCGTACATCACTGGCCCAGTGGACCACCCGGACGTGGTGAACCACGTGCTGCCCGCCTGGGACCTGATCACCGGTCAAATGATGGCCGTCGGGCTGCTGGCAGCCGAACGGCACCGGCGGCGCGCAGGTGTCGGCCAGCATGTGAAGCTGGCGCTGGAAGACGTTGCGCTGGCAGTAATGGGCCATCTCGGCTTCATTGCGGAAGCCGAGTCTGGCGCGCGGCGCGAGCGGCACGGCAACGAACTGTTCGGCGCGTTCGGCCGCGACTTCGTCTGCGCCGATGGCGAGCGGGTAATGGTCGTCGGCCTCACGGGCAAGCAGTGGGGCGCGCTGCGCGACGCGATGGCGCTCGGCGAGGCCATGGTCGCGCTCGGCCGGCGGCTGGGAATGGACCTGCGCGCCGAGGGCGATCGGTTCCGGGCCCGCGGGGACATCGCGGCGGCGGTGGGCGCCTGGGTGGGTGCGCGCCGCTTCGCCGACGTGGCGCAGGCCTTCGACCGCCATGGCGTCTGCTGGAGCCGCTACCGGACCATCGAGCAATTGGTGCGGGACGACCCGTCCTGCTCCGAGGCCAACCCGATGTTCAAGGCCATCGAGCAGCCGGGCGTAGGCCGGACGCTGGCGCCGGGCATCCCGCTGGACTTTTCCGCGGTGGCACGCCGACCGGCGGGGCCGGCGCCTCAGCTGGGCGCACACACCGAGCAGGTGCTGAGCGAACTGCTGGGGGTCGATGCGGCCGCGTTCGGCCGCCTGCACGACAGGGGAGTCGTCGCGACCTGCGGGTGAACGCCGCCGGTGGCTGGCCCTTCAGCCGGCCGCCGGGAAGTCGCCGCTCTTGAAGCCGTGGACGAACAGGTGGGAGATGCGGGCGGCGAGTTCGGCCGGGGCGATCGCGCCGCTCTTCTGGTACCAGGTGAAGGTCCAGATGATCATGCCGAACAGCAGCATGGCGTAGGGCGCCTGCACCTTGTCCGGCAGCATCAGCGCGGGGTTGATCTCCTTGAGCAGGCCGATCATCAGGTCCACAAGTTGCGTCTCGAGCTTGCGCACCTGCTTGAGCCGCGCCGCCGGGAGGAACTTGAGGTCGTTCATCAGCACCAGGTGTTCGTCGCGCGAGTGGGCGGCCCGCATGACGAAGGCGCTCACATAGCGCTGGAAGCGTTCCTCGGCCGGCAACGGCAGCGCCACGATCTCGCTGAGCTCGAGGGCCTGGCCGGCGATGTGCTCGCGCACGATCTCGAACAGCAGGTCTTCCTTGCCGGGGAAGTAGTGGTAGAGGTGGGATTTCGACGTCCCGCAGGCTGTGGCCACGTCCACCATGGTGGTGAGCTCGAAACCCTTGCGGGCGAAGAGCGTGGCGGCGCGATCGAGGATGGACTGCTTCTTGTCGCCGTAATCGTCAGCGCGTACTCGTGTCATGACAGGGCCTGTTCGTTGGAGGGGGGCGCGCATCGGCGCGTCCATTTTATCGATGGCAGAAAAGAGCATTCGGCTTGCACCGATGCGTTTCCATCCCTATTATCAGTCCGACGAGACGGACTATGAATAATTGATGTTGATCGAAAGCCTTGGAACCATCATGCAACCCAGCGATACCTTGTTGATCGTCGGCGCCGGCAGCGCTGGCTCGGAACTCGCCGTCAACGCGCGCCAGCTCGGCTGGCCCGGCCCGATCGTGCTGCTCGGCGAGGAGCACTGCCTGCCGTACCACCGGCCGCCGTTGTCCAAGGCCTTCCTCCACGGCACGGCCACGCCGGACTCGCTGACGATGCGGCCGCAGGAGGCCTACGAGAAGGCGAACATCGACGTGCGGCTCGGCGCGCGGGTCGCGTCCATCGACCGCGCCGCGAAGACGGTGCACCTGCACGACGGCTCGACGCTGGCCTACGGCAAGCTCGCGCTGTGCACGGGCGGTCGTCCGCGTCCGCTGGTGGCCGAAGGGCTCGCCGCGGACGCCGCGCCCGGCAACCTGCATGTGCTGCGCACGCAGGCCGACGCGCACGCGATCCGCGAGGCGTTGACAGAGGGCACGCGGCTGGTGGTGATTGGCGGCGGCTATGTGGGCCTCGAAGTTGCCGCGTCGGCCCGCAAGCTGGGGGCCAGCGTCACGGTGCTGGAGGCCCAGCCGCGCGTGCTGGCCCGCGTGACGGGGGAGGCGATGTCAGCCTTCTACACGGCGGTCCATCGCGAGGCGGGCGTCGACATTCGCACGGGTGTTGCCGTGCGGTGCATCGAATGCGACGAGCGCGGCCGTGTCCGCGCGGTGATCTGCAGCGACGGCGCACGGCTGCTGGCGGACTGCGTCGTGGTGGGCGTGGGCATGCTGCCCAATGCCGAACTGGCCGCGGTCGCCGGGCTTGCGGTGGACGGCGGCATCGTGGTGGATGCCCTTTCCGTTACCTCCGACCCCGACATCGTCGCGGCCGGTGATTGCACGGTGCACGACCATGCGCTGTATGCGCGGCGCGTGCGGCTGGAATCCGTGCCCAACGCACTCGAACAGGCGCGTGCGGCGGCCTCGGCCCTGTGCGGCAAGCCGAAGCCGAACCATTCGGTGCCCTGGTTCTGGTCCGATCAATACGACCTCAAGCTGCAGATGGTCGGCCTGTCGGCGGGCTTCGAGCAGTGTGTGCTGCGGGGGTTGCCGCAGGAGCGGACCTTCATCGCTTTCTATCTGCGCGATGGCTGCGTGATCGCCGCAGACGCGGTCAACCGGCCGGCCGACTTCATGGTCGCCAAGAGGCTGGTCGCGGCGGCGTCCCACATCGACGCGGCCCTGTTGGCCGATGCATCGGTGCCGCTCAAGCAGCACCTGGCGACGCCCGTTTCCACCTAGGAATCGCAAGCGTCGGCGCGCGACCGCAGAGCGCACGGCTCGGCACGGGTAAGCACTAGTACCGACCACCCAACGCCAAGACACAATCAACACAATAAAAGACCGACTAGACGGTCTAACAAAGGAAGGGCGAACGGCTTCATTCGCTCCCCCCACACCGCCATTGGACTTGACGCCCATGACACTTCATCCTGCCGCGCCGGACCCGGCTTCGCCGCAGCCTCCGAACGCGGCATCGCACATGGCTTCGGTGCCGATGCTCGCCATCCGCAACCTCCAGGTCGTCTATGGCGGCGCCATCGAGGCCGTGCGCGACGTCTCGCTCGAAGTGGCTGCGGGCCGGATCGTGGCGCTGCTCGGATCGAACGGTGCGGGCAAGTCCACCGTGCTCAAGGCCGTCTCGGCCGTGCTGGATGCGGAGGACGGCAAGATCGAGAAGGGCTCGATCCAGCTGCAGGGCCGGCCGATCGAACAGGCCTCGGCGCACGGCATCGTGGGCCTCGGTCTGGTGCAGGTGCCCGAAGGCCGGCGGCTGTTCGCCACGCTCACGGTCGAGGAGAACCTGATCGTCGGTGCGCATCTGCAGGACCGGCGCAACCTGGCCGAGGCACGCGACTACGTCTTCGGCCTGTTCCCGCGCCTGATGGGCAAGCGCCACCAGATCGCCGGCTACCTGTCGGGCGGCGAACAGCAGATGGTGGCCATCGGCCGTGCGCTCATGAGCCGCCCGAAGATGCTGGCGCTCGACGAGCCCTCGCTCGGACTGGCACCGCTGGTGGTGTCTGAGATTTTCGAGGCGATCCAGACCCTGCGCGACCGCAGCGGACTGACCATCCTGCTGGTGGAGCAGAACGCCAGCCGCGCGCTCGCCATTGCCGACTACGCGTACATCATGGAAAACGGCCGCGTGGTGCTCGACGGAACGCCGGAGGCCCTGGGCCGCAACGCCGACGTACGCGAGTTCTACCTCGGCCTGAGCACGCAGCAGGGGCGCACCAGCATGCGCGACGTGAAGCACTACAAGCGCCGCAAGAGGTGGCTGTCATGAACGCAGCACCCATCCTCGATGTGCGTGGCGTGTCGCGGTCCTTCGGCGGCGTGAAGGCTGTCAACGACGTCAGCCTGCATGTCATGCCGGGCGAAATCGTGAGCCTGATCGGGCCCAACGGCGCCGGCAAGACGACCACCTTCAACCTGATCAGCGGCGTGATCCCGCTGTCGGCAGGGCATATCCTGTTCAAGGGGG
>JBDUCH010000343.1:0-4491 GCA_040003555.1 Variovorax sp. | reverse complement strand
TAAAATCAATAAGTTAGCGCAATAATGAAAATTGCCACCTGGAACGTCAACTCCCTCACCGCCCGCCTGCAACACGTGCTCGACTGGCTCGTCGCCAACCCGGTCGACGTGTTGTGTCTGCAGGAGCTGAAGATGAGCGACGACAAGTTTCCGCTCGAAGTGCTCAAGGCAGCCGGCTACGAGGCCGCCGTGTTCGGCCAGAAGACCTACAACGGCGTCGCGATCCTGAGCCTCGCGCCGGTGCGCGATGTTTTGAAGAACATCACCGGTTTCACCGACGAGCAGTCGCGCGTGATCGCGGCCACGCTCGACACGCCGGCCGGCGAGGTGCGGGTGGTCAACGGCTACTTCGTCAACGGTCAGGCGCCGGGCAGCGAGAAGTTCGAATACAAGATGAGCTGGCTGCGCGCGCTGCGCGACTGGCTGCGCGAGGAACTGGCGACCCACCCGAACCTGGTGTTGCTCGGCGACTTCAACATCGTGCTGGAAGACCGCGACAGCTTCGATCCGGTCGGGCTGGCCGAAACCATTCACCACACCACTGAAGAGCGTGACCAGTTCAAGGCGTTGCTGAAGCTGGGCTTGACCGATGCCTTCCGGCTGTTCGACCAGCCACCCAAGAGCTACTCGTGGTGGGATTACCGCATGCTCGGCTACCAGAAGAACCGCGGCCTGCGCATCGACCATATTCTGGTGAGCGAACCGCTGGTGCCGCAAGTGAAGAGCTGCGTGATCGACCGCGTCCCGCGCAAGTGGGAAAAGCCCAGCGACCACGCGCCGGTCGTGCTGGAAATCTGACCGAAGTGCAAGCCCGGCGGCGGGCAACAACCTACTCGATGCCGAGTTCCTGAATCTTGCGCGTGATGGTGTTGCGGCCGATGCCGAGCTTCTGCGCGGCCTCGATACGGCGGCCGCGGGTGTTGGCCAGCGCAGTCAGAATCAGGCGCGATTCGAAGCGGCGCGACAGCGCATCCCACACGTCGTGGCGGCCGGCGGCCAGCAGCGCCTGCGCTTCGATCTCGAGCCCGCTCTCCCAGGCATCGCTGCGCGGTGCCTCGTGCGTTGCCGCCTCGGTCGCGGCAGGCGCGGCGTGCGCCGGGGCCGACACCGCAGGCGCCAGCGGCTCCCGCTCGGCCGGCGCGCTGTGCGCCGTCGACACCGCCGCGGCACCGAAGCCGCCCGAAGTGGCTTCGACCGTAGCGCCCGCGATCACTTCCGGCGGCAGATCCTTGGGTTCGATCAATTGCGCCGGTGCCATCACCGTGAGCCAGTGGCAGATGTTTTCGAGCTGGCGCACATTGCCCGGAAAGCCGAAGGTCGACAGCTGAACCAGCGCCGCATCGGAGATGCGCTTGGGGTCGACACCGAGCTGCTTGGCGCTTTGCTGCAGGAAGTGGCGCGTCAGGGCGGGCACGTCTTCACGCCGCTCGCGCAACGCGGGCAGCCGCAACCGGATCACGTTGAGGCGGTGAAACAAGTCCTCGCGAAAGCCGCCGTGCTTCACGCGCTGTTCCAGATCCTGGTGCGTCGCCGCGATCACGCGCACGTTCGCCTTGACCGCGTTGTGGCCGCCGACGCGGTAGAAATGCCCATCGCTCAACACGCGTAGCAGGCGCGTTTGCAGATCGAACGGCATGTCGCCGATTTCGTCGAGAAACAGCGTCCCGCCATCGGCCTGTTCGAAGCGGCCGCGCCGCATGGTTTGTGCGCCGGTGAAGGCGCCGCGCTCGTGGCCGAACAGTTCGCTTTCCAGCAGATCCTTGGGAATCGCTGCAGTGTTGATGGCCACGAACGGGCCGTCGGTGCGCGGCGAATGCTTGTGCAGGGCTCGCGCCACCAGCTCTTTGCCCGAGCCCGATTCACCGGTGATGAGCACCGTCACATTGCTCTGCGAGAGGCGGCCGATGGCGCGGAACACGTCCTGCATCGCAGGGGCCTGGCCCAGCATTTCGGGGGCGGCCACCATGCGCTCTTCGGCCACTTCCTCGCGCTGGCTTTCGTCGACGGCGCGGCGAATCAACTCGACGGCGCGCGGCAGATCGAAGGGCTTCGGCAGGTATTCGAAAGCGCCGCCCTGAAACGCCGAAACGGCGCTGTCGAGGTCGGAGTACGCGGTCATGATGATGACCGGCAGTCCGGGGTGCTTGACCTTGATCTTGTCGAGCAGTTCGAGGCCCGAACCACCGGGCATGCGGATGTCGCTCACCAGAACCTGGGGGCCTTGGGACTCGTCGTCGTTGGCGGCTTCGAGCGCCGCCAGCACTTCGCGCGTGTTGGTGAAACTGCGCGTCGGCAGGTTCTCTCGCAGCAGCGCTTTCTCGAGCACGAAGCGTATCGATTGGTCATCATCCACTATCCAGATCGGCTTCATGCAGCTCCTTGTCGCCCTGGCTGCTAAGGCAGCGGTATCAATATCTTGAAATCGGTTCGGCCCGGGACGCTGTCGCACTCGATCACGCCGTGATGCTGTTGTACGAAGGTTTGCGCGAGTGTCAGACCCAACCCGGTTCCGCCATCCCTGCCCGATACGAGCGGGTAGAAGATGCGATCCTTGATCGTGTCCGGCACACCCGGTCCATTGTCAATGACATGCAATTCCAGTGCCAGTCGGTACCACTGTTTGTTGAAGATGACCTGACGCGCAATACGGGTTTTGAAAGTTATCTGTGCATCGCCGGCGGCACGCCGCTCGGTCAGCGCCTGCGCGGCGTTGTGAACGATGTTGAGCGTGGCCTGGATCAGCTGCTCGCGGTCGCCGCGAAACTCCGGAATCGAGACGTCGAAGTCGCGCTCAATGTGCAGATCGCGCGGGAACTCGGCGAGGATCACCGAGCGCACCCGCTCGCAAACCTCGTGGATGTTGACATCGCCGACCACATGCGGGCGGCGATGCGGCGCCAGCAACCGATCGACCAGCGTCTGCAGCCGGTCGGCTTCATGGATGATCACCTGCGTGTATTCGATCAGGTCGCGTGACTCGACCTCCATCTGCAACAACTGCGCGGCGCCGCGAATGCCGCCGAGCGGGTTCTTGATCTCGTGCGCGAGGTTGCGGATCAGTTCCTTGTTGGCCTGCGCCTGGTCGAGCAGGCGCTCCTCGCGGTCTTGACGAACCTGGCTTTCGAGCGGCGACATCTCGATGATCAGTTCGCCGCTCTTGTCGGTTTGTGCCAGCGTCACCTGTACCGGCATGAGCTCGTGGTTCACGCGCCGCAGGAAGGCTTCATAGCGCAGCGTGGCGAAGTCGTGGCTGTGTGCGCCGTCGATGGCGGTGCGCAGCACCGCGGGCTCGTGAAAGCACGCGCCGAACTGCGAGCCTTCGAGCGTGCGGCGCGAAGTGCCGAGTGCGTCTTCGAGCGCCGCGTTGGCGAAGAGCACGGCGCCGTCGGTGCGCACCACGGCAATCAGCGTGGCGAGCAGGTCGAAGGACTGAAAGCGCTTGCTGGAGGCGGGGGCCTTGCCAAAGGCCATGGTTACTGGGGAGCGGCCGGCAGTCGGCCGATTTCGCGGCGAATGCCGGCGATGTCACTTTCGTTGCGCGCGATCTCGGCTTTCATTTCGGCCACGCGGTCCAGGTACTTCTGGTAGTTGCGGCCTTCGCTGCCCTGCTTCTCCGGTTCACCGTTGTTGTAGTCCTTGAGCAGTTCGGCCTGGCGCGCTTCGGCCTTCTTGAGCTCGGACTGCAGCACCGAGCGGGCTTCGCCGTCACGGGCACGTTGGTCGACCCCCTCCACGCGCGGACTGCCGGGGGGCGCCTTGACCGCTGAGCCACCGCCGCCGGAAGGCGCCGTCGCGGCGCGTGCCGAGCCCTGCACCACCGTGACGTTGCCGCCTTCCATGATCTTGCAGCCGCGTTTCTGCGCGTCGGTCGCGTTGTTGGTGTACTCGTTGCCGCAGCGCCAGACGCGCTCCTGCGCGAACGCTGGCGCGGCGGCCAGCAGCGCTATTGGCAACAAAAGAAGGGAAACGACAGTCTTCATGGTCTTGGAGGAAGTGCGCGGCAAAGTGCCATTTTCGTGCAATTCGATGCCGATGCCAGTCGCATGTTCCCGTCCAAAGAAAAAGGACGGCGCCAGGCCGTCCTTATTTAACGCGACAGGCCCTTTCAAGGGGCTGCCGCAGCCTCGCGCGACATTACAGCGAGTAGTACATGTCGAACTCGACCGGATGGGTCGCCATGCGGAAGCGGGTGACTTCCTGCATCTTCAGGTCGATGTAGGCGTCGATGTACGAATCGGTGAACACGCCGCCCTTGGTCAGGAACGCACGATCCTTGTCGAGGTATTCCAGAGCCTGGTCGAGGCTGTGGCACACGGTCGGGATCAGCGCGTCTTCTTCCGGCGGCAGGTGGTACAGATCCTTGCTGGCGGCTTCGCCCGGATCGATCTTGTTCTCGACACCGTCGAGGCCGGCCATCAGCAGCGCGGCGAAACCGAGGTACGGGTTCATCAGCGGATCGGGGAAGCGCGCTTCGACGCGGCGGCCCTTCGG
>JBDUCH010000342.1:0-4495 GCA_040003555.1 Variovorax sp. | reverse complement strand
GTCGCCGCGCCGCCGGTCTTCCAGAGATCTCCAGGCCAGCTCTTGTTGGTCGTGCCGGAGATTCCGTTCTCCTTCTTGTTGCCATCCTTGTCGTAGGTGTACCCCATGTGACCTTCGACGGTGGGACGCGTCCACAGCAACCGGCCGGTTTTGGGATCCCGTGCCTCGACGCGGCCCACGATTCCGAACTCGCCGCCCGACACCCCGGTCAACATCACGCCGCCGGCGATGATCGGCGCGGCCGTGGCGGAATAGCCTGCGGCATAGTCGTCGATCTTCTCTTTCCAGACCACGTCGCCGGTTTTCTGATCGAGCGCCACGAGTTGCGCATCCAGCGTCGCGAAGATCACCAGGTTGTCGTAGAGCGCAGCGCCGCGGTTGACAACGTCGCAGCAGGGCATGATGCCCTCCGGCAGCCGGTGCTCATACTTCCACAGCTTCTTGCCGGTTGTGGCGTCGAGTGCAAAGATGCGCGAGTACGAGGCCGTGACGAACATCTTGCCGTTCACGATGACCGGCTGAGCTTCCTGGCCGCGCTGCTTCTCTCCACCGAACGAGAAAGCCCATACCGGCAGCAGTTTGGCGGCATTGCCTGCGTTGACCTGCTTGAGCGGCGAATAGCGCTGACCCTGAGTGTTGATGCCCCAGGTCAGGATGTTGCCACCGGCGGTGGCTTCGGACTGGATCATCTTGTCGGTGACCTGGGCGTGGGCGGCGCCAGCCAAGCCAATGGAAATCAACGCGGTCAAGAGCTTCATCTGCATGGTGTCTCCTCGAGGGGTGGAACGTGAGTCGTGGATGCGCCCGGCAGGCACTATCTCCACGAAATGAGGGGCAAATGCCGTGCCATGCGCCAACTGCCCTCATTGCGGCGAATCGGACCAGTTGCGGCGCACTGGCGTGCGGGTTTTCCCGCTGCGTTGCTGCAAGGTTGAACAGTCGGCATCCGGGCAACGTCACATCGCGTCACACTGAACTGCCTGCTGCACCGCATCAAGCTGATGGAACAATCACGCATGACTGTCCGCATCACCGCACCGTTTGGCTCCTGGGTGTCGCCCATCACGTCCGAACTCGTGGCCACAGCCCAGACGACCCTCCTGGATGTGCTGCTCGACGGCGGCGACCCGTTGTGGATCGAGGGCCGTCCGACGGAGGGCGGACGCCAGGTCTTGATGCGGCTTGGATCGGATGGCGCCGGCAGGGATGTCACTCCGCAGCCTTTCTCCGCCCGGACGCGGGTTCACGAGTACGGGGGCGCTGCGGTCGCGGTCTCCGGTCGATCGGTCTGCTTTTCGAACTTCGCGGACCAGCGCCTTTATCTGCAAGTGGGTAGCGAACCGCCCGTCGCGCTGACGCCGGTAGCCGACAGCGCGGAATTGCGATACGCAGACGGACTGATCGACGCGCAGCGGTCTGTGTGGATAGGGATACGCGAAGACCACCGCAACCTCGGTTCCGAAGCGATCAACACCATCGTGTCCTTGCCGCTCGCTTCAGTGGGGGAAGGCAGCGTGGTTGTCGAGGGCCATGATTTCTACGCATCGCCTCGTATCAGCCCCGATGGCACTCGCCTTGCCTGGCTTGCCTGGAATCATCCGGCGATGCCCTGGACTTCCAGCGAACTCTGGGTCGCCGGATTCGACGGTCAGGCCGTCTCCGATCCGATCTGTGTGGCAGGCGGTCCCCACGAGTCCGTGTTTCAGCCGGAGTGGTCACCCGATGGCTTGTTGCACTACGTCTCTGACCGGTCGGGCTGGTGGAATATCTACCGCCGCAATACGGACGGAAACTGCGTCTGCCTGTGTCCCATGACCGCCGAGTTTGGCCGTGCGCAATGGACTTTTGGCTTGTCGACCTACGCCTTCCTCTCCGCGCGCGAGATCGTCTGCACCTACATCGAGAACGGAGTCGGCAAACTCGCGCGCCTGCGCACAAAGGACGGACAGCTCACACCGCTGCAGCTTCCCTGGACCGAGTTCTCCGCGCTTCGCGCGAGCGGGAACACGGTGGTGTTCAAGGCTGGCGGGCCGGCCGCGGCTGGCGCGGTGGTATTGCTTGATATGGCCTCGGGCCGCGTGACGATCATCAAAGACGCCTCAGGTGTCGCGGGCGATGCGTCGCTGCGCGATCACATCTCCGAGCCGCGATTCATTGAGTTTCCGACGTCAGGCGGCAAAACAGCGTTCGCCTTGTATTACCCGCCCACCAGCGCCGGCTACCAGGCGCCAGCCGGCACATTGCCGCCCTTGCTCGTCAAGTGCCACGGCGGGCCGACATCCTGCGCCTCCCGCAGCCTTGACCTGCGAACACAGTTCTGGACCAGTCGCGGTGTCGCCGTCGTCGATGTGGACTACGGCGGGAGCTCGGGCTACGGCCGCGCCTACCGTGATCGCCTTCACTCCAAGTGGGGGCTCGTCGATGCAGAAGACTGCGCGGCAGTCGCGTCCCATCTTGCCACCTGCCACACTGTGGATGGAGCCAGGATGGTCATCAGCGGCGGCAGCGCAGGCGGCTTCACTGCGCTCACCTGCCTGACCCATCCTGACCCGGCGCTGCGAAGTCTGTTCAAGGCAGGTGCGAGCCACTATGGCGTCAGTGATCTTGAGAACCTTGCACGCGACACTCACAAGTTTGAATCGCGTTACCTCGACTGGTTGATCGGCCCGCTGGTTGAACTGCAGACCTATATCGACCGTTCTCCTCTGCGGCACGCTGACCGGCTTGCCGCGCCCGTCGCCTTTTTCCAGGGAGCCGAAGACAAAGTGGTCCCACCGAATCAGACGGAGCAGATGGTCGCTGCACTGCGGGCGCAGGGCTTGACCACGCTGTATCTACTTTTTGCGGGCGAGCAGCATGGGTTCAGGCAATCCAGCAACATCAAGTGGGCCTTGGATGCAGAGTTCTATTTTTACGGCGAATTGGTTTGGTGACTGGGGGCCTCTGCCGTGAGGCTTGCGCGGCTCGTGACTATTTCAGCCAGAGCGTAACCGGCACGGCCGGCCGGCCGGGGCAGTCCATCGACCCGGTGTAGCGGCCCGCGAGCCGTCCGCTGTAGCGACATTCAGCGCCATCGAGCCACAGGGTCGCCTCCATGACGGAACGCGAATGCGACAGCTGCAGGCGGATCTCCCCGGTCTTTTGTTCAGAGCCGTCGGTGGTGCAGATGCCGACGTGGCGCAGCGTCAGCGGCCCGGAGAACGCCTTGACGCGTCCCGAGGTGGTGCCTGTCACGTCGGCGCTCAGTTCCCACTCGCCGAGCCGGCCGGAGTAGCCGATGACCTGGAGCGACTGCGCCTGAACCTGCGTCGCCAGTGTCGCCAGCGTCACCAGTGTCACCAGTGTCAGCAGCGCGGCCGACAACAAGCGTGCCGTGCTCATGGCTTCTTCGCCAGGAACATGCGCGCTTCCGCGACTTCGGTTCGGGTCACGCTGGTACCCTCGGCAATCGTCACGACCTGACCAAAATAGTCGCGCGCCTTGACCGCATCGCCGGCCTGGTCTGCTGCCTTGGCGGCTCCGACGGTCGCGTCGAGCCGACGGGGCTCTTTCTTCAGCGTAGCTTCGTAGGCGACCAGCGCCTCCTTGGGGCTGCTTCGCTCGAGCAGCATGTCGCCGTAGAGCTCGCGCGCAGGCTTGAGCACGCCGGGCGTGACCGGGTGCTTTTCCGTCTTGTCCTCGGCGTCGGCGGCCGCCGCCATGGCCGTGAGCGCGTCCTCGTGCTTGCCTTGCGCATACAGCAACCAGGCGCTCGCCACCTGCCGCTGGATGTCGACCTGCTCGGACCAGTAGGCGTCCTTTGCGTCGCGCAGTTTGTCGCGCAATTCAGCCAGCCTGGCGATGTCCGTGCTCGCGGCCGACGTGTCGCCGGTGCGCGCGGCGCCGAGCGCCCTCGCGAAATGCGTGATCGCCAGGGCATGCGGCAACTGGCTTGGTCGCACTGGCAGCGCCGCCGCACTGTTCCAGTCTGCCCGCTCCACGGCAAAGCGCGCCGGCGCGGCAGCCAACGCATAGGGGCCTGGCAAGGATGCCTCGGAGAATCCGGCGACCTGCTTCATTTCGTCGATGATGGCACTGGCCACTCCGTCCTGCCCGAGCTGCAGATTGGCATAGACCAGGTAGTCCATGGCGTGCAGCTGGTCGTTGGCCTCCTTGTCATGCGCCGCCACGCGCGCACTTTCCGCATTGGAGACGATCGAGTCCTTCCAGTAGCCCACGCGCGTGAAGATGTGCGATGGCATGTGTTGGGCGTGCGCCGCGGCCGGGGCGATCCCGGCGTAGCGCCGGGCTGCGTTCAGGCCCTTGTCGGCAAGCGCCGGCGAGTCGTACAGATGGATCAGGTAATGCGCCACGCCCGGGTGCATGGGCTGGCGCTTGGCGATCTGCTCCAGGATGGCCGCGCCCTTGAGCTGGTTGCCGTAGGTCTTGTCGGCCGCCGAGGCCGAGGTGTTGAGGGCCAGCGCGTAGTAGATCTGCGCTTCATCGTCTTTTGGGT
>JBDUCH010000067.1:0-15283 GCA_040003555.1 Variovorax sp. | reverse complement strand
CCTTCTGGTCGCGCGGCGTGAAGGCGCGCAGCGCATGCTGCACGCGGTTGCCGAGTTGGGCCAGCACCGTGTCGGGAATGTCGAGCGGGTTCTGCGTCACGAAATACACGCCCACGCCCTTGGAACGCACCAGGCGCACCACCAGCTCGATACGCTCGACCAGCGCCTTGGGCGCCTCGTTGAACAGCAGGTGGGCCTCGTCGAAGAAGAACACGAGCTTGGGCTGCTCGGGGTCGCCGATTTCGGGCAGTTGCTCGAACAGCTCCGACAGCAGCCAGAGCAGGAAGGTCGCGTAGAGGCGCGGCGAGTTCATGAGCTTGTCGGCGGTCAGGATGTTGATCACCCCCTTGCCGCCTACGGTCTGCATGAAGTCGGCGATGTTCAGCATCGGCTCGCCGAAGAACTTGTCGCCGCCCTGGGTTTCGATCTGCAGCAGGCCGCGCTGGATCGCGCCCACGCTGGCCGCGCTGATGTTGCCGTACTGCGTGGTGAACTGGCTGCCGTTCTCGCCCACGTACTGCAGCATCGCGCGCAGGTCTTTCAGCTCGAGCAGCAGCAGGCCGTTGTCGTCGGCGATCTTGAACACGATGTTCAGCACGCCGGCCTGCGTTTCATTCAGGTCGAGCATGCGGCCCAGCAGCAGCGGGCCCATGTCGGAAATGGTGGCCCGCACCGGGTGCCCCTGTTCGCCGAACACGTCCCACAGCGTGACCGGGCAGGCCAGCGGGGCAGGGGCCTCGATGCCGCGCTCCTTGAGCACTGCGGCCATCTTGTCGCCGATGCTGCCGGTCTGGCTGATGCCGGTGAGGTCGCCTTTCACGTCGGCCAGGAACACCGGCACGCCGATGTTTGACAGCTGTTCAGCGATGGTCTGCAGGCTCACGGTCTTGCCGGTGCCGGTGGCGCCGGTGATCAGGCCGTGGCGGTTGGTCAGGCCCGGCAGCAAGAAGCATTCGGTGGTGTCGTGTCGTGCAATCAGCAGGGGGTCGGCCATGGGTGCTCCGGGGGCGTTTCGATGCGGCAGTCTATCCAAGCTGCCCTCTTATAATTGACCGCGCCTCTCGAAAAGTTCCTGAAATCGTTCCCGGAGTTTGCTTTGCCATCGACCGCCTCGTCTTCCATGCCCGCCACCGGCGATCCGTCCACGCAAACCCCGCTCGAAACTGAGTTGGCGGTGCTGCTGGTACAGGCCCTCAACCTCGAGATCGCCCCGGCCGACATCGATCCCACGGCGCCGCTGTATGGCGAAGGCCTGGGGCTCGACTCGATCGACATCCTCGAAGTCGCGCTTGAAGTGTCGCGTGCCTACGGCTTCCAGTTGCGCTCGGACGACGAACGCAACCAGCAGATCTTCGAATCGCTGCGCAGTCTCGCGACCCACGTCGCCCAGAACCGCGGCGCTGCCTGAGCCGCTCCCGAATGACGCGATGGCGCCTGGTGATCATGCTGCTCGGAGGCGCTGCGTATGCAGGGCTTTCGCACTGGATGATGTTGTTCCATGCGACCGAGCCCTGGGCCGTGGCCGTCCTGCTGGTGCCGCTCTGGTTCACCGCGCTCGGTCTGGCCGGCGCGCGTTTCGGTCGCTGGGCCCTGCTGATCGTGGCCGCTGGCGGCGTTGGCCTGCTGTGGCTGGTGATGCGGGGCGAGGTCGGTGACCCGAACCGGCTCTACGTGCTGCAGCACGTGGGCATCAATGCGTTGCTGTGCGGCTGGTTCGGCAGCACCTTGCGTGGCGACGGACTCTCGCTGATCGGCCAGTTCGCCGAGCGCGTGCACGTCATCGGGCCCGGCCAGCGGCGCTACACGCATCAGGTGACGCTGGCCTGGACGCTGTACTTCGCGGTGGTCGTTGCCTCCTCGATCGTGGTCTACCTCACCTTGCCGTTCGCGGCCTGGTCGCTGCTGTCCAACGTGGTGACGCCGATCGGCGTGACGGCGCTGTTCGTCGGCGAGCACTTCATGCGCTACCGCCTGCACCCCGAGTTTGAGCGCGTGCGCATGATCGACGCGGTGCGCGCCTTTTCCGGCGCGCCGATCGATCGCAGCGCCCGGTGATGAACGCAAGGCTGAACCGCCAGTCCGCCGCTCTGCTGCCGCTGCTGGGTGCGCGTGACCTTGATGCACCGCTGGCCTGGCGGGCTGGGACCGCCATTTCGGCGCGGCAATACCTCGCCGACGTGGCGCTGCTCGTAACCCGGTTGCCTGCGGCCGGCCCGGTGCTCAATCTCTGCGTCGACCGCTATGCCTTCGCGGTGGGCCTGGGTGCCGCCTTGTCGAACGGCTTGCCCAGCCTGCTGCCGCCCGATGCACGCCCCGACACGCTGGCACGGCTGCGCGAAGGCAATCCCGATGTGTTTTCCGTGGCCGACGACCGGCAGTTTCAATCGCACGGCATGCCGGTGGTGTGGATCGACCCGCGCCAGCATGCCGACCTGGCCGATGCCCCCGGCGTGCCCGATCTCGACGTCGCCGCGCATGCGGTGAGCCTGCTGACATCGGGCTCGACCGGCTTGCCGCAGCCCCATGCCAAGACCTGGCAGACGCTGGTCGGCGATGTCGCGGCCGCGGTGCCGCGTCTGGCCGAGGTGATGCAGTTGCCGTCGCTGGCCGGGCTGAACCTGGTGACCACCGTACCGGTGCAGCACAGCTACGGGCTCGAATCCTCGGTGCTGCTGGCGCTTCTGGGTGGCGCGGCGTTCGACAGCGGACGCCCGTTCTTTCCGGCCGACGTGGCCGCGGCGCTGGCGGCCGTGCCGCGACCGCGCGCACTGGTCACCACGCCGTTCCATCTGAAGAACCTGATGCTCGCGGGCATCGCATTGCCGCCGGTGGATCTGATCCTGTCGGCGACGGCACCGCTGTCGCCGCAACTCGCCGCACAGGCCGAGCAGGCCATGGGCGCGGTGCTGCTCGAAATCTACGGCAGCACCGAGTCGGGCCAGGTCGCTTCGCGCCGCACCACGGCCAGCGAGGTCTGGCACACCTTCGGTGACGTGCAGGTGGTGGCCGAGTGCGACGCCAGCGGCGACGAGCGCTTTGTGTTCAGCGGCGATTTCGTGCCGCAGCCGACGCCGATGGCCGACGCGCTCGAGCTCATCGACGCCCGGCACTTCCGCCTGTTCGGGCGCGCCAATGACCTGATTCACGTGGCCGGCCGGCGCAGCTCGCTCGGGCATCTCAACTACCACCTCAACAGCGTCGCCGGCGTGCTCGATGGCGCGTTCTGGTTGCCCGACGACGTGACCGACGGCGTGGTGCGGCCGGTGGCCTTCGTCGTCGCCCCTTCGCTCGGCGCCAGCGACATCATTGCGGCCCTGCGCCAGCGGCTGGAGCCGGTGTTTGTGCCGCGGCGCGTGGTGCAGGTGACCTCGCTGCCGCGCGAAGGCACCGGCAAGCTCACGGTGCGCGCGTTGCGCGAGTTTGCGCTGGCTCAGCTTGCGGTCGACGGCACCGCGGTGCAGGTCACGCGCGAGGTGCCGCTCGACCATCCTTCGTTCGCCGGCCATTTCCCCGGTCAACCGCTGGTGCCCGGCGCCCTGTTGCTGTCCGAAGTGCTCGAAGCCGCGCAGGGTGTGCCGGCACTGGTCGCGCGGCTCGGTGCCCGACCCACGCTCGCGGTGGCCAAGTTCCTCGCGCCGGTGCGGCCTGGCAGCACGCTGGCGATCGAGCTGCAACCCGAGACCGGTGCCGCACGGGGCGTGCGCTTCGAGGTGCGGTGCGGCGAACAGCTTGCCGTCAGCGGACGCTGGACCGCAGGCGCGGAGGGCGACGCATGAACCACAGCCAGCCTGAAACGCGCGCGCTCGACGATGCGGCCAAGCGTCCGGCCGACTGGTCGCGCACCCCCGAGCGCAGCAACATGCTTGCATTGCGCGTGATCTGCTGGATCGCGATCAAGTGCGGACGCCGTGTCGCGCGCCTGGTGCTGCATCCGATCAGCCTCTACTTCCTGCTGTTTTCGCCGACCCCGCGGCGCAACATCAAGCGCTACCTGTTCCGCGCCATCGGCCCCAGAGCCGGTTGGGGCGACGGCTACCGCCTGCTGCACGCCTTCGCTTCCACGGTGCTCGACCGTGTGTACTTCCTGCGCGGCCGGCTCGACATGTTCGATGTGCGGGTGGTCGGCAACGAAGCGGTAGAGGCCGAGGCGCTGAGCGGGCGCGGCGCCTTCCTGCTGGGCGCGCACATGGGCAGTTTCGAGGCGCTGGGTGCCTGCAAGTACCAGAGCCCCGACCATCCGAAGCTGCGCGCCGCGATGCTCATGTTCCCGGACAACGCGCGCCAGATCAACGCAGTGCTCGACGCCATCAGCCTGCCCGAGCGGCGCCCGCACGTGATCGCGCTGGGTCGCTCGCATTCGATGCTGGCATTGCGCGACTGGCTCGACACGGGCGGCATGGCTGGCCTGCTGGTCGACCGCACCCTGCCCGGGCAGGAGAGCGAAGCCGCCGGCCAGCGCGGCAATTCGCTCGAGTTGCCGTTTCTGGGGCACCCGGCCACATTCAACGACGGCCCGTTCCGCCTTGCCGCGCTGCTGCGCCGCCGGGTGTTCTTCATGGCCGGCCTCTATGTGGGAGGCGCCCGCTACGACGTGCTGTTCGAGCCGCTGGCCGACTTCAGCGATCGCATCGCCGATCCGGTCGAGCGGGAACGCCGCATCCGCGCAGCGGTCGAAGGCTATGTGGCGCGGCTCGAAGCGCTGTGCCGCAAGTACCCTTACAACTGGTTCAATTTCCATGATTTCTGGCTTGAAGATGAGCATTGACCGTTTGCTGCGCCCGCTGTTGCTGGCGCTGCTGTGCGTGGCCGCGCCGGCCTGGGCCTTCGATCTGGGCGAGCTTATGGGCCTGCTGGCCAAGCAGAAGCAGGGGGAGGGCACCTTCACCGAACAGCGCTTCGTGCGTGGCCTCGACGGCCCGCTGTACGCGAGCGGCACGCTGAGCTTCATCGCACCCGATCAGATGACGCGCCGCACGCTGTCGCCGCGGGCCGAGTCGATGGTTGTCGACGGCAACAACCTCACGCTGACGCGCGGTGGCCGCAGCCGCAACATGACGCTGGACAGCATGCCCGAGCTGCTCGGCATGGTGGAGGCGATGCGCGGCACGCTCAGCGGCAACGGCCCGATGCTGCAGCGCTATTTCCGCAGCACGCTCGCCGGCGGCAAAGACAACTGGACGCTCGACCTGCAACCGATCGACGAGCGGCTGGCGGCGCAGGTCACCTCGCTGCGTCTTAGTGGCCGCGCCGGTGAAGTGCTTGGCGTCGAGATGGAATTTCGGGGCGGTGACCGCTCGGTGATGACCATCGTGCCGGTCAAATGAGTAGAACTGGCCCACCTCGCTCGCGCCGGGCGCTGGTGTTGCTGGTCTGGCTGGCCGCGCTGCTGGCCGGCGTCGCCGTCATTTCGCGCACCCACTTCAGTGCCGACCTCACGGCCTTCCTGCCGGCCAGCCCGGACGCACGCCAGCGCGTGCTGATCGAGCAACTTCAGTCCGGCGTGGCCTCGCGCACGCTGATGATCGGCATCGAAGGCGGCAAGGACGCCGCGCAGCGTGCCGACGTGTCGCGCGCGCTCGGCAAGACAATGCGGGCGAGCGGCCTCTTCGACCAGGTGCAGAACGGCGACAACAGCGACTGGCAGGAGGCCGGCAGCTTCGTGCTCGACCACCGCTACCAGCTCGCGCCAGACATCACGCCCGAGCGCTTCACCGTGCAGGGCTTGCGCGACGCGATCGGGGACACGCTCTCCATGCTGGGCACGCCGGCCGGCAACATCGTCAAGCCGCTGCTCGAACGCGACCCGACCGGCGAAACGCAGCGCATCGCCGAAGGGCTGATCCCGGCGAGTTCGCCGCGCACGGAGCAGGGCGTCTGGGTGTCGCGCGATGCGCCGCGCGCGATGCTGCTTGCCGGCACCAAGGCGTCCGGCAGCGACCTCGATGCGCAGGCCATTGCGATTGCGCGCGTGCACACAGAGTTCGCCAACGCCACCCAGGCGCTCGGTGCCGACGCGCCCAGGCTGCTGATGAGTGGTGCCCCGGTGTTCTCGGTGACGAGCCGCGACCAGATCAAGGGCGAGGCCATCCAGCTCGCGACCATCGGCGGCATCGTGATGAGCGGCCTGCTGCTGCTGGCCTTCGCTTCGCCGCGTGCGCTGGTCATCGCCGTGCTGCCGGTGGCCACCGGCGTGGTGGGCGGCACGACCGCGGTGGCGCTGGTGTTCGGCGAGGTGCACGGGCTCACCATGGGCTTCGGCAGCACGCTGATCGGCGAAACCATCGACTACGCCATCTACTACCTGATCCAGGCACGCGGCGCCGCAGTGCCCGGCACCGGCTGGCAGCGATGGCGCGATCTCAACTGGCCGACGGTGCGGCTCGGGCTGCTGACTTCGGTGTGCGGCTTCGCGGCATTGGTGTTCTCGGGCTTTCCGGGGCTGGCGCAACTCGGCGTGTTCTCGATCGCAGGGCTGGTCGCGGCTGCCGTGGCCACGCGCTACGGATTGCCGGTGCTGGCGCCCGACGGTGCCACCGGTATGGGCATGCGGGGCCTGATGGCCAAGGTTGCCGGGGCCATCGTGCGCGGCCTGCCGCGGCTGCGCTGGGTGTTCGTGGTGCTTGGCCTCGGCGCGGCGGGGCTGGTGGCCTGGCAGGGCGGCACGCTCTGGCGCGCCAATTTGTCGGCCATGAGCCCGATCAAGCAGGCGGCGAGCGACCTCGACGCCAAGCTGCGTGACGACATCGGCGCCAGCGACGGCCGCACGCTGGTGGTGATCCAGGCGCCGGACGAGCAGGCCGTGTTGCGCGCTACCGAGGCTGCCGGCACGCAGCTCGAGACGCTGGTCGAACGCGGCGAACTGACCGGCTACGAAACCGTGGTGCGCATGCTGCCGAGCATCGAGGCGCAGCGCCAGCGCATCGCGAGCCTGCCCGACGCGGCCACCTTGCGCACCCGTTTGGCCGAGGCCACCGCGGGTGGGCCGTTGCGGGCGGCGCGGCTCGAGCCCTTCATCGCCGACGTGGAGAAAGCGCGCACGCTGCAACCGATCACGCGCGCCGACCTGGCCGACGGCCCGCTCGGCGCCGTGATCAATGCGCTGATGTACGAGCGTCCGGGCGGCGGCTGGTCGGCCCTGATCGCGCTGCACACCGGCGACAAGTTCGATCCGGTGCGGCTCGCAGCAGCCCTGTCGCCGATGCCCGAGGTGCAGGTGGTCGACGTCAAGAACGAACTCGACAGCCTCTACACGCGCTACCTGCACGAGGCCTTCGTGCAGGTGATGCTGGGTGCGTTGGCGGTGGTGGTGCTGCTGGGCCTCTACCTGCGCTCGGGGCGCCGCCTGCTGGCCGTGTGCCAGCCGCTGGCACTGGCGGTGCTGCTCACGCTCGGCGGCATGGCGCTGCTGAACGTGCCGCTCGGCATCCTGCACCTGGTCGGCCTGCTGCTGATCGTGGCGGTTGGTTCCAACTACGCGCTGTTCTTCGACCAACTGCAGGAGACCGGCCGGGCGGACGAGGACACGCTGGCTTCGCTGATGCTGGCAAACCTCACGACCGTCGTGTCGTTCGGGCTGATCGCGATTTCGGACATTCCGGCGCTGTCGGCGATCGGCCGCGTGGTGGCGCCTGGCGCGCTGCTGGCGCTGTTGCTGTCGGCCGCTTTCGTGCGCCGCAGAGTGGGCTGAATTGCAAGCAAAATAGCCATCGATGTCTTCCACTGTTCCTTCCGCGCCCGCGTTGCCAACCACCTGGCCGATGCCACCGATCGTGCGCGCCAGCGTCGGCCTGCATCTGGCCGCACTGGGTGCCGCGTTGCTGATCCCCGGCGCCGCGCCATGGGCCATCGGCGCGGTGGTGCTCAACCATGCGCTCATCACCGGTGCCGGGCTGACGCCACGCAGCCATTTGCTCGGGCCGAACGTCACGCGCCTGCCGCAGTCGGCCATCGACCGCCGCGAAGTCGCGCTGACCATCGACGACGGCCCCGATCCGGAGGTGACGCCCCAGGTGCTCGACCTGCTCGATGCCGCCGGCCAGCGCGCCACATTTTTCTGCATCGCCGAAAGAGTGGCGGCCCATCCCGCGCTGGCGCGCGCCATCGTCGCGCGCGGCCACAGCATCCAGAACCATACGGCGAAACATCGCCACAATTTTTCGTTTCTGGGCCCACGCGGCTATGCGGCCGAGATCGCACGCGCGCAGGACATGCTCGCCGACATCACGGGGACGCGTCCGAGTTGCTTTCGCGCGCCGGCCGGCCTGCGCAACCCGTTCCTCGCACCGGTGCTGCACCGGCTCGGGCTCACGCTCGTGAGCTGGACGCGGCGCGGCTTCGACACGCGCGAGCGCGAGCCGGCCAAGGTGCTGGCGCGGCTCGCGCAGGGGCTCGCCGCTGGCGACATCCTGCTGCTGCATGACGGCAATGCGGCACGCACCGCGGGCGGAAAGCCGGTAGTGCTCGAAGTGCTTCCCCTGCTGCTGCAGCAGATCGAACGAGCGAATCTGCGCGCTGTCACCTTGCCTGAAGGCCTCGCGACATGAGCGTCGCAGTCCACACCGATGCCGCCTGGCGGCAGCTTCATGACGCAGCCTCGGCGCCTTACCAGAAGGCCGGCCAGTTCACGTATCACTTCGCGCGCGGCAAGCTCGGGCACGACCCGGTTTTTCGCGGTCTGCTGGAGCGTGGACTGATCGGCGCCGACCGGCGCAGGGTGGTCGATATTGGCTGCGGCCAGGGGCTGTTTGCCAGCCTGCTCTCGTCGACGGCGGCGATGCAGGTGAAGGGGCAATGGCCCGCCGGTTGGGCCGCGACGCCGCCGGTGGCCGACTACACCGGCATCGAACTGATGCCGCGCGACGTGGCGCGTGCCGAATCGTCCATCGGGCACTTGCAGCCGACGCCGCGCTTTGTCTGCGCCGACATGTGCAGGGCAGCGCTGCCTGCCAGCGACCTGGTGGTGATCCTCGACGTGCTGCACTACGTCGATCTCGAGGCGCAGGAAGGCGTGCTGCGCCGGGTTCACGATGCATTGGCGCCCGGCAGCGGCCGCATGCTGCTGCGCGTGGGCGATGCGGCCAGCCGGCGCGGCTTCGCGATCAGCCAATGGGTGGATCGCACCGTCACGCGCGTGCGCGGCCACAAGGTGTCGCCGACCTGGGGCCGCACCCTGCAGGAATGGATCACGCTCCTGCAACGGCTTGGCTTCGCCGTGCAGAGCATCCCGATGAGCAAAGGCACGCCGTTCGCAAACGTGCTGCTGGTCGCGGATCGCAGGTCATGAGCGCGCCGGGGGGCGCGCCGCAAACCATGAACCGTGAGGGCATCGCTGCGCGCATTCCGCACAGCGGCACCATGTGCCTGCTGGAGCGGCTCGAAAGCTGGGACGCCGACGCGATCCACTGCACCACCACGAGCCACCTGCAGCCGGGCAATCCGCTGCGCACGGCCAGTGGCCTGATGGCACCCAACGCTATCGAGTACGCCGCGCAGGCCATGGCGCTGCATGGCGGGTTGCTCGCTGCGCCGGGCGCGCCGCCCTCGGCCGGATTCCTGGCCACGGCGCGCAACGTGCGCTTCGCGATCTCCCGGCTCGACGAAGTCCAGGGCGCGCTGCAGGTGCGTGCCAGGCGCCTGTCGGGCGACGCGCGCCAGGTGCTCTACGAATTCAACCTGACCGACGTGAACGGCGCCGCGCTGGCCGATGGCCGCGCGGTGGTCGTGCTCAACACCCCTTTGCCGTGACATGACGACTGCAGCAACAAACCTTTCGGGCAAGCGCGCGCTGATCACCGGCGCCAGCGGTTCGCTCGGCGCCGCGATCGCGCAACGCCTCGCGCGCGACGGCGCCACGGTGCTGCTGCACGCCAGCTCCCGGCCCGAAGCGGTCGAGCAACTCGCCACCGTCATCCGGGCGGCAGGCGGTACTGCCGAGTGCCATGTGTTCGACCTGCGCAGTGACCAGGCCACGGCTGCTGGCTGCGTAGCGATGCTGCAAGACGGGCCGGTTCAGATCATCGTCAACAACGCCGGTGTGCACGACGACGCGGTGCTGCCGGGCATGCGGGCCGAGCAGTGGCACAAGGTGATCGACGTGTCGCTCAACGGCTTCTTCCGCGTCACCCAACCGTTGCTGCTGCCGATGCTGCGCACGCGCTGGGGCCGGATCCTGAACATTTCGTCGGTCGCATCGTTGATGGGCAACAAGGGCCAGGTCAATTACGCCGCGGCCAAGGGCGCGCTCAACAGCGCGACCAAGGCGCTGTCGCTGGAGGTTGCTGCGCGCGGCGTCACAGTCAACGCCATCGCGCCGGGCATCATCGCCTCGCCGATGGCCGACGCGGCGTTCGACCCGGCCATGATCCAGCAGATGGTGCCGGTGAAGCGGGCCGGCACGCCGGATGAGGTGGCTGCGCTGGCGGGGTTTCTCGCCAGCCATGAAGCCGCCTACATCACGGGGCAGGTTATTTCCATCAATGGCGGGATGATTTAGGGCACCGGGGCGCTGGGGCGCTGGGGCGCTGGGATGCGCGGGGGCGCGTCGGCGGGCGGTATGCGCCGGGCCGGCCGACGTCACCGGCCCTTCGGGCTGCCCTGCGCTGCTCGCGGCAGGCGGGGTCCGCGTGAACTCGCCTTCGGCTCAAACAGCACGCGGCCCTGATCCGCCCGCCGCTGTGCTGCTCGGCGGTGCCTCAACGGCCGCCCCAACGCATACCACCCACCGACGTGGACGAGAGCGGGGGTTGCATCCGGAAGGCCAGACCTTCGCACCACCCCGTACCGCACACCGGGCGCTCTGCGCAAGGGGAGAAAGGTTCAGTCCTGAAACGGCGGCAACCGCAATACCCGCTTGGCGATCAACCAGGGCAGCCGCAGCACGAACTCCACCATCAGCCGCGTGTGCATCCAAGTCAGCAGGACGTTGTCGCGCCCGTACCGGAAGTGGGACACACCGCCCTCGGCCGCCGTGAGGTACTTCACCGGCGCATCGATGTTGATCGGCTTCACGCCGCGCCAGGCCAGGCGCACCACGGCTTCGGTGTCGAAGTCGAAGCGGCGCATCCAGGGCTGGCGCGCCATCACGCGGATCAGCGAGGCGACCGGGTAGACGCGAAAACCGTAGAGCGAATCGCCAACGCCGGCGAACAGGGTTTCGAGCTGCGTCCAGCCATTCGACACGCGTCGCCCGCGCACGCGCAGCAGCGGAGCGCTGGCGTCGAACACGGGGCGGCCCAGCACCATCGTGTCGGGTCGCGCGATCGAGGCCTGCATGAACGTCGGGATCAGGTCGGCCGGGTGCTGGCCGTCGGAGTCCATCGTCAACGCGTGCGTGAAGCCGGCCTCCTGCGCCATGCGCAGGCCGTGCAGCACGGCTGCGCCCTTGCCCTGGTTCCGGGGCAGCAGCACCACTTTCAGGCCGGGGTCGGTGGAGGCGATTTGCACCAGACGCTCGCCGGTGCCGTCGGTGCTGCCGTCGATCACCACCCAGACCGGGCTCCATTGGGCACGGGCCGCGCTGACGGTGGAAAAAAGGCGTTCGCCCGTGTTGTAGCTCGGGATCAGAACGAGGTGTGTGCGCGAGGCGTCGATGGGCATGCGGGCTGCGCGTCTTTGGCGCGCTGTTCCATGTTTTGGCGAAAGTAATGTTCGAGTTGTTTCAGCAGGGCGCTGCTGTCCTGCTCCGGGGCGAAGCGCTGGCCCAGCCGCAGCTTGAACACGATCGGCAACGGCGGCACCTTCCAAAGTGGCCAGCCCTTGCCGAGGTACGGCGAATCGGTTTCGATGAAAACAGTCTGGATCGGCGCCTGCGCGAGTTTGGCGATCAAGGTGACACCTGGGCGAAAACTGTTGACGGGCGGCTCCACCGTGCGCGTGCCTTCGGGAAACAGCACGAGCTGGCCGCCGGCACGCAGATCGTCGACTGCCAGCCGCACCATGGCGCGGGCCGAGTCGTTGCGGATGTAGTGCGCCAGCCGCGCACCAGCGCCGAGGAAGATGTTCTTCATCAGGTCGGCCTTCATGATGCAGGCGCTGCGCGGCAGCCGCGCGACCAACAGCAGCGCATCGAGCATGGTCGGGTGGTTCGCCACGAAGATCAGCCCGCGTTCGTCGCGCAGCGCGTCCAGGCAGTCGGCGTCGATGCGCATCATGCCGGTCAGCGACGCAGTGGCCCAGAACGCACGGTACGCCAGCGCAATGGTCGTGCGCCCGAGCGGACGCGCCAGGCGGATCGGCAGCACTGGCTGAAGCAGCATCGCGACCATGTTCCACGTCAGTGAGATGGTGCCGAGGAGCAACAGCAACGTGTAGAGCGGCACGGCCAGCAGAGTCATCTTCAGCAGGGAGAAAAACCGCATCATCGAAGGCTCAGCCGCGCAATTCGCCCGGTTCGGTGGCATGCGCCTCGATCTCGACCAGCAGTTCGCTGCGGCAGATGTCGGCCTGGAGAAACACCGCGTGCCGCATGAAGCGCGAGCCGCCGCCGAGCGCCTGCTCGAGTTGCCGGCGGATACCCGGCGCATCTGCCGGGTGGCGCACATAGACCACCGGGTCGCTGCGCTCCAGCGTGAAGGTGGCGCTGGAGCGCTCGTTGGCGGCGGCGATCACCGCGCGCAGATTCAGCAGCGTTTCGTCCAACTGCGCCCGCACGTCGCCAACGTGTACCGTCTGGTGCCCAACGATGCTGGCCGTGCCCGAAATGAACAGCGCGACCTGGCCCCCGCCGAGCGGCGCCAGCGCAGCACGCGAAAAGGTGGGGGAACGCGGCCCGTAATCGGCGGGATAGTGGTAGGCCGACACCTGGCGCGGGTTTTCCACTGGCAGCGGCGGCACGCGGCCGGCAAGAAACCGGATGCAGAGCGCGCCTTCGTGCACGCCCAGCGCACAGGCCGCGGGCGCACCTTCGAACGCGGCCTGCCCGGCCTCGAGAAACGCCTGCTGGCGCCCTGCGTTGAACTGGCGGTAGCGTTCCATGCCGCCACCGTCGTCGTTGATGCGCGGCAGATAGTTCCAGATCCGCAGCAGATGCGGGCAACCCGCCTGCTTCATCGCCTCGAACAGGTTGCGGTAGGCGCGTTGCGACAGCGCAGTCAAGTCCTCGCCATGGTCGTTCTCGTCGAGATCGACCACGCCGAGCAGCCAGTGGCCGTCGCTGCGCCAGCGCACCACGCCGGTGGTGCCCGACTGCACGGAGGCCCCGGCATGCCAGAGGTCGACCATCGGCTCGCTGTTGAGCAGCACCCGGGCCGAGACGCCGGTGATCCAGGCGTTGTCGCCGCCGGCGCCGTAGCTCAAGGCAGCGAACGGCTTGGCACCGCCCGCCGCGCGAGCCAGGCCCTGGCCCAGTGTCAGCCGCTCCACGCGCAGGGACGGCGCTTCTGCCGCGGCAACGAACGTCACTTGGTCTCGGCGCCGTTTGCGTCCGTCAGCACGTCGCGGCTTTGGGGGCGCATCGGCCGGGGAGCGGTCTGGGCGAAAGGCGTCTGTGTCATCGGGCGATTATCCCCAAACACATTTGGCAGGTCGCAGTTCCGGCGCGGGCGTTGTGTGCGCCGGACAGTAAACTCGCTGTCTGCTTTGCAAACACGAGATCGCGAGATATAGAGCTATGGCCGGACACAGCAAATGGGCGAACATTCAACACAGAAAAGGCCGGCAGGACGAGAAGCGTGGCAAGGCCTGGACCCGGGTGATCCGCGAAATCATGGTGGCGGCGCGCCTCGGCGGCGGAGACCTTGGTATCAACCCCCGGTTGCGGCTTGCGGTGGAAAAGGCCAAGGCCGTCAATTTGCCGATCGACACCGTCAAGCGCAACATCGACAAGGCCACGGGCAACCTCGAAGGCGTGAGCTACGAGGAAATCCGCTATGAAGGCTACGGCATCGGCGGCGCCGCCATCATCGTCGACACCATGACCGACAACCGCGTGCGCACCGTGGCCGAGGTGCGGCATGCGTTCAGCAAATACGGCGGCAACATGGGCACCGAAGGCTCGGTCGCGTTCCAGTTCAAGCATTGCGGGCAGTTCATCTTCGCGCCCGGTACCAGCGAGGACAAGGTCATGGAAGTCGCGCTCGAAGCCGGCGCCGAGGACGTGGTCACGCACGACGACGGCGCGATCGAAGTGCTCACGGCCTACGCCGACTTCGAAGCGGTCAAGAACGCGCTGGAGGCCGCAGGCCTGCAGCCGGAGGTCGCCGAAGTCACGATGCGCGCCGAGAACCCGGTCGAGGTCACGGGCGAAGACGCCGCGAAGATGCAAAAGCTGCTCGACGTGCTGGAAGACCTGGACGACGTGCAAGAGGTCTATCACAACGCCGAGTTGTCCGAATGAAAGTGCTCGTCATCGGTGGTGGTGGACGCGAACATGCACTCGCCTGGCGGCTCGCGCAGTCGCAGCGCGTGTCGAAGATCTATGTGGCGCCCGGCAACGGCGGCACCGCACTCGACCCGCGCTTAGAGGGCGTGGCGATCAGCGAGCCGGCTGCGTTGCGTGCCTGGGCTGCGGCTGAAAAGATCGCGCTGACCGTGGTCGGCCCCGAGGCGCCGCTGGCGGCCGGCATGGTCGACGAGTTCCGTGCGCATGGCCTGCGCATCTTCGGCCCGACGAAGGCGGCGGCACAACTCGAAAGCTCGAAGGCCTTCTCCAAGGCCTTCATGAAGCGGCACAAGATTCCGACGGCCGAGTACGAGAGCTTCACCGACCCGGTGGCGGCGCACGCGTACATCGATGCGCAGGGCGCGCCGATCGTGGTCAAGGCCGATGGCCTGGCCGCGGGCAAGGGCGTGGTGGTGGCGATGACCGCGGCCGAAGCGCACGAGGCGGTCGATTTCATGCTCGAAGGCAACAAGTTCGGCGTGACCCACAACGAGGGTGGGGCGCGCGTGGTGATCGAGGAATTTCTGCAGGGCGAGGAGGCCAGCTTCATCGTGCTGTGCGACGGCCGCAACGTGACGGCGCTCGCGACCAGTCAGGATCACAAACGTTTGCAGGACGGCGACCTTGGCCCCAACACTGGCGGCATGGGCGCCTATTCGCCGGCACCGGTGGTCACCGCCACCGTGCATGCGCGCGCGATGCGCGAGATCATCCTGCCGACCATTCGCGGCATGGAGCGCGACGGCATCCTCTACACCGGCTTTCTGTACGCCGGCCTGATGATCGACCCGAAGGGCCAGCTCAAGACGCTGGAATTCAACTGCCGCATGGGCGACCCCGAAACCCAGCCGATCATGATGCGGCTGAAGTCCGACCTGTTCGAGGTGCTGTGGCACGCCACCGACG
>JBDUCH010000066.1:0-15285 GCA_040003555.1 Variovorax sp. | reverse complement strand
CAAGGCCATCGAAGGCCTGGTGCTGTTTGCCTTCAACCAGGGCGAGGTCTGCACCTGCCCGTCGCGTGCGCTGATCCAGGAGTCGATCTATGACAAGTTCATGGCGCGTGCGCTGGAGCGGATCAAGGCCATCAAGCAGGGCAGCCCGCTCGACACCGAGACGATGATGGGCGCGCAGGCGTCGGCCGTGCAGATGGACAAGATCATGGGCTACCTCGAACTCGGCAAGCAGGAAGGCGCGCAATGCCTGATCGGCGGCGGGCGGGCGCAACTGGGTGGCGATCTGGCCGGCGGCTACTACGTCCAGCCCACGCTGTTCAAGGGCCACAACAAGATGCGAATCTTCCAGGAAGAGATCTTCGGTCCCGTGCTCGCGGTCGCGACCTTCAAGACCGAAGCCGAAGCGCTGGAGATCGCCAATGACACGCCCTACGGCCTGGGCGCCGGCGTGTGGACACGCGACGGCAGTACCGCCTATCGCATGGGCCGCGCCATCAAGGCCGGCCGGGTGTGGACCAACTGCTACCACGCCTATCCGGCGCATGCCACGTTCGGCGGCTACAAGGAGTCCGGCATCGGCCGCGAGACGCACAAGATGATGCTCGACCACTACCAGCAGACCAAGAACCTGCTGGTGAGCTATTCGCCGAAGAAGCTCGGCTTCTTCTGAGGATCGCGCCCACGGATGCCCGCCAAGCCATGGAAGCTTGCGCGGGATCAACACCTGGCAGACGGAGTCCTCGCAGAATGGCTCGAAGCCGGCGCCAAGCGCAGGCTCCGCCCCCCTTTCTGCACACCATCCCTTGTCTGCCCTGAAACTGATGCCTGCCCCGCTGCGCGGCGCCCTCACCGCCGCGCTGCTCGGCTTGAACACGCTGATCGCATTCAGCCTGATGGTGCCACCGGCAATGATCAAGTTGCTGGTGCCAGCCAACCGGGTGCGCGCCGGCTGCGACCGCGTCCTGAACGCGCTGGCCGGAGGATGGGTGGCCATCAACAACGCATGGATCGCGGCCGTGTGCCCTGCACCATGGCAAGTACAGGGCATCGAAGGTCTGAACCGCCGCGGCTGGTATCTGGTGTCGAGCAATCACCAGAGCTGGGTTGACATCCTGGTGCTGCAGCGTGTCTTTCACGGGCGCATCCCGTTTCTCAAGTTCTTTCTAAAGCGCGAGCTCGTCTGGGTGCCGGTGATGGGGCTGGCTTGGTGGGCGCTCGACTTTCCGTTCCTGAAGCGCGGCCGTGGCCGCGGTGCGGGCCGGGGCGATCTCGCCACGACGCGGCGATCCTGCGAGAAGTTCAAGCGCGTTCCGACGGCGGTCATCAACTTCGTCGAAGGCACGCGCTTCACGGCGGCCAAGCATGCCGCGCAGCACAGCAGCTACCGCCACCTGCTCGAGCCCAGGACGGGTGGCCTCGGCGTGGCGCTAGCCACGATGGGCGAGCAGTTCGAGGCCATGCTCGACGTGACCATCGTCTACCCCGAGGGGACGCCCAGCTTCTGGGCGCTGCTGTGCGGCAACGTGAAGGCCGTCACCGTCGACGTCCGCCGATGCGCCATTCCACCCAACCTGCTGGGCGCGGGAGCCTCGGGGAACAGGGCGCACCGCCAGCGGATCCGCAAGTGGGTCGAAGGCCGGTGGGCAGAGAAGGATCGGCTGATCCAGCGCCTGCTGGCCGAACCGCGCAGCGCTCGCGAATAGGCACATGAACGGTCCCGCCGCGAAGCCCCTGGTCTATTCGTGCTCCGGGTGCTCCAGCGCCGCGCAGTTGGCGAACCACGTTGCACTGCAACTGGACCGTCGGGACATTGCCGAGATGTCCTGCATCGCCGGAGTCGGCGGGGATGTCCCGCAGTTGCTCAAGGTCGCTCGTTCGGGACGACCCATCGTGGCATTGGACGGATGTCCGGTGGCGTGCGTCAAGAGCACGCTCGCAAGGCACGGAATCGCGGCGACCCGTCACTACCAGCTGCAACAGTACGGCGTCAAACGACGCCCCCACGAGGACTTCGACACGGTGCAAGCACAACAGGTGCTGCAGACGATCGAGGCCGACCTCGCGAATTCCCCGCTCGGCAGCAAGACCTCGCGATCGGATTGAGGGCGCGGTTTCGAGGCGAATGTTGATGCATATCAACATCCCGGAGCGAAGCCTTTCCTAGGATAGATGTATTCCAAATACACCTTCTGCCCCGTTCGCTTTCCACAAGGAATTCTCCGTGCAATCTGCAGCTTTCTCCTCCCTCGTCGATGTCCGCGTTCTGGCGCCACAGTTTCGCCATTCGCACATCTTTTCGACTTTCGCCGCCCTCGACGAGGGCCAGTCCATCGAGCTCGTGAACGACCACGACCCCAAGCCGCTCTATGCGCAGTTTCAGGCGCAGTGGCCCAACCGCTTCGCATGGAACTACCTCGAGGAAGGCCCCTCGTTGTGGCGCGTTGCCATCACCAAGGTTCAGCCCTTCGACGTTCATGCGAGCGGCGGCTGCTGCGGCGCATGCGGCGGCGGCTAAGGAAACATCATGAAAAACAACAGCAGGCTCTGGCGCTGGCTCGCCTTCATCTTCGTACTGTCGTTCGGTGCCCTGGGTTACCTGGGCGTGCAGATCTACCTGACGGCCCCCCCGATTCCCGCATCCGTCACCGCCTCCAACGGCGATGTGGTCTTCACCGGCGAGCAGATCCAGCGTGGCCAACAGGTCTGGCTGTCGGCCGGCGGACAGCAACTGGGCTCCGTGTGGGGCCATGGCGGCTACGTCGCACCCGACTGGTCTGCCGACTGGCTGCACCGTGAGGCCACTGCGCTCAAGAACCGCCACGCAGAGGCCTATCGAAAGGCGCCCTCCGCGCTGAGTGCATCGGAACGCGGTGCGCTCGATGCCACGCTGGTTGACGAGATGCGACGCAACACCTACGACAGCACGAGCGGTGTGGTCACCGTTTCCGTGGCACGCGCACAGGCGATCCGCGAAACGGCGGCGCACTACGACGCACTGTTCGGCCGCGACAGCTCGGTCGCCACGCTGCGCGACCAATATGCGATGACGGTGGACATGCTGCCCGATCGCGCCGACCGCCAGGCCCTGACCGCCTTCTTCTTCTGGACGGCATGGGCTGCGGCGACCGACCGGCCCGGGGAAACGGGGCTGAGCTACACCAGCAACTGGCCGCATGAGCCGCTGGTCAACAACACGATGACCAGCGGGGCGGCCGTCTGGACGATGGTCAGCATCTGCCTGCTACTGGCGGCCATTGCGGCCATGCTGTGGCTGCACGGCAGCCAGAAGCACGAAGCCGAAGCGCAACCGCCCAAGGCCGATCCGCTGCTCGGTGCCGTGGCAACGCCTTCCATGAAGGCCACGCGCAAGTACTTCTTCGCGGTGATCGGACTGATGCTGCTGCAGATCGGGATGGGGGTCGTCACGGCCCACTACGCGGTCGAAGGCCAGTCATTCTTCGGGCTTCCGCTAGCCGAGATCCTGCCCTACGTGGTCAGCCGCACGGTGCACACGCAAGTCGGCATCTTCTGGATCGCCACCGCGTGGCTGGCCACCGGCCTCTACATCGCCCCGCTGTTGTCCGGTCGCGAACCCAAGCTGCAGAAGCTCGGCGTGGACGTGCTCTTCTGGGCACTGATCGCCATCGTGGTGGGCTCCACGCTGACCGGCTGGCTCGGCACGCTGCAGCACCGCGGCGTCGACTTCAGCTTCTGGATCGGTAACCAGGGTCTGGAATACACCAGCATGGGCCGCGTCTGGCAGGTGCTGCTGTTCGTTGGCCTGCTGTTCTGGGTCCTTCTGCTGGGCCGCGCGCTGTGGCCGGCACTCATCAAGCCCTCGGCATCGCGTGGCCTGATCGCGATGGTGTTCCTCTCGGCCACCTGCATCGGCGGCTTCTATTCGACCTCGTTGGTCTGGGGGCAGCACACCCACTACTCGATGATCGAGTACTGGCGCTGGTGGCTGGTGCACCTGTGGGTTGAAGGCTTCTTCGAAGTGTTCGCCACCGCCGTCGTCGCGCTCATCTTCACGCGCCTGGGCCTGGTGCGCACCGAAAGCGCCAACCGCGCCATCATTGCCGAGACCATCGTGTTCCTGTTCGGCGGCATCCTCGGGACGCTGCACCACCTCTACTTCACCGGCACGCCGACCTCGGTGATCGCAGTGGGTGCGGTGTTCTCCGCACTCGAAGTGGTGCCGCTCACCCTGATCGGCCTGGAGGCACTGCAGACCTGGCGCCGTTCGCAGGCCATGCCCTGGCTCGCCGCCTACAAGTGGCCCGTGATGTGCTTCGTGGCCGTCGGCTTCTGGAACACCATCGGCGCCGGCGTGCTCGGCTTCGCGATCAATCCGCCCGCCTCGCTCTACTACGTGCAAGGGCTCAACATGACGGCCGCCCACGGCCACGCCGCGCTCTTCGGTGTGTACGGCATGCTGGGAATCGGACTGATGCTGTTCTGCCTGCGCGGCCTGTACGACCGCCAGCTGCACGCCGATGGCCTGCTCAAGCCCGCGTTCTGGAGCCTCAACATCGGCCTGGCCATGATGGTGTTCCTGTCGCTGCTGCCCGCCGGCATCTACCAGGCCTGGGCCAGCGTCACGCAGGGGTTGTGGTTCGCCCGCTCCGCCGAGATCGTGCATTCCCGCGTGATGGAGACCCTGGTCTGGATGCGCGTGCCGGGCGACATCGTTTTCGCAGTAGGTGCGGTGCTCCTCGCCGCGTATGCGCTGCGCCTGCTGCGCCGTCCGGTGTCGCAATCCGGGCCGCAGGTGTCACCGGGCCTGGCTGTCGCCGCGGCTGAGCGGTGAGGGGCTTGCCCCGGAGAGACCATGAAGCTCACCGCCTTCACCGACTACAGCCTGCGGGTGCTGATCTACCTGGCCGCGCAGCCTGAGCGGCGCGCCACCATCGCGGGGATCGCCTCCTCTTTCGGGGTGTCCGAACATCACCTGACCAAGGTGGTTCACTTCCTGGGCAAGCACGGGTGGCTCGCCAACGTTCGCGGCAAGGGCGGCGGCCTGTCGCTCGCCAAGGCGCCCGACGCGATCAATGTCGGCGACGTCGTGCGCCAGACCGAGGGCAATGCGATCGTGGAGTGTTTCGCGCAAGGCGGTGGCGAGTGCCGGATTGCCGGCCTGTGCCGTCTGCGCGGCGTGCTGGACGAGGCGCTGGCGGCGTTTCATTCGATCCTGCATCGCTACACGCTGGCCGATCTGGTTCACAACCAGGAGGCGCTGTCCGCGATATTCCTGGTCGACAAAGCCCCAGTGCATCGCCATGCCAAGGGGGACGCATGACGCATCAGGCAACCCTCGACATCGCCCCCTTCCCCTACGACGGGCCGGAAGCCTTGCGGCAGCCGGTCGCCGCAGCGCTGTCACGCGTGGTCGACCCGGAAGTCTCGATGAGCATCGTCGATGTCGGCCTCGTCTATGGCGTCACCGTCGACGCCAAGACCGCGCACGTGCTGATCACCATGACTTCGGCCGCCTGCCCGGTGATCGACCTCATCATCGAAGACGCGGAGCTCGAACTGGACAAGGTCGTCCCGGCCGATCTCAAGATCTGCATCGAACTGGTGTGGGAACCACCGTGGACGCCGGATCGCATGAGCGCGAACGCCAGGCGGTTCATGGGATGGTGAACGCTGAACGCCTTTTCGTCCGCGGCCGCAACCGGGCGTCGGCGTCCAGCATCTGGATCTTCACGCGCGTGGTGTTCGGTGCGCTGGTGGGCGTCTCGTTGGTGGGCGGTGTCGCGGGCGGACTCTGGCGGCTCGGCGTCGCGCTGCCGGATCCGCTTTCCTTTGCCTGGACGGGCCAGGTGCTGATGGTGCATGCGGCCCTCATGATTTGCGGCTTTCTGGGGACGGTCATCGGCATCGAGCGCGCAGTGGCCATCAAGCACCGTGCGGCCCTGCTCGCGCCGCTGGCATCAGGCGCTGGCGCGCTGTGCCTTGTGCTCGGGCAGCAGGCCGCCGGCGCGTGGCTGGGTGTGGCGGCGGCGGTGGCCTTCCTGGCGGTCAACGCGGTGGTCGTGCGGCGCCAGCGCGCAGCCCACACCCTCCTGTTGCTGGTGGGTGCGGCCGCATGGCTGATGGGCAACGTGCTGTTCGCACTGGGCCACGACGGCAACGCCGTCTTTCCCTGGTGGTTCGCCTTTCTCGTCATGACGATTGCCGCCGAGCGCCTGGAGATGACGCGGCTCATGCGACGACGCCCGGGCGCCAGCGCCACGCTGCATGCCGTTCTGTCGCTGCTGCTGGCGGGCGCGGCATGGTCGGGCGTGGCGCCGCGCGCCGGCGGGCTGGTCTATGGCACGGCGCTGGTGCTGCTGGCGGCTTGGCTGGCGACCTTCGATGTCGCGCGACGCACGGTGTTCGCGCACGGCATCAGCCGCTACATGGCGATCTGCCTGCTGGGCGGCTACGCCTGGCTCGCGGTCGCCGGCGGGGCGTGGGCGATGACGGCGCTCGGATGGGCCGGCCGCGATGCGGCACTGCACGCGCTGGGACTCGGCTTCGTCGTCAGCATGATGATGGGACACGCGCCGGTCGTGCTGCCGGCGATCGCGCGGGTCAAGCTCCAGTTCGGCGCGCTTTTCTATCTGCCGCTGGCCGCCCTGCACCTGTCGCTCCTGATGCGGCTCGTGCTCGGGCCCTTCAGCGAACCGTTGCGCGCCGCCGGCGCCGCATTCAACGCGGCAACCATCGGCTTCTTTGCCGCCACCGTGGCCGGTGCGGCCGTGGCCTGGCGTTTCCACCACGGCGCCCCCGGCGTCAGAAAGGCCCAGTAATGGCCCCCTTCATCGCCGTCCAGCACGCGCAACCCCCTGTGGCGCAGGCACCCACTTTTGCCCTGTGGCAACTCGGCTTCCGGCCGTTCTATCTGCTCGCCAGCGCGTTCGCTGCGCTGTCCATCGGGCTGTGGGCGATGCAGTTCGCAGGCTGGCTGCCGCTGGCCTACCTGCAGGGCCCGTTGTGGCATGCGCACGAAATGCTGTTCGGCTTCACCCTGGCCGTGATCGTCGGCTTTCTCTTCACTGCGGGGCGCAACTGGTCCGGCCAGCCGACGCCCGTGGGCCTGCCGCTGGCCGCACTGGCGGCCCTCTGGGTGGCAGGGCGCGTGCTCGTTCTCACACCTTTCGGCTGGGCGGCCGCCGTCGTCAACGCGGCCTTTCCGCTGGCCTGCGCGGTGGCACTGGCGATCCCGCTGATCACTGCGCGCAACCGCCGCAACTACTTCTTCATCGGGTTGCTGCTGGTGCTTTCAGGCGCTGCATTCGCCTTCCATCTCTCGGCTCTTGGCGTGATCCAGGTGCCGGCATGGATCGGCATCCAGGTGGCCCTGGATGTGTTGCTGCTCATCATGGCTGTCATGAGCGGCCGCGTGATTCCGATGTTCACCAACAACGGCGTTCCTGGCGCGAACGCGACAACGCATCCTATGCTCGAGAAGGCAGCGCTGGGTTCTCTGGCCGCGTTGCTGATCGTCGATGCAACGGGCCTGCCGCCGCTTGGCGTGGCAGCCGTCGCCCTGCCGGCGGCGCTCGTGCATCTTGCGCGGTGGTTGCTCTGGCGGCCCTGGAAAACGCTGAACAACACGATCGTTCTGGTGCTGCACCTGGCCTACGCGTGGATTCCCGTTCACCTCGCGTTGCGGGTGCTGGCGTCGGGTGGCTGGGTGTCGCCATCGCTGGCGGCGCACGCGCTGACCGTGGGCGCGGCAGGGGGGCTCATCATCGGGATGATGGTTCGCACGGCGCGAGGCCACACCGGCCGCATGCTGCGCGCCGACCAGTTCGATACCGCCTGTTTCGTGCTGGTTCTGCTCGCCGCGCTCACGCGCGTTCTCGTGCCGCTCGTCGCGCCGTCCCAAACCCTGGCTGCGGTGCTGGGTTCCGCCGCCTTCTGGACACTGGGCTTCGGCCTGTATGCCGTGCGTTATTGGCCCGTGCTGACGCGCCCCCGCCTAGACGGCAAGCGCGGCTGATCTCGTCGTGGATAATGAGAACAGTTCCCATTTGCAATGTATGCACCGGGTGAGCCGTCGCGACGCCAGCCTGTCGAGGGGACTCGTCACCTCCATGGCTGTGATCGATCTGTGCTTGAACGCTACTACCAAGAACTGCTGAACTTCTGTTCGCGCACGGCGCGCAACCGCGATGCCGCGGCCGATGTCGTGCAGGAGAGCTATGCACGCGTTCTGGCCCTGCAGCATTCCGGCCAGCCGGTGCCTGAGCCGCGCGCGCTGCTGTATCGCACGGCGCGAAACCTGCAGATCGATCAGCACCGCCGCAGCGAAGTGCGCGGCGAAGCGCTGCAGCCGGACGAGGGGCCGCTTTTCGCCGAGCTCGACAGCCTGGCCGCGCCGAGAGCCTGCGAACCCGACACTGCCGCCGAGTCGGCGCAAGCGGTCAGCGCCCTCCTTGCCACCATCGACGCCCTGCCCTTGCGCTGCCGCGAGGCTTTCATCCTGCACAAGTTCGATGGCTTGCCGCATGCCGAGGTTGCAGAGCGCATGGGCATCTCGCGCAAGATGGTCGAGCAGCACATCAAGCTGGCAATGGAAGCCTGCAGGCGCTGCACGGAGCGCGAATGAAACTAGACCTGCCTCTTTCCCCCGACCTAGGGTTTCGGGCCGCTGGTGCGTCTACATCAAGGAGATGACAGCGTCATGAGCACCCCGCCGCCAGCAGACCCGCCAGCCGCGCCGTCCCCGGAAATCCGCAGCGCGGCCCTGGACTGGTTCGTGCGCCGTGGCAGCGGCAGGATCGATGCTGCGGAGGAAACGGCATTCCAGGCCTGGCTGGCTGCCGATGCCCGTCACGGTGCGGCCTTCGCGCACTGGCAGCGCGATTGGGGCGCGCTCGATGCGCTGCCCGCGGAGGGCCTGCGCATGTTGAGGAAGAGGTTGAGCGCCGACAAGGCCGCGGCCCATGCCGCCTCGCAGCGGCGCGCCTGGTGGCGCGGGCTGGCCGACTGGGCGCCACAAGGTGCGCTCGCGGCCGTGTTGCTCACGGTCGCCGGCGGCAGCTACCTGGCCTGGAGTCACTGGCAGCAACCCCTGTTCGCGCAGAGCTTCGCGACCGCGCGCGGCGAGCAGCTCGATGTGGCCCTGCCCGACGGCAGCCGGCTGAGGCTCGACACCGCGACCCGCGCCGACGTGACGCTGTACCGCCAGCGCCGCGAGCTTCGCCTGCCCGAGGGACAGACCGTGCTGCAGATCAAGAGCGACGCGGGGCGCCCTTTCGACGTGCTCGCCGGCCCGCTGCGCATCACGGTCGTCGGCACCCGCTTCTCGGTGCGCTACACGCCCGGCCTGTCGGACAAGGAAGGCGTGCGCGTCGCCGTGGAAGAGGGACGGGTGCGCGTGGCGCGGGCCGACCGCGCGGCACCCGGCGCGGCCATCGAGCTCCGCGCCGGCCAGCAGGTCGCCAGCAATGCGGACGGCGTACTCGGCGAGGTCTTCGCCGTGCCTGCCGCCGGCATCGCGCCGTGGCGTGAGAGTCGGGTCAGTTTCGACAACACGCCGCTGGCCCGCGCGCTGGCCGAATTCGAGCGCTACGGCCCCACACACCTCGTGGTGCGCGACCCGGGCGTGGCCGCGCTACGCGTCACCGGCACCTTCGACCCCCACCGGCTCGACAACTTCTCGCGCGTGCTGCCGCAGGTGCTGCCGGTGCGGCTGCGCGCGCAGGATGGCGTGACGGAGATCGTCTCCGGCAAGTAGCCACGCCGCAGGCCGCAGAAAACTTTGAGGCCGACCTAGGGTTTGCCGAAGCTCATGCGTCTACATGAGAAGGATTCTTATTTACCTCCTTCTCAGATATCTTGCGCATGTTCCGTTCCTGCCGCTTTCACCCTGCTCCACTGGCCCTGGCCGCGTCGCTGTCATTCATCAGTGCCGTCGCGCACGGCCAGGCCTCCGCGCCGATGCAGATCGGCATCGCAGCGCAGCCGCTGGCGCAGGCGCTCAATGACCTGGCGCGGCAGACGCGGCTCGAACTGATGGTTCAGCCCGCACTGGTGGCGGGCAAGGCGGCACCGGCCGTGTCCGGGCAACTGACGCCGCAGCAGGCGCTGAGCCGGCTGCTGGCCGGCAGCGGGCTGGCGGCAACCATTGAGGGCAACGCCGTCGTGGTCAAGACCTCGTCCGACACATCGGGCGCCGGCAACCTGCCGGTCGTGACGGTGACGGCAGGCTCGGAAGAGCAAACCGCTGGCGGGACGACCGGCTATGTCGCCACGCGCAGCGCTGCGGGCGCCAAGACCGACACGCCGATCCTCGAAACGCCGCAGTCCATCTCGGTGGTGACCAAGCAGCAGCTTGAAGACCAGAAGCCGCGCAGCATTCCCGAGGCACTGAACTACACGCCCGGCGCCTTCACCGGGCTTGTGGGTTCGTCCAACCGCTACGACTACGTGGCCCTGCGCGGCTTCAACGACAGCAGCGTCGACAGCACCCTGCTCGACGGCTTGCGCCTGCTGAGCGACCAGGGCAGCTACAGCTCCATGCAGGTCGATCCGTATTTCCTGGAGCGCATCGACGTGGTGCGGGGGCCGGCCTCGGTTCTCTATGGACGTGCGTCGCCGGGCGGGCTGGTGGCCCTGACCAGCGCAAAGCCGCAGTTCGAGCCTTATCGCGAAGTCCAGCTCACTGCCGGCAATCGCAACCGGATGGAAAGCGCGGTCGATCTCACGGGGCCGGTCGATACGAACGGCGTGATGGCATACCGCCTGACGGCGCTGGGGCGCTCGCTGGATTCGCAGTTCAACCAGGTGAAAGAACAGCGGCAGGCCATTGCGCCGTCGCTGACGATCAGGCCGTCGAAGAACACGCAACTGCTGCTGCAGGCGTATCTCCAGCACGATCCCGAAGGCAGCTACCACAGCGGCGTGCCGGCGGACGCGAGCATCAATGCGAACCACAACGGAAGCCGCATCTCACGTTATTTCTTCGATGGCGATCCGAGCGTCGAGAAGTACCAGCGGACCCAGCGCTTTCTCGGCTATCAGTTCGACCATGCCTTCAACGACCAGTGGAAGTTCCAGCAAAACTTCCGTTACGTCTCGGCCGACACCACGCTGCGCCAGGTCTACGGCTACGGCTGGGCCAGCGCCAACGAGCTCACGCGCTATTACGCGGGCGCACGCGAATCCACGCGCGGCCACACCATCGACAACCGGCTGGAAGGGCACTTCGAGACCGGGGCGCTCAAGCACACGCTGCTGGCAGGACTGGACTACCAGAAGCGAAGCGTCGGTGGGAGCTGGGAGTCGGGCGGCGCGTCGCCGATCAACGTGCTCGCGCCGGTCTATGGCTTCCCCGGCCTGAGCGACATCACGAGCTCCCCGATCGACCGCCACCTGGAACAGACCGGCCTCTATGTCCAGGATCAGATGGCGCTCGGCGGCTGGCGCCTCACGCTCGGCGGACGCCAGGACTGGGCGCAGGCCTCGAACCGCTATGGAACCGATGCGCCGGCGGAATGGAAAGGCTCCAAGTTCACCAAGCGGGCCGGCCTCGTCTATCTGTTCGACAACGGCATCGCACCCTATGTCGGCTATTCGGACGGCTTCAACCCGAGCCTGCGCAATGGCCAACAAGGCAACATCCTGCGGCCGGCCGAGACCAAGCAGGTGGAAGTCGGCATCCGCTATCAGCCCAAGGGGTCGAACACCCTCCTGTCGGCGGCCGTGTACGACCTGAAGCAGGAAAACGTGGCCACGCGCCCGGTCGGCGCCACCTACTACGTGCCGAGCGGCAAGGTGCGCTCGCGGGGAATCGAGCTGGAGGCGCGTTCGCAGCTGACCGGCAACTTCTCGATGCTGGCGAGCTACACCTTCACCGACATGAAGTTCATCGAGTCGGCAGAAGGCTTCACCGGCAATACGCCGTACCAGGCGCCGCGCCACATGGCCTCGGTCTGGGGCGACTGGACTTTCATGCCCGGCTTCACGCTGGGCGCAGGCGTGCGGCACGTGGGCACCAGCTGGGTCGACAACGCCAACAGTTTCAAGGTACGGCCGTACGCCGTGGTCGACCTGATGCTGCGCATCGACCTGTCGTACGTGAACCCGTCGCTCAAGGGCTCCAGCCTGCGCCTGAGCGCCAACAACGTCTTCGACAAGAGCTACGTGGCGTCGTGCCTGAGCCAGCAGTATTGCTACTGGGGCGACGCGCGCAATGTGGCGGCCACCCTGACATACCAGTGGTAGCAGCCGCGGTTCGACAACCCCAAATTGGAGTGCCATGAAAACGGACGTCAAAGAATTCATCGCGATCGGGCTCGGCCCCTTCAACCTAAGCCTGGCCTGCCTTGCGGAGCCGATTGCCGATCTGAACGGCATCTTCCTGGAGCGCAACACGGAGTTCAGCTGGCATCCCGGGATGCTGATCGACAACGCCACGCTGCAGAACCCTTTCCTGGCCGATCTGGTGAGCCTCGCAGACCCCACGAGCCGCTTCAGCTTCCTCAACTATTGCAAGGCGGAAGGCAAGATCTACTCGTACTACTTCCGGGAGAACTTCTATCTGAAGCGCGCGGAGTACAACGCCTACTGCCGATGGGCCGTGGCACAGCTGTCCAACGTGCGCTTTGCGTGCGACGTGCAGGAGGTGGTGCACGACATGGAGAACGGCTGCTACGTCGTGACCGGCGTGCAGGGCCCGCAGCGCGAATCCTTCGTACTGCGCTGCCGCAAGCTGGTGCTGGGCGTCGGTTCCAAGCCGGTCTTTCCCCAATGCTGCGAACCGAGCGGGCACCGCTTCATGCATGCCGCCGACTATCTCGCGAACAAGGCGCAACTGCAGCAGAAGCGCTCCATCACCATCGTCGGCAGCGGGCAAAGCGCGGCGGAGGTCTATCACGACCTGCTCAAGGAAGCCGACGCGCACGACTACAGCCTGACCTGGATCACGCGCTCGCCGCGTTTTTTCCAGATGGAGACCACCAAGCTCACGCTGGAGATGTTTTCGCCCGACTACATCGACTACTTCTATGACCTCGACGAGCGCAAGAAGGAGAGCATCGTCCGCACCCAGGACAGCCTCTACAAGGGCGTCAACGCCAGCCTGATCAACCAGATCTACGACCTGCTCGACGACAAGCGCAACGAGGGCCGGCTGCGCACGCACCTCATCACCAACTGCGAGCTGCAGGGTTGCCGCTACGACGCCGCTGGCGACGGCTACGACATCGAGTTCCGGCAACTCGATTGCGAGACGCGCTATGCGCACCGCAGCGAGGGCGTGGTCTTCGCCACGGGATACCGCGAGAACATCCCGCCCTTCATCGACGGCATCCGCCACCGGCTGCGCTGGGACGAGAAGGGCCGCTACAGGCTGGCGCGCAACTACGCGGCTGACTTCGATGGCGAAGAGATCTTCGTACAGAACGCCGGCCAGCACACCCACGGCATGACCAACCAGGATCTGGGCATGAGCTGCTACCGCAACTCCTACATCCTGCGCGAACTGACGGGCGTGGAGCACTACAAGATCGAGCGGCGCATCGCGATCCAGGATTTCGCGATTCCCACGACCGCGGATTTCGTCCGGCTCTGACGCGGAAAACAGCATGACCCTGAAGTTCCACGTCATCATGATGACGGTGCTGGCAGTCATCAGCGACGCCATCCTCATCCCCTTCTATCCGCAGTTCTTCAGCGCTCGCTATGGCATCGACAGCGCCGTACACGTGGGCGCGTATGTCGCGGCCATCTCGATCGCCGTGATGTGCACGCTGCCGATCTGGGCGCGCGTGGCGCGGCGCATCGAACCGTTGCACCTGCTGGTCTACACGCAGTTTGCCGCCGGCACCTTCAGCCTGCTGTGCGACTGGGCACCCGACGTACAGAGCTACTGGGTGCTGTCGATGCTGATGTTCATGTGCAAGAGCAGCTACCTGCTGATGTATCCATACATGATGCGGCTCACGCCCAAGGATCAGCATGCGGCCACCATCGGCGTGCTGTCGGTCGTGGTGCATTTTGGCGCCATCTTCGGTGCGGTGGTGGGCGGCTTCGTGCTGCAGGCCTGGGGGCCGCGCGCCAGCATCTTCGCCATGGCCGCCGGCGACTTCTTCCAGATGGCGGTCTGCATCTACCTGATCCGCAGCGGCAAGATCGTGCGCATCAACTCCGGCGAGCACGCACAAGCCGCCGCCGCAGAAGCGCGCCGCGTCGACTGGCGCGCGCGCCTGCCGATCCTGCGGCTCGCGCTGGTGATGCTGCTGTTCGACTTCAGCGCCTACCTGATCCGCCCCTTCTTCGCGGTCTACTGGCAGAAGACAAGCGGCTACGACAGCGAACTGGTCTCCGGCATGGCCTTCGCCATTCCGGGCGTGGTGGCCATCGTGGCGCTGCAGCTGCACGCCCGCATCCGGGCACGCAGCGGGCGCTTGCCCGACCACACCGTGGGCAACCTGCTGCTGGGCATGGTCGGGCTGCTGCTGCACGCCGCGCCGGATCCGGTCTGGATCGTGGTGGGACGCGTGCTGTACGGCTGGTCGCTGTTCCAGATCATCGTCAAGCTCGAAGTCAACCTGTTCCGCCTGTCCACGCCACAGCGCTACGCGCAGGACTACAGCATCACCAACTTCTTCCAGAACCTGGGCGTGCTGCTGTCCTCGTTCGCAGCCGGCGCGATCGTCGAGCGCTACGGGCTGAACGTGCCCTTCCTGCTGGCGGCGGGCGGCTTCGTGCTGACCGCGCTGCTCGACCGCCTGATCCTCAACGTGCCCAGCGCCGATCACGCAGCCCCGCTGGAGGCGCCCGCCCATGCCAACTGACAGCCCGTACCGCGACGAAGCCGGCTTCGTCTTTCGCCCGCTTCGGATTCCGGACGACGTGCCGATGCTGCATCGCTGGTTCACGCAGGAGCGCGCTGCATTTTGGCTGATGCAGGACAAGTCGGAGGACGAGGTGCGCGAGGTCTACCGGCAGATGATGGCGTCCGGCCACGCCACTGCCTACATCGGCTGGCACCAGGGGCGGCCGGCCTTCCTGGCCGAGTGCTACGACCCCGCACACGATCGCATCCGGGCCTTCTACGAGGTGCGGCCCGGCGACCTGGGAATGCACGTCTTCGTTGGCCCCTCGGACGTGCGCATCTCCGGCTTCTCGCGCGCCGCGTTCCACGCGCTGATGCGCTTCATGTTCGCCCACCTGGGCGCTCGGCGCATCGTCGTGGAGCCCGACGCGGGCAACCACAGGATCCATGCGTTGAACCGGTCGGCAGGCTTCGTCTACGACCGCGACGTGGTCTTCCCCGAGAAGACC